>NZ_JBEFST010000013.1:0-186938 GCF_053483675.1 Mycolicibacterium sp. XJ1819 | reverse complement strand
GCCGAAAGCAAAGCTCATCTGGTCAACGAAGCGGCGGCCACGGCGACGGTCGCGGCCGCCGCTTCACCCTGCCCCTTGACAAAATGACCTACATATCAGCCGCAGAGGGCCTCGGCGGCAGCCTGCGCGGCCACGATCACCGCGGCCTGCCGCTCGGGCGCCAGCTGCGACCACGGCGTCTCGAAGGTGCCCGGACCCGCGGAATCCGAGGACTGCACCGTCTGAAGATAGGGCTCGATCAACGTCGTCGGATCCCCGCCCTGGCTGTCCATCCAGTCCTTTGCGGCCTTGCAGGCCTTGAAGTATTCCTCCTCGGTGGACTGTGCGGGCGCGCCGACGGCCGTGGTGACGCCGCCGGGGGAGACGTCGACGGCGCCGGGTGCCGCGGTGGGGGTCTGCCCCGCCGAGGCGGAGGTGGTGGGCGCCGACGAGGTCGCCTGCTCGCTGTCGGGACTCGACGAACATGCGGCCAGCGTTCCCAGGCCGGCCAGTGCGACGGTGGCAGCGCCGCGACGGAGCATCAAACGCATACGGCCAATCTATGCAACACTGGCCGCCGTGACGGAGCGCAGTGTGGTTCTGGAGTGTTGTCGGCGCTAGCGCTTGCCCTCTGACCGTTCCGTCTTTCCTGGAGTTTCTCCCATGGTTTCCGCCCTCAGCGCGGCCACCCGGCTGCGCCTGCCCGACCTGATGTACACCACCGACTTCTACGCCGACGACGTGCTGACCGGCCGCTACCGCCATCTGATACCCGCAGGCGGTCTGCCCGCCCACGAGCGATGGTTCACCCGATTGCACGGCGACGACGAACTCGACGTCTGGCTGATCAGCTGGGTGCCGGAGTGCTCGACCGAGATGCACGACCACGGCGGCTCGCTGGGCGCGCTGACCGTCGTCTCCGGCGCGCTGAGCGAAACCCGCTGGGACGGCCAGACGCTGCGGCGTCGCCGACTGGCGGCCGGGGATCAGGCGGCGTTCCCGCTGGGCTGGGTGCACGACGTGGTGTGGGCTCCGCCGCGCGCCGCGTCGGCTCCGACGCTGAGCGTGCACGCGTATTCGCCGCCGCTGACCGCGATGTCGTACTACGACGTGACGGAACGAAACACACTGCGCCGCAGCCGCACCGAGCTCACCGACGCACCCGAGGCCGGCTGATGGCCAGCCGAATCGACCGGGTGCTGGAGCAGGCCCGCGCCCGCCTGCGCAGGCTGCCCGCCGACGAGGTGCCCGCGGCGTTGCAGCGCGGCGCGATCCTTGTCGACATCCGGCCGCAGGCACAGCGTGCCCGCGAGGGCGAGGTCGCGGCGGCGGTGGTCATCGAGCGCAACGTGCTGGAGTGGCGCTGCGATCCGACCAGTGATGCGCGGCTGCCACAGGCCGTCGACGACGACGTGGAGTGGGTCGTGTTGTGCTCGGAGGGCTACACGTCGAGCCTGGCCGCGGCCGCGCTACAGGACCTCGGGCTGCACCGGGCCACCGACGTGGTCGGCGGGTACCACGCGCTGTCGGCCTCAGGCGTTCTCGTCGTTGGTCAACAGCGGGCGTAGCCTCTCGGTCTTCTCCGCGGTCCACCCCGGTGGCTGCAGGATCGCCGCCCACGCGTTGGCCACGTCCCTGACGTAGACGTGTCCGTGGCCGTCCGGCACGTCCACGGCCACCGCCATGTCGGCCGACACCTGCAGGAACGTCACGACCGGAAGCCACTGCATCCGGCCGGAGACGTCGTATCCGCGCGGTTCTCTGAGCCAATCCGGTTCGGCGAACAGAAGATCCGGACTCCACCACGCGATCGGATCCGATGCGTGCTGTAGGTAGACCACACGGGGATTGCCCCAGGGGTCGTCGGGCCGACCGAGGTCGCCGGCCACGGCGGCGAACCGGACATTCTCCCCGTCATCGAAGACCGGCAGCCACTCAGGCGAACCCGGATCGCGGTCACGGGTGAGCTGCGTCCAGATCGTGTTGTTGAACGTCGGGCCGGAGAACAACGCGCCGTCGGTGCGGGCGATGAGGTTGTTCAGCGCCAGGAACGGGGCCTCCCCGCCGAACGAGCCCAGGCTCTCGCCGAAGACCACCAGCCGCGGGCGCTGCGCCTCGGGCATCTCGCGGATCAACTCGTCGACGGCTTCGAACAGCGCCTGTCCCGCCTGCCGGGCGTTCTCCTTGTCCACCAGAAACGACAGCCAGCTGGGCAAGAACGAGTACTGCATGGACACGATCGCGGTGTCGCCGTTGTACATGTACTCCAGCGCCGAAGCTTCCGCCTCGTTGATCCAGCCGGTGCCGGTGGTGGTGGCGACGGCGACGACCGCGCGGTCCAGTCCGCCGGTACGCACCAGTTCGCGGGCCGCCAGCGCGGCGGTCGCCTTGATGCCGTCGGCGGAGTGCAGCCCCGCGTAGGCCCGGATCGGTTCGACGGCGGGCCTGCCGTTGAACTCGGTGAGCTCGTCGACCGTCGGTCCCGCCGAGACGAACACCCGGCCCTGATGGCCCAGCGACTCCCAGCTGGCCCCCGACTCGGGGCCGCCGGAGCGCAGCCTCGACGTCGGGGCGGGGAAGTCGGGATCGGTCTCGTCGTTGACCGCGGCGAAGGTCTTGTTGATCGTGGACATCGCGCCCCGGACCACGATGCCGTTGAGCAGGGCGATGCTCACCGCGAGCAACAGCAGCACCACGACGACAGCCGAAACACGGGGCGGGGCAACCCGATTGAGCTGGCGCACCAGGTAGCGCACCAATCTACCGATCAGCTGGCCGATCTCCACCAGCACGTAGAGCACGACGATCGACAAGACGGCCGTCAGCGGATAGTCCCAAAACCCAAGCCGCGGCACACCGTTGAGGTCGCGCACCTCGTCCTGCCAGATGTCGAAGTAGATGAACATCAGGATCTGGCCGACCACACCGATGACGACCAGTCCGATCCACGCCCACCGGGCCGCAGGCGGGCTGGAGTCCTTCGACCGCATGTAACGCACCAGCCACACCACGAAGACGCCGAGCCCGTAGCCGAACGCGGCCGCGCCGCCGCTGACCATCGCCTGGAACAGCGGGCCGCGCGGCAACAACGACGGAGTCAACGAGAACCACAGGAACACCAGCCCGACCGCGGTGCCGGTGAACGTGTAATGGCGTATCCACCACGGCTTCTTGGCTGGGGGCTGCGGCGGCTCCGGCGGTGCCGGTTCGGTGGTGGTCGAGCCCTCCGCGGTGTCAGTCACATGCGCAGATTAGCGATGAGTGAACTTCGGGGGGCGTTTCTCGGTGAACGCGGTCATGCCCTCGGTCTGGTCGTCGGTGGCGAACGTGGAGTGGAAGAGCCTGCGCTCGTAGAGCAGCCCCTCGGCGAGGGTGGACTCGAACGCGCGGTTGACGGCCTCCTTGGCCATCCGCGACGCCGACAGCGACATACCTGCGATGGTCTTGGCGACCTCGTTGGCCTCGTCGAGCAGTTTGTCGGCGGGAACGACGCGCGACACCAGGCCGGCCCGTTCGGCTTCCTCGGCGTCCATGTTGCGCCCCGTCAGGATCAGGTCCATCGCCTTGGCCTTGCCGATGGCACGCGTGAGGCGCTGCGAGCCGCCCATGCCGGGCAGCACGCCGAGCTTGATCTCGGGCTGGCCGAACTTCGCGGTGTCGGCGGCGATCAGCAGATCGCACATCATCGCCAGTTCGCAGCCGCCGCCGAGCGCGTAGCCGGCGACCGCCGCGATGGTCGGGGTGCGTGTCGCGGCGAACTTGCCCCAACCGGCGAAGAAGTCCGAGGAGAACACCTCGGCGAACGACAACTCGGCCATCTCCTTGATGTCGGCGCCCGCGGCGAATGCCTTCTCGTTGCCGGTGATCACGATGGCGCCGATGCCGGCGTCGGCGTCGAGTTCGGCTGCAGCGGTGGTGACTTCGTGCATCACCTGGCTGTTGAGTGCGTTGAGCGCCTTCGGCCGGTTCAGCGTGATGGTGGCGACGCGGTCGTCACGGGTGACGAGAATGGTCTCGTAGCTCTGGGAAGTCATGAGAACTCCAGTTCGCGGTCGGCCGGCGCGAAGTAGGCCTCGACGTCGGCGGTGGTGACGGCCGCCAGGGAGGACGGCGACCATTTCGGATTGCGATCTTTGTCGATCACCTGGGCACGGATGCCCTCCACGAGGTCGTGGCTGCGCAGCGACGCGCACGACGTTCGGTACTCCTGGCGCAGCACGTCTTCGAGCGTTTCGAGCTCGGCGGCGCGGCGAACGGCCGCCAGCGTGACCGACGCCGAGACGGGCGAGCGCGTCTCGATCAGGTCGGCGGCTTCTGTGGCCGCGTCTGCCCCGTGGGCGCGCAGTGCGGCGACGATGTCGAGAGCACTGTCGCCGGCGAAACATTCGTCGATCCAATCGCGCTGGGAGGCCAGCGGGCTCGGCGGTGGCGTCGCCGCATAGGCGGAGAGTGCGGCGTCCACACCGTCGGCGATGACCGTGCGCTTGAAATCGGTCAGCGCCTCGTGCGGCACGAAGTGGTCGGCGAAGCCCATCGCGATCGCGTCGGCACCGCCGAACTGTGCACCGGTCAGTGCGGCGTGGTAGCCGAGCCGCCCCGGCGCACGCGAGAGGATGTAGGTGCCGCCGACGTCGGGGATGAAGCCGATTCCCACCTCGGGCATCGCCATCTTCGTGGTGTCGGTGACCACCCGCACGCTGCCATGGGCGCTGACCCCCACGCCGCCGCCCATCACGATCCCGTCCATCAGCGCCACATACGGTTTGGGGAACCGGCCGATCGCGGCGTTGAGCAGATACTCGTCGTACCAGAACCGCCGCGCCTCGGACCCGTCGCCGCGCGCGCTGTGATAGATCGCGACGATGTCGCCGCCCGCGCACAGCCCGCGTTCGCCGGCGCCGTCGAGCACGACGGCGCGGATGGCGTCGTCACCCGCCCACTCGGTGAGCACCGACGCCATCGCGTTGACCATCGCGTGGTTCAGCGAATTGATGGCCTTCGGCCTGTTGAGGGTGATCAGCCCGACGCCACCCTCGACGTTTACTAGGACATCCTCGTTTTTGCCCACGGGTGCAATCTAGTGCATCTGGATCGGCGCACCACCGCAGGCAGCCCCAGGTAAGGTTTCCAGGGAACGGCTTAGCAGTCGCGGGAACTGCCCGCGGGTGGTGGATCGTTGAGATTGTGTTCGCCAATCAGTCGAACCACGCAATGAGAGGAACCGACGGTGCGGGAGACCAGCAACCCGGTATTTCGTTCCCTGCCCAAGACGCAGGGTGGATACGCCCAATTTGGTACCGGAGCCGCCGGCTACGGTGCGGCGGCGGTACAAGCAGACCCCTATGCCACTCAGTACGCCGAACAGCAGCAGGTCGGCGTCGCGCGCCCGCTGACCATCGACGACGTCGTCACCAGGACCGGCGTCACGCTGGGCGTGCTGACGGTTTCGGCGGTCGCCGCGTACTTCCTGTCGGCGATGAACATGGCGCTTGCCACGCCGTTGCTGTTGGTCGGCCTGGTCGGCGGCATGGTGCTGCTGTTGGTGGCGATCTTCGGACGTAAGCAGGACAACCCGGCGATCGTGCTGAGCTACGCCGCCCTCGAGGGTCTGGTGGTCGGCGCCTTCTCGTTCGTGGTCGCCAACTTCATGGTCTCGGGTGTGAGCGCGGGCGCTCTGATCAGCCAGGCCGTGGTGGGCACGCTCGGCGTGTTCTTCGGCATGCTCGTCGTCTACAAGACCGGAGCCATCCGCGTCACGCCGAAGCTGACCCGCTTCCTGGCGGCTGCCGGCATCGGCGCCGTGGTGCTGATGCTGGTCAACCTCGGTATCGGCCTTTTCACCGATGGCGCCGGACCGCTGCGTGACGGCGGCCCGCTGGCGATCCTGTTCTCGCTGCTGATGATCGGCCTGGCGGCGTTCTTCTTCCTGGCCGACTTCGACCGGGCGGATCAGGCGATCCGCGCCGGCGCCCCGGAGAAGGCCGCGTGGGGCATCGCGCTGGGCTTGACCGTGACGCTGGTCTGGCTGTACCTGGAGATCCTGCGGCTGCTCAGTTACTTCTACAGCGAGTAGACATTCCGCGAAGAAAGGGCGTCCGCGATTGCGGGCGCCCTTTCTGCTGTCCGGACTCGAAAGGAACTACGAGAGCCGCTCGACGATCATCGCCATGCCCTGGCCGCCGCCCACACACATCGTCTCCAGACCGAACGTCTTGTCGTGCGTCTGAAGGTTGTTCAACAGGGTGGCCGTGATGCGGGCGCCCGTCATGCCGAACGGATGGCCCAGCGCGATCGCGCCACCGGACACGTTGAGCTTGTCGAGGTCCATGCCGAGTTCGCGCGCCGAACCGAGCACCTGGACGGCGAACGCCTCGTTGATCTCGTACAGGTCGATGTCGTCGATGGTCATGCCCGCGTTGGCGAGTGCTTTACGCGTCGCCTCGATCGGGCCGAGGCCCATGATCTCCGGCGAAAGCCCGCTGACGCCGGTGGACACGATGCGCGCCAACGGCGTGAGCCCGAGTTCCTTGGCCTTGGTGTCGCTGACGATCACCACCGCCGCGGCACCGTCGTTGAGCGGGCACGCGTTACCCGCGGTCACCGTGCCGTTGGGCCGAAACACCGGCTTGAGCTGTGAAACCCCTTCGTAGGTGGTGCCCGCGCGCGGCCCGTCGTCCTTGGCCACCGTCGAACCGTCGGGCAGGGTCACCGGGACGATCTCGCGGTCGAAAAAGCCGCTCCTGATCGCTTCCTCGGCGCGGTTCTGGCTGCGCACGCCCCAGTGATCCTGCTCCTCGCGGCTGATGCCGGTGTGCAGTGCGACGTTCTCCGCGGTCTGGCCCATCGCGATGTAGATGTCGGGCAGCAGGCCGTCCTCGCGGGGATCACGCCACTCGCTGGCGCCTGCGGCAGCCTGCTCGGTGCGCTTCTCTGCATCGGCGAACACCGGGTTGTGGGTGTCGGGCCAACCGTCGGAGGTGCCCTTGGGGAACCGCGAAACCGTCTCCACCCCAGCGGAAACGAATGCGCTGCCCTCGCCGGCCTTGATCGCGTGGAACGCCATCCGCGTGGTCTGCAGCGACGACGAGCAGTACCGGTTGACGGTCGTGCCGGGCAACAGGTCGTAGCCGAGCTGGACGGCCACCACACGGCCGATGTTGAAGCCCGCCTCACCCGCGGGCTGGCCGCAACCCATGATGAGGTCGTCGAGTTCGCGCGGGTCCAGCGCGGGCACCTTGTCGAGCGCGGCGCGCACCATCTGCGCCGCCAGGTCGTCCGGCCGCATGTTGACCAGAGAGCCCTTGTGCGCGCGGCCGATCGGCGAACGCGCGGTCGAGACGATGACGGCTTCAGCCATGGTGACTCCTCGCTTCGGTGAACTAGGAGAAACCTAGCTGGCGGGCACCACGACCGGAGCGGGCACCCCGTAGGAGCGGTGCCACAACCTGCTCAACCCACCCACGCGGGCCCGCAGGGAGCCGTCTCGCGAGCGGGACTGCCACGGCAACTCGGGTACGTCGCCGCCGAGCCAGTCGCCCAACGCATTACACACCGCCGGCAGCAGCTGTTCGGCCGCCAGCGCGTAGCCGGCCGCCGACGGGTGGAACATGTCGGGGGAGAACATGACGTCGGGCGCCTTGCGGAAGTCGCGGGACAGCAGGTCGGCCAGCGGCACGGGCATACCGCCTGCCGCGCGCACCGCCGCCGCCTGCGCCCTGGCCAGGCGCAGACCCCGGCTGCGCGTCACCCATCGCAGCGGCTGCGGAATCGCGGTGATGACCCCGAAATCCGGGCACGTACCGACCACGACCACCGAACCGGCGGCGCACAGCCGCTGCACTGCCCGGCCCAGCCGCCGCGCCGAGGGCCCGATGCCGTTGGGTCGGGTGATGTCGTTGGCCCCGATCATGATCACCGCCGCATCCGGCGGCGGGCCCGCGACGAACATCGCGTCGATCTGTCCGGCCAGCCCCTTCGAGGTCGCCCCCACGATCGCCTTCGTGCTCAACCGGATGCGCCTGCCGGACACCTCGGCGAGTCCGCGGGCGATCAGCACACCGGGCACCTCGTCGCCGGTCCGGCAGCCGTAACCGGTGGCCGTGGAGTCGCCGAAGACCATCAGGTGCAGGTCGGTCGGCACGTCACGAGCCCACCGCGTGACGGGGCCGCCGCCGGGTGCGTAGACGCCGTCGGCGCGCGGCGGAACGTCCCAGGCCTTGGGGATCACGCGCCGGGCCCGGTCTGCCTGCCCGGTCAACAGGTTGCGGACGCCGACGTACGCCGAACCGGTCGAGGCCACCGTGGCGGCCGCGGCCAGGGCGATGGTCGCCCGTCGAGGTGCGCGTGTGCCCACGAGCTCTAGTTTAGGAGCGAATTTCGCGGCCACCCGCGTGGCGACAGGCGGTGAGCGATCACATTGGGGTATCAAGTCCGGTATCAACCGGTACCAACTGGTCTCGAATGGGACTCGTTCTCAGTTGTACGTTGTTGAACCTTCTGTAGAGTGTCAAGCTAAGAACAGGGCGACGCTGAAGCAAACTGGCGAACCCGGCTCTACAACGGCGTAGGGAGTGGTGGCGATGACGGCACCAAGCAAAACGGCCGGCGCGGGTCGCGTTGGCGTAAGTCCTGGTAAGACGCGAAAACCACGGAAGTTTCCGGTCAGCGACGGGGCACCCGTCGAAATCGTCGAGGACGGGCCGAGCCTGGCGGGACGGCTCACTGCGTTGGCCGCTCTGCTAACTATCCGTCCGACTCTAGCTATCGGCAGTTACGCTCCGCGCCTGCCGTGGCCGTGGGGGCTGGTCGACTTCGTCTCCCGGGTCGCGCGGCCCACTCCGGGCACCGTACGCGCCACGATCTCGTTGCCGCACTGCACCGCGCAGTTGGTGCGCGCGCCGGGGGTGCTGCCCGCCGACGGCAAGCGCGGCGTCATCCTCTACATGCACGGCGGGGCGTTTCTGACCTGCGGCGTGAACTCGCACGGCCGCCTGGTGGCGGCGCTGTCGGGGTTCGCCGACTGTCCGGTGCTGGTGGTGAACTACCGGATGATCCCCAAGCATTCGGTCGGCCAGGCCGTCGACGACTGCTATGACGCCTACAAGTGGCTGCGGTTGAAGGGCTACGAGCCCGAGCAGATCGTGCTGGCCGGCGATTCCGCGGGCGGCTACCTCGCGCTGGCGTTGGCCGAGAAGCTGCAGCGGGAGGGCCTGAAGGGCGAGGTGCCCGCGGCGATGGTCACCATGTCGCCGCTGTTCGAGGTCGACAACGAGACCCGCGCGAACCATCCGAACATCCGCAGCGACGCGATGTTCCCGCCGCGGGCGTTCTACGCGCTGGTGGACCTGGTCAAGGAGGCGGGCGGCAGGCGTCTCGTCGACGGGAAACCCGAAGAGATCTACGAACCGCTCGACCACATCGAGCCTGGCCTGCCGCGCACGCTGATCCACGTCTCCGGGTCCGAGGTGCTGGTCAGCGACGCCCGCAAGGCGGCGCGACGGCTGGCCGCCGCCGGGGTGCCGGTGGAGGTGCGGGTCTGGCCCGGGCAGATGCACGTGTTCCAGCTCGCCTCGCCCGCCGTACCCGAGGCCAAGCGGTCATTGCGCCAGATCGGCGACTACATCCGAGAGGCCACCTGGTAAGGGTTTCGCCCGCCTGACACGATGGAGTCATGCGGATCGCCCGGCACGTCAGTGAGCTCATCGGCAACACGCCCCTGGTGCGGCTGAACTCTGTTGTTCCGGAGGGCGCCGGGACGGTCGCCGCCAAGGTCGAGTACCTCAACCCGGGGGGCAGCTCCAAGGACCGCATCGCGATCAAGATGATCGACGCCGCGGAGGCCAGCGGTGAGCTCAAACCCGGCGGCACCATCGTCGAGCCGACCTCCGGCAACACCGGGGTCGGGTTGGCGCTGGTGGCCCAGCAGCGCGGCTACAAGTGCATCTTCGTGTGCCCCGACAAGGTCAGCGAGGACAAGCAGGACGTGCTGCGCGCGTACGGCGCCGAGGTGGTGGTCTGCCCGACGGCCGTGCCGCCGGACCACCCGGACAGCTACTACAGCGTCTCCGACCGGCTGGTTGCCGAGATCGACGGCGCGTGGAAGCCCGACCAGTACTCCAACCAGATGGGGCCGGCCAGCCACTACGAGACCACCGGCCCGGAGATCTGGGCCGACACCGACGGAAAGGTCACCCACTTCGTCGCCGGGGTGGGCACCGGCGGAACGATCACCGGCGCGGGCCGCTACCTCAAGGAGGTCTCCGCCGACCGTCCGGAAGGCCCGGTCAAGGTCGTCGGCGTGGATCCCGAGGGTTCGGTCTACTCCGGCGGCACCGGCAGGCCCTACCTCGTCGAGGGCGTGGGCGAGGATTTCTGGCCCAAGGCCTACGACCCTGCGGTGCCCGACCAGATCATCGCGGTGTCCGACGCCGACTCGTTCGAGATGACGCGACGGCTGGCCCGCGAGGAGGCGCTGCTGGTCGGCGGTTCGTGTGGCATGGCCGTCGTCGCCGCTATCAAGGTCGCCGAGGAAGCCGGTCCCGACTCGCTTGTCGTGGTGCTGCTGCCCGACGGTGGACGGGGTTATCTGTCAAAGGTTTTCAACGACGAATGGATGCAGTCCTACGGTTTCCTGCGCAGCAGGCTCGACGGCAAGGTCGACGAGCCCACCGTCGGCGACGTGCTGCGCGGCAAGTCCGGGGCGCTACCCGACCTGGTGCACACCCACCCGTCGGAGACCGTCCGCGACGCCATCAACATCCTGCGCGAATACGGGGTCTCGCAGATGCCGGTGGTGGGCGCGGAGCCGCCGGTGATGGCGGGCGAGGTGGCGGGCAGCGTGTCCGAACGCGAACTGCTGTCCGCGGTCTACGAGGGCCGCGCCAAACTGGCCGACGCGGTGGCCCAGCACATGAGCCCGCCGCTGCCCCTGTTCGGCGCCGGCGAACCGGTCAGCGCGGCGGCCAAGACGCTGCGGGAATGCGATGCGGTGATGGTGGTCGAGGAGGGTAAGCCGGTCGGCGTGCTGACCCGCCACGACCTGCTCGGGTTCCTGTCCGACGGCCACGACCGCCGATAGCCTGTGCGCGCGGCGTGTCCCCCTGGCCACACCGGTGCATCAAGGTCATTTACTCCGAGGAAAACCCCGCTGGCAGCCCCCTTGCGGGTTAATGTAAGCACCGCTCGTTCGCCGAGCCAGGGATTTCTTTGGGGAGCAGCCATGACCGATCGACCGTCGCCTGCGGCGCCGGACATCGTTGCTTTCTCCTGGCCGGAATCGCCGCAGGACGCCTACCCGCCGTGGTCGACGCGCGTGCTGGCGTGGATCATCGACTACCTGCCTGTGCCCGTCGTGGTCGGTATCGGATACGCCGTGCTGGCGCTCACCCGCGAGACCGTGTGCATCACAGATACTTCCGAGTTCGCCCTTGGCGAGTTCTGCGCGACGGGCGCATCCACCGTCGGTCAGTTGTCCGCCCTGCTGATCGCCCCTCTGATCGCGCTGGCCTATGTGGTGTGGAATCTGGGCTACCGCCAGGGCACCACCGGTTCGAGTATCGGCAAATCGATCATGAGATTTCAGGTGGTCAATGAAAATACCGGGCAGCCAATCGGTTTCGTTATGTCGTTTGTGCGCGAGGTCGTCTATCTGGTGGCCTGTGTTGCGTTCGGCCTGCTCTGGCTGATCGCCGTGTTGTTTCCGCTGTGGGACCAGAAGCGGCAGTCGCTCGTCGACAAGCTGGTGCACACGATCTGTGTGCCCCTCTAGGTTCGACCGCGAGAAGATGCCGATGATCGAACAACCTCCACCACATCACGCAGCGGGCTATCCACGGCCTGTGCCCCCTGGGCCGGTACTTCCCAGAGAGGCGTATACGCCGTGGTTCACGCGCGTCGTCGCGTTCGTGATCGACAACGTGCCGGTGTTCATCCTGGTCGGTATCGCCTGGGGTGGTGCGCGTGGCACCGGGGACACCGTGTGTGCTGGGTACGACAGCGGCATCGGCGGTTACTGCTTGACCTCACCTTCCGGCCTCGGCCTGGTCATCGCCGTGTTGGCGTGGCTCACCAGTGGCCTCTACCTCATGTGGAACTACGGCTACCGGCAGGGAAGGACCGGGTCGAGCATCGGAAAGGCGGTGATGAAGTTTCAGGTTGTCAGTGAGAAAACCTGGCAACCAATCGGATTCGCATTGTCGATCGTGCGCTGGCTGGCCCACTTCGTAGACGCGGTCGTCTGCTATCTGGGTTATCTGTGGCCGCTGTGGGACCACAAGCGCCAGACGTTCGCCGACAAGATCATGACCACTGTGTGCGTGCCGGTGGAGCCGAATCGGCTTTTACCCGCCGGATGATATGTCCGACTGCACCGCGACTCGGTTAGGGTTATCCGCGTTGCGATGCACCGAAATTCACAACTGGAAGGCATCATGACTGACCAACCGCCACCGCCCCCGCCGGGCAATTACCCCCCGCCTCAGGGCGGCTATCCGCCGCCGCCCCCGCCGGGGGGTTATCCACCACCGCCCCCCGGTGGCGGTTACCCGCCGCCACCCCCGCCGGGAGGCTATCCACCACCACCTCCCGGTGGCGGCTATCCGCCGCCGCCCCCGCCCGGGGGTTATCCGCCGCCACCGCAGGGTGCCGGCTATCCACCTCCCGGGACCCCCGGAGGCGGATATCCGCAGCGTCCGCAGTACAGCGTCGGCGAGGCCTTCTCGTGGGCGTGGAGCATGTTCAGCAAGAACGCTGCCGCGCTGATCGTCGCCACCCTGGTGTACGGCCTGATCGCCGCCGCGCTGCAGGCGTTCTTCAGCTTCATCTCGGCCGCGTTGAACGACGGTGACACCACCAGCTACATGTCCGACGGCGGCAGCTTCTCGTTCTCCTACAGCCTGTCGAGTCCCGCCGCCGTCGCCGTGTCGATCCTGGGCTGGATCGTGGCGCTGATCGTGGGCGGGGCGATCCAGTCCGCCTACTACAGCGGCGTGCTCGACATCGCCAACGGGCAACCGGTGACGATCGGGACGTTCTTCCGGCCGCGCAACGTCGGCAACGTCATCATCGCCGGCGTGATCGTCGGCCTGTTGACCTCGGTCGGCCTGATGTTGTGCGTCATACCCGGTATCGCCGTGGCGATCTTCACGATGTTCACGGTGATCGCCCTGCTCGACCGCAACCTCTCGCCGATCGACGCGATCAAGACCAGCTTCGAGACGGTCAAGAACAACTTCGGGCAGGCCTTGCTGACGTTCCTCGTCCTCATCGTCACCGCGTTCGTCGGGGCGCTGCTGTGCCTGGTCGGACTGCTGGTCGCGATCCCGCTGGTGGCGCTGATCGAGGTCTACGCCTTCCGCAAGTTCACCGGCGGCCAGGTCGCCGAACTCAATCCGCAGCCGCTGCCGCCGGGGCCAGACCCGCGCTGGACACCGCAGCCGCCGCAGCAGTGACAACCGCCTGCGAGGGGCGTTGACGCTGGTCAGCGCCCCTCGCAGGCATACACCGGGCCTACCTCGCCTGCGTCATGGCTACGCTGATCGGTGATGACACCACCACAGCACAGCTTTCGGGGATTGGCGACCAAGGCCATCCACGCCGGGTATCGCCCCGACCCGGCCACCGGCGTGGTCAACGTGCCGATCTACGCCAGTTCGACATTCGCCCAGGACGGCGTCGGGAATCTGCGCGGCGGTTACGAGTACGCCCGCACCGGCAATCCGACGCGCGCGTCACTGGAGGCCGCCCTGGCCGCCGTCGAGGAAGCCGCCTACGGGCGGGCCTTCGCCTCGGGGATGGCCGCCACCGACTGCGCGTTGCGGGCGATTCTGCGACCCGGTGACCACATCGTCATGCCCGACGACGCCTACGGCGGCACGTTTCGGCTGATCGACAAGGTGTTCACCCAGTGGGGGATCACCTACACCGCGGTCTCGCTGGCCGATCTGGACGCGGTGCGCGCAGCGATCACCCCGAAAACCAAGTTGATCCTGGTGGAGACGCCGACCAACCCGCTGCTGTCGATCGCCGATATCGCGGCGATCGCGCAACTCGCCTCGACGTCGAACGTAAAGATGTTGGTGGACAACACGTTCGCCTCGCCGGCGCTGCAGCAGCCACTGGTACTCGGCGCCGACATCGTGCTGCATTCGACCACCAAGTACATCGGTGGACATTCCGACGTGGTGGGCGGCGCCCTGCTGACCAACGACGAGGAACTCGACGCGGCGTTCGGTTTCCTGCAGAACGGCGCCGGCGCAGTGCCCGGCCCGTTCGACGCGTATCTGACCGTGCGCGGCCTCAAGACACTGGTGCTGCGCATGCAGCGGCACAGCGAGAACGCCGGGCGCGTCGCGGAGTTCCTCACCGAACACCAGGCCATCGAGACCGTGTTCTACCCGGGTCTGGCCACCCATCCCGGCCACGACATCGCCGCCAAGCAGATGAGCGCGTTCGGCGGCATGGTGTCGGTGCGACTGCGCGGCGGTCCGCAGGCCGCGCGCGAACTGTGTGCCCGCACAGAGGTGTTCATCCTCGCGGAGTCCCTGGGCGGGGTGGAGTCACTGATCGAGCACCCCTGCGCGATGACGCATGCCTCGACGGCGGGTTCGCAACTGGAGGTGCCCGACGACCTGGTTCGGCTGTCGGTCGGCATCGAGGACGCCGACGACCTGATCGCCGACCTGGAGCAGGCCCTCAGCTGAGTTCGCGCCAGAGCCCGGTCAGCGCAGCGCGGGCCGCACCACCGACGTGGTCACGGCCAGGTTCACCTCCGGCAGCGCCGTCGGATACTCGTTGACCCAACTCCCGCTGGCGATTTCGCCGGCCCGGGCATGTACCCACCGCCAGCCGCGGTCGTTGAGGCTCAGCAGCGCGCCCAGGCCGTCGACCGCGTGCAGCAACGAGATGATCGCCGCGGTGGCCGGCGCGGGCGGCCTGCGGTCGAACAGCGCCGAGAGCAACCCGGTACGTGCGGCACCGACCCGGCCGCGGTCAGTCAGCGGTAATGCGTAGGGATGGCTGAACCTGTTGGACTGCAACCGGATACGGCGGATGAAACCGGTGCGCTCGAGATGCTCGACGAGGTGTTCCTCGGTGTATCTGCTCAGCTTCTTGACCGCGGTCTCCGGGCGCAGCGGGCGCCGCTGCAGCAGCTGGAACGCCGGTTCGGCGACGGGATCCATCGCCCCGGGTACGGTCAGCGCGATCAGCAGGCCCGGCTCGACGGACTCGCCCGCCACGGCCGGCCGGATCCGGCAGGCGTGGGCCAGGTCGAGCAGCACCGCCGCCGACAGCACGCGTTCCCGTCGTTGACGTTCCAGGGCAGGCTGCGCGGACGCGTTGTCGAGCAGCAGCAGAAAGAGGTCCTCGGCGATCTGCGCCATGTGCGGACTCTAACCGCGTGCGGCGCCCCGAGTCGCGTCAGCCGTGGTACGGCTCGGCGCTGTCGAGCGTCACGGTCATGGTGTTGCCGTTGGGCAGGGGGTAGGACACCTCGTCGCCGACCTTGTGGTTGATCAGCGCCTGGCCGAGCGGCGAGTTCGGTGAATACACCTCGAGCTTGCCGTCGTTGACCCCCTCCTGGCGGGTGGCGATCAGAAATGTCTCGGTCTCGCCGTCCTGGTAGGTGACCTTCACGACCGAACCCGGCAGCGCCACGCCGGACTGCTTGGGCGTCTCGCCGACCTTGGCGGCGTTGAGCAGCTCCTGCAACTGGCGGATGCGGGCCTCCTGCTGACCCTGCTCCTCGCGGGCGGCGTGATACCCGCCGTTCTCGCGCAGGTCGCCTTCCTCCCGTCGGTCGTTGATTTCGGCCGCGATGACCGGCCGGTTGGCGATCAGCTGATCCAGCTCCACCTTCAACCGGTCGTATGCCTCCTGGGTCAGCCAGGTGACCTGGGTGTCGGTCATTTCGTCGCGCTCCTGTCGTTGTTGCTCTCGCGCTACTCGCGTAAGAAGTCTGCTGTCGCGGCGCCGGGATCTTCTAACGTGTATTGCCGCGGGCGCTAACGCCTAATCAGCGCGCAAATGCAGCAATACACGGCCCCAGCAGGAACCGTGTACTCGACCATGATAGCACCGCGGCGAGACCAGAAATCCACGTATTCGCAGTTCGCGGTTCATTGCGGGCGGTCCAAGGTGGGCCCGACTATGGGGCCACCAGGTAGGACGGCACGTCGGTGCCGCAGCCGTAGACGTCGCCGACGACCGGCTGGCTGCTGGCCGTCACCAACGTCGTCACCTGCACGGTCTGACTGCTCGACGGCGGCACCAGCACCTCGCGGCGCCCGGTCTCGCTGCCGTCGATCGATCGTGCGCGCACGATGCACACCACCGGGCGGGCCGGGTCGCGGCGGGTGACGTTGACCGTCACCTCGACCGTCTGACCGTCGACGACGCGGAACGCGCCCGCCTCACCTTTCACCTCGCCCGTGCCGAAGCGCTGCCAGCCGATGACCGCGATCGCCACCCCGGCCGCCAGCACCAGCCCGGTCAGCGCGAAGAGGGTCCAGCGCCGCCCACGACGGTCCAGGCGCTGCCGCCCGTAGCGGGTGGCGGGGCGTTCGATCATCGGTTTTGTATGCCCGTCGGTCGGATAGAACTACGAACTGGAACTATAGAACGGTCGAGATTGTTGATACCTCTCGGAAGAGTCCACCGGCGAACAGGCGAGGCAGAACAGGTTGAGCGAATTGCGGTTGATGGCGGTGCACGCCCACCCGGACGACGAGTCCAGCAAGGGTGCCGCCACGATGGCTCGTTACGCGGACGAGGGTGCGCGCGTAATGGTGGTGACGCTCACCGGCGGGGAGCGCGGTGACATTCTCAACCCCGCGATGGACCTGCCCGAGGTGCGGGGCCGGATGACCGAGATCCGACGCGACGAGATGGCCAAGGCCGCCGAGATCCTCGGCGTCGAGCATCGCTGGCTGGGCTTCGTCGACTCCGGCCTGCCCGAGGGCGATCCGCCGCCGCCGCTGCCCGACGGCTGCCTGGGCGTGGTCCCGCTGGAACAACCCACCGAGGCGTTGGTGCGGCTCGTCCGCGAATTCAAGCCGCACGTGATGACCACCTACGACGAGAACGGCGGCTATCCGCATCCCGATCACATCCGCTGCCATGAGGTCTCCGTGGCCGCCTACGAGGCGGCCGGTGACCACCGGATGTATCCCGATGCCGGTGAGCCGTGGAATGTGTTGAAGCTCTACTACAACCACGGCTTCGTGAGGAAACGTATGCAGCTGTTGCAGGAGGAGTTCGCCAAGCACGGCGAGCAGGGACCGTTCGAGAAGTGGCTCAAGCACTGGGATCCGGAGAACGACCCGTTCGCCAAGCGGGTGACGACGCGGGTCGAGTGCGCCAAGTATTTCGCGCAACGCGATGACGCGCTGCGGGCGCACGCCACCCAGATCGATCCGCACGGCGATTTCTTCCGCGCGCCGATCGAGTGGCAGCAGCGGCTGTGGCCGACAGAGGAATTCGAGTTGGCCCGGTCGCGGGTGCCGGTGACGCTGCCGGAGTCCGACCTGTTCGCGGGAATCGAGACGAACCGATGACCGGCACCGCCTCGTTGATCGTCGGCCTGCTGGCCCAGACCCAGCCGCGCGAGACCGGACCGGACTTCGGTAAGGCCAGCCCGTTCGGGCTGCTGGTCATCGTGCTGTTGCTGATCGGGGTCTTCCTGCTGGTCCGGTCGATGAACCGGCACCTGCGCAAGGTGCCCAAGTCGTTCGACGACGTGAACCCCGAGAATGCCGACGGCACCGAAGGCCCCGGGACCCCGACCGTCGTGGACACCGTCGACGAGCCCGAACCGCCCGCCGACGGCCCCAACCGCGAACCCGACAGCTAGCACCGCCGCGGCGGGCTACCGTCGGAACGGTGACGAACCGACTCGCCGCGGCCACCAGTCCCTACCTGCGTCAACACGCGGACAATCCCGTGCACTGGCGGGAGTGGACGCCAGAAGCGCTGGCCGAGGCGGCGGCGCGCGATGTGCCGATCCTGCTGTCGATCGGATACGCCGCTTGCCACTGGTGCCACGTGATGGCCCACGAATCGTTCGACGACCAGCAGGTCGCGGCGGCGATGAACGAGGGTTTCGTCAACATCAAGGTCGACCGTGAGGAACGGCCAGACCTGGACGCGATCTACATGAACGCCACGGTCGCACTGACCGGTCAGGGCGGTTGGCCCATGACGTGTTTTCTCACCCCGGACGGCAGGCCGTTCTTCTGTGGCACCTACTACCCGAAAACCACCTTCCTGCAATTGCTCGCCGCGGTGTCGCAGACCTGGCGCACCAGGCGCACGGAGGTGGAGGCCGCCTCGGATCGCGTCGCCGAGGAACTGCAGTCGATGGCCTCCGGGCTGCCGGGCGGAGGACCGCCTGTGCAGCCGGCGCTGTGTGACCATGCGGTGGCGGCCGCGATGGGCGACGAGGACGTCGTACACGGCGGTTTCATCACGAATCAGGCCGCCGCGCCGAAGTTTCCGCCGTCGGCGCTTCTCGAGGCGCTGCTGCGCAGCCACGAACGCACCGGCGACGTGCTGCCGGTCGAAGCGGTCGAACGCGCCTGCGCCGCGATGGCCCGCGGCGGCATCTACGACCAGCTGGCCGGCGGTTTCGCCCGCTACAGCGTCGACGCGGCGTGGGTGGTGCCCCACTTCGAGAAGATGCTCTACGACAACGCCCTTCTGCTGCGGGCATACGCGCATTGGGTGCGACGAACCTCGCATCCGCTGGGCCGCAAAGTGGTTGACGAGACCGCGCAATTCATGCTCGACGAGCTCGGCGTGGACGGGATGTTCGCCTCCTCGTTGGACGCCGACGCGGCCGGGCAGGAGGGGCTGACCTACGTCTGGACACCGGCCGAGCTGCGCGAGGTGCTCTCCGAGGACGACGCCCGTTGGGCTGCAGCGGTTTTCCACGTCACCGAGGACGGCACCTTCGAACACGGCAGCTCGGTGCTGCAACTTCCGGTCGACCCAGACGATCCGGCACGCTTCGACCGGGTGCGCGCCGCGCTGCGGGCGGCCCGGCTCACCCGGCCGCAACCGGCCCGCGACGACAAGGTTGTCAGCGGCTGGAACGGGCTGGCGATCACCGCGCTGGCCGAGGCGGCGGTCGCCGCCGCCCGGCCCGAATTCCTCGACGCGGCAGCACGATGCGCGCGTTCGGTGGTCGACCTGCATATCGTCGACGGCCGGTTGCGACGCACCAGCCTCGGCGGCCGGGTCGGCGACAGCGCGGCGATCCTGGAGGATCACGGTGCGCTCGCCACCGGCCTGCTCACCCTGTACCAGATGACCGGCCAGGCGTCCTGGCTGCAGACGGCGACGAACCTGCTCGACATCGCACTCGAGCATTTCGCCGATCCCGACCGTGACGGCCGCTGGTTCGACACCGCCGACGACGCCGAGCCCCTGCTGGTCAGGCCCGCCGATCCGGTGGACGGCGCGACGCCGTCCGGCGCATCGCTGATCGCCGAAGCGCTGTTGACCGCGGCGCATCTGGTGCCGGCGGACCGCGCCGAGACCTACGCGGGTGCGGCCGAGGCCACCCTGTCGGGCGCTGCGCCGATCCTGGCGCGGCTGCCGCGCTCGGCCGGGCACTGGCTGGCGGTCGCGGAAGCCGCGGTGCGCGGACCCGTCCAGATCGCCGTGGCCTGTGATCCCGCCGATTCCGACCTGCTGACGGCTGCCCGCAGGCTCGCGCCCGGCGGCGCGGTGGTGGTCGGCGGGCCGGTGAACTCCAGCGAACTGCTCGTCGATCGCGACCGGGTCGGCGGCTCCGACGCGGCGTATGTGTGCCGTGGCCGGGTGTGCGACCTGCCGGTCACCACCGCCGCAGAACTCGCTGTCGCCCTTGGCGTATCCGTGTAGCGTTCGGCGCATGCCAAGCCCCGAAGACAACGCCAGCACCGTCAACCGCTACCTCGAGCTCGTCGCGAAGGGCGACGCCGACGCGGTCGCCGCCCTCTACGCCGACGACGCGACTGTCGAGGATCCCGTCGGCGGGGAGGTGCACATCGGTCGCACGGCGATCCGCGGCTTCTACGACAGCCTGGCGAACATGACGAGCCAGACCGCGGTGACGACGCTGCGCGCGCTCGGCAACGAGGTGGCGTTCTACTGGTCGCTGACCATCGACTCGGGTGAGGGCGGAATGCGGATCGACATCATCTCGGTGATGACGTTCGACGACGAGGGCAAGATCGCCTCGATGAAGGCCTACTGGACACCGGAAAACGTGACTTCGGTGTGATGGGTCGCGCTCAGCGCGACCATCCACGCCGAAATCCCTAAAAGACGGCGAACCACATCGCGATGTAGTGGCAGACGGCGGCCACCGCCGTGCAGGTGTGGAAGAACTCGTGGTGGCCGAAGGTGGTCGGCCACGGGTTCGGCCATTTCAAGCCGTAGAACACCCCGCCGATGCTGTACAGGGCGCCGCCGACGATCAGCAGCACCAGCGCCGCGATGCCCGCTCCGTGGGTGATCGGCCCGATGAACCACGCGGCCACCCAGCCGAGCAGCAGATACAGCGGCACGCCCACCCACCGCGGCGCCGAGGGCCAGAACATCTTGAGCAGCACGCCCGCGGTCGCGCCCCCCCACACGATCCAGAACAGCACCATGCCGTCGGATTCGGGCAGCGCCAGCAACGCGAACGGGGTGTAGCTGCCCGCGATGAAGATGAAGATCATCGAGTGGTCCAGCCGGGTCATCCACTTGCGGGCGGTCTGCGACTTCCACGTCACCCGGTGATAGATGCCACTGACCGCGAACATGGCGACGATCGTCAGCGTGTAGATCAGGGTGGCGATGCCGGCCCGGGTCGACTGCAGCGACCACGACACCGACACCAGCGCCGCGCCCGCGATGACGGCGACGATCGCCGAATAGACGTGGATCCAGCCTCGCGCCCGCGGCTTGCCGATGAAGTCCGCGACGCCGTCGACGACGGCCTCGGGCAAGTCCTCGGGAGATCCTGATCTGCGCGAGCGGTCAAAGTCGGCGGCGTCGACCGGAGCCGTCATGTCACCTCCGCAAATGGCACGGGTTTCCGAACGGTCTTGCGCATACGAGGAGCAGCACGTCCACAGTAGTCTGGATCTCCGTGGACATCATTCCCCGCCGTCTCAAGGAACCGGCCTACCGGCTCTACGAGATGCGGTTACGCCAGGAACTGGCGCAGTCCAAGGCCCAGCTTCCGCGCCATATCGCGGTGCTCTGTGACGGCAACCGCAGATGGGCCCGTGATGCTGGTCACGACGACGTCAGTTACGGCTACCGGATGGGCGCCCGCAAGATCGCCGAGATGCTGCGCTGGTGTCAGGAATCCGGCGTCGAAATGGCCACGGTGTACCTGCTGTCCACCGAGAACCTGCAGCGCGACGTCGACGAGCTGTCGACCCTGATCGAGATCATCACCGGCGTCGTCGAGGAGATCTGTGCGCCCGCCAACCGGTGGAGTGTGCGCACGGTCGGGGACCTCGGGCTGCTCGGCGAGGAGCCGGCCCGCCGGCTGCGCGACGCCGTGGAGTCCACCGAGGCCGTCGACGGGTCGTTTCACGTCAACCTCGCCGTCGGCTACGGCGGCCGTCAGGAGATCGTCGACGCCGTGCGGGCGCTGCTGGCCAAACAGCTCGCCGAAGGGGTGACCGGCGAAAAGCTGATCGAGGCCGTGACGATCGCGGCGATCTCGGAGAACCTCTACACCTCCGGCCAACCCGACCCCGACCTCGTCATCCGCACCTCGGGGGAACAGCGGTTGTCGGGCTTCCTGTTGTGGCAGAGCGCGTACTCGGAGATGTGGTTCACCGAGGCGTACTGGCCGGCGTTTCGCCGCGTCGACTTCCTGCGGGCGCTGCGCGATTACACCGCGCGGCACCGCCGCTTCGGCATGTAGTGCCACACTTGACCCATGGCTGCGCTGTCCGCTGCGGTCTTCGCACTGAGCTGGTGGTTGGGCCTGTATCTGTTGGCCCGCGATCCGCGCAAACCCGTGGTGGTGCTGGCCGCCATCGGGTTGACCGGGTTCGCCGCGGTGGTGGCGCTGGACGCGGTGCGGCTCAACAGCGGACCCGATGCGGCCGCGGTGCTCAGCGCCGTCGAGGTCTACCTGGTCGCGGTGCCCGGCATCGCGTGGTTCGCGGTGCTGGTCGAACTGTCCCGTCCCCGTGACACCTGGCGCAGCCGGGCCGGCGAGATCGGTCTGGTCGGCGCGGTCGGCGCCGTCGCGTTGGTCGGCGCGGTTCTGGCCGGTGACGTCGACGGTCCACTGCGGCTGGGCCATTGGGTGATGTTCGCCGCCATCTCCCTGCCGTCGCTGGGCGCGATGGTCAACGCCGTGCTGCGACGCTCACAACCCCGGCCGGTGCTGGGCTTCGTCGTGATCGCCACGCTGTTCTTCGCGCTCGGCAACGCGATCCTGATCATCCCGCTGGGCCTGGTGCCCAGCTGGTTGGCGTTGGCGTCCACCGGATTCGACGTCGCGCTGCTGGGTGTCGCGGTCGCCATCGTCGACGCGTTCGACGAGGGGCAGGCGTTGCGCGCCGACATGCTGCGGTCGTTCGCGGCCACCGCGGTGGTGGCGGTGCTGTTCGGCGGGCAGGCACTGATCGTGCTTGCCGTCACCGACAATCACACCGCGCTGACGGTGCTGCTGTTCACCAGCCTGGCGATCGCGATCGCGATCAACGTCCTGGCCGACCCGCTGGCCGGCCTGTTGGACCGGCTGGCGTTTTCGCGTTCACCGACGCTGCGGGCCGACCGGGCCGCGCTGCGCCGCACCGAGGCCGCGCTGCCGCTGCGGTCGGACAACCCGCTCGACGGTGTCGACGACGACACCTTCGTGCGGCTGACCCGCCGCGCGCTGAGCCACTACGGGGACCTGTCCAAACTGGTCGCCAGCCCGCTGACCAAACTGCCGATCATCGACGACCGGTTGGCCGCCCGCGGGGCGCCGGACCAGCCGCTGGAACGCGCCAACGAACTCAAGGCCCTGCTGGCCGACCGCATCGCCCGGCTCAAACCCCGAGACGGCGCCGAATTCGGCACCACCGAACAGTGGCGCCACTACAACGCGCTGTACTTCCCCTACGTCGTGGGTGTGCGCGCGTACGCCCAGAACGCCACCGCCGCCGGGTTGGACCCCGTGGCCCGGCAGGCGTGGCAGTGGTTCGTCACCGAGGTGCCGCAACGGTCGTTGCACAACTGGCAGAACGCGGCGGCGCGGGTGATCGCCGCCGATCTGCGCGGCAGCCTGGTCGCCGCGCAGGACTGAGATCACGGCGTTGACCTGCGGTTGGCACTAGTTGGCAGCGTCTGGTGTCGATCTGGCAGTGACCGCTGAGCAGTCTCGGTGCCATGACCGCAATCACCACCCGGCCCCGCAGGCAACCTCGTGAGAGTCTCGCGACCGATCCCGCCTCGGACGAGTCGCTGCTGCGTTTCGCGCTTCGCGCCGACGCGACGGTGTGCGCCGCGCTGGGGCTTCTCGTGGCAATGGCGGCCGACCCGCTCTCGACACTGTCGGGGTTGACGCCGACCGCCGAATGGATCGCCGGTGCGGCACTGGTCGGCTACGGCGCGCTGCTGTTCGTGCTCGCCGGGCTGCGCGTCGTGCACCGCGTCGGTGTGGGCGTGCTGGTGACGAACGTCGCGTTCGCGGTGGTCGTCGCGGTCGTGCTGGCAGCGGATCTGCTTCCGCTGACCGAGTTCGGCGTGGCTGTGACGGTCGGGTTCACCACCGCCACGGTGGGCCTGGCCTATCTGCAGTACCTCGGAGTGCGTCGCCTCGGCGCGACTCCCTCATGACTGGTCCGGGGTCGGCCCGCTAGAGGTTGCGGCGTCCGGCCCCGGCACCGGTCCGATCCACCCCCTCCCGAAAGGACACCTTCATGACCACCATCACCACCGGCAGGCTCGACCAGTCGACCGACGCCTTTCTGCGGTTCGCGATGCGGGCCGACGCGATACTGACCGGGCTCGCCGGTATCGCCGCCATTCCGCTGGCCGGATGGCTGGCCGAGATATCGGGAACCACAACTACTTTCGAATACGCCATGGCCGCGTTCTTCGTCGTCTACGGACTGGCGGTGCTGGGCCTGGCCGCAATGCCCGACGTGAAGGCGCCGGGCATCGCGGTGATCGCCGCCAACGTCGTCTACGCCGTCGCCGCGGTGGTCTTCGTGCTCGCCGACGTGTTCGCGCTGACCACGATCGGCGTCGTACTCACCCTGGCCACCGGTGTGTACACACTGGTGTTCGCCGAACTGCAGTACCAAGGCGTGCGCCGCCTCAAGACGTGAACCTAGAGTTTGCGCAGGCGCAACCGGTTGATCGAATGGTCGGCATCCTTGCGCAACACCAACGTGGCCCGCGGCCTGGTCGGGAGAATGTTCTCGATCAGGTTGGGGCGGTTGATGGAATGCCAGATGTCGCGGGCGGCCATCACCGCCTGGTCGTCGGTCAGCGTCGAATAATGATGGAAGTGCGATGCCGGGTCGGCGAAGGCGCCGGCCCGCATCGACAGGAATCGTGAGACGTACCACTTCTCGATGTCCTCGATGCGGGCGTCGACGTAGACCGAGAAGTCGAACAGGTCCGAGACCATCAGCGCCGGGCCGGTCTGCAGCACGTTGAGACCCTCGAGGATGAGGATGTCGGGTTGTTTGATGACCTGTTTCTCGCCGGGCACGATGTCGTACAGCAGGTGGGAATACACCGGCGCGCAGGCGACGTCGGCGCCGGACTTCACCGCGGTGACGAAACGCATCAGCGCGCGTCTGTCGTAGCTTTCCGGGAAACCCTTGCGGTGCATCAGGTTCCGTCGGGCCAATTCGGCATTGGAGTACAGAAAACCGTCGGTGGTGACCAGGTCGACGCGCGGGTGGTGTCCCCACCGGGCCAGAAGCGCCTGCAGCACACGGGCGGTCGTCGACTTGCCGACCGCGACGCTGCCCGCCACGCCGATGATGAACGGCACCGGCCGGTCCGGGTGGTGTGATTCGCCGAGGAACTCCGAAGTCGCGGAAAACAACCGCTGCCGGGCGGCGACCTGCAGGTGGATCAACCGCGCCAGTGGCAGGTAGACCTCTTCGACCTCGAGCAGGTCGAGCTTCTCACCGAGGCCGCGCAACTTGACCAGCTCCTGCTCGGTCAGTTTGAGCGGCGTCGACATGCGCAGGGCCCGCCATTGACTACGGTCGAACTCCACGTAGGGGCTGGGTTCGCTCAGCCGCGCCATGCGCCAAGTGTTGCATTTACGGTTAGGGCCATGAACTCGGGCTTGGCTTCGACCGCTTCCGCCGGTTTCGTTCGCGACTACCTGCTGCTCGGCCTGCGCTTCGACCGGATCGAGGACGGCTACGTCGACTCCTACACCGGCGACCCCGCGTTGCGCCGCGTCGTCGCCGACGAGGCGCCGCCCCGGCCGGCCGACCTCGCCCGTCAGGCCGAGCGGTTGCTGGCCGAGCTGCCGGGCGCCGGGCTGGCGCCGGTCCGGGCCGACTTTCTGGCCGCTCACCTGCGCGCATTGGCCTGTGCCGGACGCAAGTTCGCCGGCGAGGACATCGGCTTCGTCGAGGAGGTCGAGGCCTATTTCGACGTGCGGATCACCCGAGGCGATCCGGACCGCTACCGGCGCGCGCACGCCGAACTCGACGACGCCCTCGGCGGCAGCGGCTCGCTGGCCGATCGCATGCAGAGCTACCGCGCCGGGGAGGAGGTGCCGCCCGAGCGCCTCGAGGAGTGCATCCACGCGTTCTCCAGCGCCCTGCGCGACCGCGTGCGCGCCGACTACCCGCTGCCCGACACCGAAACCGTCACCTACGAGGTGGTCACCGACAAGCCGTGGTCGGGGTTCAACTACTACCTCGGCGGCTACCGGTCCACCGTCGCCGTCAACGCCGACCTCAAACAGCAGATGTCCAGCCTGCCCAGGCTGGTGGCGCACGAGTCCTATCCCGGCCACCACACCGAGCACTGCCGCAAGGAGGCCGGCCTGGTCGCGGCAGGCCACCAGGCCGAACAGACGCTGTTCCTGGTGAACACCCCGCAATGCCTGATGGCCGAGGGGCTGGCGGATCTGGCGCTCTACGCGGCGATCGGCCCGCACTGGGGCCGGTGGGCCGGGGAGATCTATGCCGATCTGGGGTTGGGTTTCGACGCCGATCGCGCGCAGGCGGTCTCCGATGCCTCGGCGGCGCTGGCCGACGTGCGCCAGGACGCCGCGATGATGCTGCACGACGAGCACCGCGACGTCGACGAGGTCGTCGCGTATCTGCAGCGCTGGCTGCTTGTCGACGACAAACGCGCCCGCCAGATGCTGCGGTTTGTGTCCTCACCGCTGTGGCGCGCCTACATCAGCACCTACGTGGAGGGCTACCGCCTGCTGAGGGGGTGGCTGGACGCCAGACCCGACGGTGTCAGCCTCACCGAGCGCTTCGGCCGGCTGCTAGACGAGCCGCTGATCCCGTCGGCACTGCGGGCGGCCTGAGCCGCTGGGCCCGGAGCCATGATCGGCCCCGCAAACGTGGGGACGTAGGCTTGGTCCCATGACTGTCGACCCCGTCACCGCCCACGCCCCGGCTCCTGGCGCGGAGTACGCCGACACCGCGAGTGCCGTCTACCGCTCGATGCTGCAGATCATCGAGTCCGTCGAGCCCCGCATCGCCGATGCGACGCGCAAAGAGCTTGCCGACCAAAGAGATTCACTCAAGCTGATCGCCAGCGAAAACTATGCCTCGCCCGCGGTGTTGCTGACGATGGGCAGTTGGCTTTCGGACAAGTACGCCGAAGGCACCATCGGACACCGGTTCTACGCCGGTTGCCAGAACGTGGACACCGTCGAATCGGTGGCCGCCGAGCACGCCCGCGAGCTGTTCGGCTCGCCGTACGCCTATGTCCAGCCGCACAGCGGCATCGACGCGAACCTCGTTGCCTACTGGGCGATCCTGGCCACCCGCATCGAAGGTCCAGCACTGGCCGAGCTCAACGCCAAGAACGTCAACGACCTCTCCGAGGCGGACTGGGAACAACTGCGCGCCAAACTCGGCAACCAACGCCTGCTCGGCATGTCGCTCGACGCGGGCGGGCACCTCACCCACGGCTTCCGGCCCAACATCTCGGGCAAGATGTTCTACCAGCGCAGCTACGGCACTGATCCGCAGACCGGACTGCTCGACTACGACGCGCTGGCCGCCGCCGCGCGCGAGTTCAAACCGCTGATCCTGGTCGGCGGATACTCGGCCTATCCCCGGCGGGTGAACTTCGCCAAACTGCGCGAGATCGCCGACGAGGTCGGCGCGACGCTGATGGTCGACATGGCGCACTTCGCGGGCCTGGTCGCGGGCAAGGTGTTCACCGGCGACGAGGACCCGGTGCCGCACGCGCATGTCACGACGACGACGACGCACAAGTCGTTGCGCGGCCCGCGCGGCGGCATGGTGCTGGCCACCGAGGAGTACTCCGACGCCGTCGACAAGGGCTGCCCGATGGTGTTGGGTGGCCCGCTGTCGCACGTGATGGCCGCCAAGGCGGTCGCACTGGCCGAGGCGCGTCAACCCGCCTTCCAGACGTACGCCCAGCGTGTCGCCGACAACGCCAAGGCGCTGGCCGACGGGTTCTTGCGGCGCGGCGCGCGGCTGGTCACCGGTGGCACCGACAACCACATCGTGCTTCTCGACGTCACCTCGTTCGGGCTGACCGGCCGGCAGGCCGAGTCGGCGCTGCTGGACTCCGGTGTGGTCACCAACCGCAACTCGATCCCGGCCGATCCGAACGGCGCCTGGTACTCCAGCGGTATCCGGTTCGGCACCCCGGCGTTGACCACTCGCGGCTTCGGGCCCGCCGAGTTCGACCGGGTGGCCGAACTCGTCGTCGACGTGTTGACCAACACCTCCCCGCAGGGCACTTCGAAAGCCAAGTACACGCTGTCCGACGGCACCGCCGACCGGGTGCACGCGGGGGCGGCCGAACTGCTCGACGCGAACCCGCTCTATCCGGGGTTGACGCTTTAACGGAGGCGGCGCGCGGGCGGGAATTTTACGATTCCCACAGAATTGAGTTAGTGTAACCGCATGGCACAGAAACCTGTACCTAATGCGCTGACCGTCGAACTCGAGCCGGTGGTCGGTCAGGAGCTTCGTCGTCACATCGACTCCGAGGACCTGTGGTACGCCCACGACTACGTGCCGTTCGACCAGGGCGAGAACTTCGGCTTTCTCGGCGGACGGGACTGGGATCCCTCGCAGGTCACCCTGCCGAAGGACGTCACCGACGCGCTGGAGATCCTGCTGATCACCAAGGACAACCTCGCCGGTTACCACCGCGATTTCGTGTTCAGCTTCATCCTCGAGGAGAAGTGGGGCCGCTGGATCGGGCGCTGGACCGCCGAGGAGCATCTGCACGCGATCGCGCTGCGCAACTACCTCGTGGTCACCCGTGAGATCGACCCGGCCGCCAACGAGGACGTGCGCGTCGCGCACGTGATGAAGGGCTACCGCGCCGACACCTACAGCCAGATCGAGCGGCTGGTGTTCATGGCGTTCTTCGAGCGGGCGCACGCCGTGTTCTGCCGCAACCTCGAAGCGCGGATCAGCGAGCCCGTGCTGAAGAACCTCGTCGGCCGGATCGCCAGGGACGAGGAACGTCATGAGGAGTTCTTCGCCAACCTCGTCGCACACCTGCTGTCCTCGCACCGCGACGAGACGATCGCCGCCATCGCCCGCCGGGCGGGCGAACTGGGCGTGGTGGGCGGCGATATCGACGCCTACGCCGACAAGGTGCAGCACATGGCCGACGTGGGGATCTTCGGACCCGAGCAACTGCGCGACGTCGTCGCCGATCGGATCACCGCCTGGGGAGTGGCCGACGAGGCCGACCTCAAGCAGTTCGCGCTGCGCTGATCCCGCCCGCAATCCCGCCTGATTCTTTGCCACGGCGCGCCTGCCGGGCGCTTCTGCCGCGACGGGAGTAGCGTCGCTTTCGATGGCTAGCGACATGCTCTGCTGTCCGGGCGGTACCGATCATTTCGATCACGAGAGGACCGGCCCCGGTCCGGTGCCGCAGTGTCCGCCGAGTGGTTCGCGCGGGGCCGCGCGGGCTCTAGGAGCGCTACGTGACTGATTCGGCCCACGTTCGTACTTACGTGCTCGACACCTCCGTGTTGCTGTCGGATCCCTGGGCGTGCAACAGGTTCGCCGAACACGAAGTCGTGGTCCCCCTGGTCGTCATCAGCGAACTGGAAGCCAAGCGTCACCATCATGAGCTCGGCTGGTTCGCCCGGCAGGCGTTGCGGATGTTCGACGATCTGCGGCTCGCACACGGACGGCTCGATCAGCCGATTCCCGTTGGCGCCCAAGGCGGTACGTTGCACGTCGAGCTCAACCACAGCGATCCCTCGGTACTGCCCGCGGGTTTCCGGACTCACACCAACGATTCCCGGATCCTGACGTGCGCGGCCAACCTCGCCGCGGAGGGCAAGCGGGTCACGCTGGTGAGCAAGGACATCCCGTTGCGCGTCAAGGCGGGTGCGGTCGGGTTGCCCGCCGACGAGTACCACGCTCAGGACGTCATCACGTCGGGCTGGACGGGCATGGACGAGATCGACGTGTCCGCCGAGGACATCGACGCGTTGTTCGCCGACGGCGAGATCGATCTGGAGTCGGCGCGTGATCTGCCGTGTCACACCGGCGTTCGGCTGCTCGGCGGCACCTCCCACGCGCTGGGCCGGGTCAATCCCGACAAGAAGGTTCAGCTGGTGCGCGGGGACCGCGAGGCGTTCGGCCTGCGTGGCCGCTCCGCAGAGCAGCGGGTCGCGCTGGACCTGCTGCTCGACGAATCGGTCGGCATCGTCTCGCTCGGTGGGAAGGCGGGCACCGGCAAGTCGGCGCTGGCGTTGTGCGCCGGGCTGGAGGCCGTGCTCGAGCGCCGCACCCAGCGCAAGGTCGTGGTGTTCCGTCCGCTGTATGCGGTCGGCGGGCAGGATCTGGGCTACCTGCCGGGTAGCGAGAGCGACAAGATGGGCCCTTGGGCGCAGGCGGTTTTCGACACACTCGAAGGCCTGGCCAGCCCGGCGGTGCTCGAGGAAGTGCTGTGCCGCGGCATGCTGGAGGTGCTTCCGCTCACCCATATCCGCGGCCGTTCGCTGCACGACTCGTTCGTCATCGTCGATGAAGCGCAGTCGCTGGAACGCAACGTCTTGTTGACCGTGCTCTCGCGGTTGGGGGCCGGGTCGCGGGTGGTCCTCACCCATGACGTCGCCCAGCGCGACAACCTGCGGGTCGGCCGCCACGACGGGGTGGCCGCCGTCATCGAAAAGCTCAAGGGCCACCCGCTGTTCGCGCATATCACGTTGTTGCGCAGCGAGCGTTCACCGATCGCGGCGCTGGTCACCGAGATGCTCGAGGAGATCAGCCCCGGCGCTCTCCCCTGAGCGATCTGTGTGCGTTCAGGAGCGCTGAGCGCAACATGACGCACACAAATCGCGGATTGGGCGGTCGGACGCGTAACAAGTCCACCAACGCCACGACGCCCAGCGCCGCGAAGCCGGTTCGCAGCGCCGGTTGGCTGGTCGCGGTGGTCACCAGCGCGGGGTTCTGGCTGTCCGGGAAGATCCTTGCGGGAGCGTGGTCGACGCGCACCGGTCCTCCTTCGGACGACACCGAGACTTGCGAGCGACTCGACGCTAATTGCTGCGAGCGCGGTGCGGAATAGGGTGTTTCCCTATTTCTGGGCTATCCGATGTGGCGGCCGAGTTCGGCGCGGGACTTGATGCCGAGCTTGCGGTAGATCCGGGCGAGGTTGGCCTCCACGGTCTTGGGACTGATGAACAGGGCGGTCGCCACGTCGCGGTTCTTCATGCCGGATGCGGCCAGTTCCGCGACCCGCTGCTCGGACGGGGTGAGTTGACCGCTGTCGTGTGCTTTGACGTTCGCGCGGACGAGTTCGGAGCGCGCGCGGTCGGCCCACAGCGGGATCTGCAGCCGCTCGAAGGTGGCCAGTGCTTCCTGCAGGTGGGCCGATGCCTGTTCCTTCTTGCGCAGCCGACGCTCGATCTGGCCCAGCAGCAGCAGCGTACGGGCCCGCTCGAACGGCATCGACATCTGGTCGTGGGCGGCCATCGCCGTGTGCGCGGCATGCCGGGCGCCGGCGAGGTCACCGCGGGCCGCCAGCAGCATCGCGCGGCCACGCGCGCCGACCGCGCGCATCCAGGCCCGGTCCAGCCGCTCGCCGTTGCGCTCCAGCGCGTCGACCAACGGTTCGGCCTCGCGGAGCCGGCCGACGTGCACCAGGGCCTCCACGGCGTCAGGCAGATGCGCGGCGACGGCCAACTCGGTGGGTGTGGACGCGGAGTCGAACTTCGAGAGCAGCGGGGCCAGCGTGCTCAACGCCTCCTCATAGTTGCCCAGCGACAATTCCAGAAATGCGAGTGTGGCCAAGACCCGCTCAGCCATCTGTAATGTCCCTGTGCGCCTGCTGATTTCGAGCGCCTCCGCGGTTGCCTCGCGCACTTCGGCCTCGCGCCCCGCAAAGGCGGCGAGGCGAGCACGCATGCTGTTGGCGATGAACAGCGGAGTGCTGCCGCCGAGCTGACGGGCGTGCTCGAGGGTGTCTTCGGTGACCAGGCCCGCGTTGACGAAGTCGCCGCGCCACACGGCACTGGTCGCCACATGCTGGGCCAAGAAGACCGACTCGCCCTCTTCGCCTTCCTCCAGGCACCGGCGCCGGATCGTCTCCAGTGCCTCGCTGGCGAGATCAAGGTCGCCGGACCACTCCAGCAGCAGGGCTCTTTGGACGCTGGGCCGAAATACCAAGGGGGTGAACGCCTGCGGGTCCTCCAGCTCGAGTGCCCGCGACAGGCTGTCGTCGTCGCGACCGTGGCCGGACAGGAAGCGCAGCATCGTGCGCATGCCGAGCGCCATCGCCAGCAGGTGGGGCTGTCCGGACCGCTCGGCGTCACAGACCGCCTGCTCGGAGGTCTGCAGGCCGTCCGGCGTCTGGCCGCAGTGGTGCAGGCAGTAGGCCAACGTGATCAGGACAAGCACCCGCAGCGGGCTGTCCTCGGGCGTGTCGGCCAGCGCCCGCTGCATGAGGCGGGTGGCCTCGCGGAAACCCTCTCCGTAGAGCCGCACTATCGCCAAGCGGCTCAACGCTTCTGCGCGCAATTCACCTGCGTCGAGTCGAGTGATCGTGTCCTCGAGTAGCGTGGCCGCGCGTTCGCGGTTGCCCGCGTCGAAGTGGTGCAGCGCCGAGTGCATCCGCCGCTCGGGGGTGTCGCCGCCCAGCCCGATCGCCAGGTCGATCAATTCGGCGGCGGCGGCCGACGCTCCGCGGACACGTGCGGATTCGGCCGCCTGATCGAGGGCCCGAATCGTGGCGTGATCGCCGCTGGTGGCCGCCAACGCAAGGTGTCTGGCCCGAAGCTCGGGCTCGTCGACGAGGTCGGCGAGCCGCCGGTGGATCCCTCGCCGCTTGCTCGGCGCGGCCTCGGTGTAGACGCCCCTGGCCAACAACGGATGGGCGAACTGGATCCGGTTGCCGTCGATGGCGATGATGCCGTCGCTCTCGGCGGTTTCCAGCAGTTCGACCAGGTCGTCGTCGGCGATGCTGGTGGCGCGCGACACCATCTCGACCGTCGGCGCCGCAATGCACGATGCGGCCAGCAGGGCATCGTGGACGTCGGCGTTGAGGCCGCCGATGCGCGACTGCACGACATCGGTCAGGGTGCGGGGGAGTGAGGCATCGGTGCCGGGTGTGCGCTCGTCGATGGCCCGGGCCAATTCGATTGCATAGAACGGGTTTCCGCCGGACACCGCATGAATGCGGTGTACGGTCGGGCGCGAGAACGGCCGTCGCAGCCGTGTCGATATCACCGCGTGCAGATCTTGTATCGTCAACGGACTCAGTCGAATCCGGTTGATCGCCTCGGGTCGTGGCAACTGCAGCCACGAGGCACCCGCGCCCTCGGTCCTTTCGGTGCGCACGCTGGCCAGGATGCCCACGGGGCCGGTCAGCCTGCGAGCGGCGAACGCGAGCACATGCATGCTGGACGGGTCCACCCACTGCAGGTCGTCGATCGCCAGCAGCAACGGGCCCACCTCGGCAAGCCGTTCGAACACCGACAGGAACGCGGCGGCCACGGTGCGCTGATCGGTGACCACATCGTCCTCGGCACGCAGCAGCACCTGGTCTACGGCCAGCAGCTGGGGTGCCGGCAGGTCCGCCCAGGCAGACGCGTCGACCTCGTCGAGCAGATCGGCGAGCGTGGTGTAGGCGAGCACGGATTCGGTGACCGCCGCGCGCGCGGACAGCACACGAAAGCGTCTGCTCGCTGCCCGGTCCACCGCAGCTAACCACAGCGTGGTTTTGCCGATGCCGGGTTCACCCTCGATGAGCAACGCAGACGGTCCGGCGGTGGCCGAGTCGAGGAACGCATCGACCGTGCGGTCTCGCACCGGCTGATTCACCGTGTTGACCCCAGGCATCCCCGCCTCTGACATACCAAAAAGAATGTCAGCTAATAGCTGCGTACGACAAACTTTCCCCGTTTTGTCGCCACCGCCGGTTGGCGGCAACGTCGGAGGTACCCGCTAACCGCCGGTTTCACGCATTGCCCTGCCCAGCTGGGCACGGGACTGGATGCCCAGCTTGCGGTAGACCCGCGCCAACGCGGCCTCCACCGTCTTCGCGCTGACAAAGAGGGCCTCGGCGACATCCTTGTTGGTCAGCCCCGACGCGGCCAGGTCCGCCACCCGCTGCTCGATGGTCGTCAGTTCGGCCGACGGCTGCGCGGTGGCACCCGCGCCGGACAGGTGCTCGCGGGCGCGCTTCGCCCACAGCGGGATGCGCAGCTGGTCGAAGACCGCCAACGTGTTGCGCAGCGACGCCTCCGCGGCGGGCTCGCGCCGTCGCTGCTGTAGCTGCCCCAGTAGTAGCTCGGTGCGTGCCCGCTCGAACGGCATGGGCACCTCGTCGTGGTGTGCCATCGCCTGGGTGGCCGCGTCGATCGCCTCGTCGAGGTGGCCTTGCGCGGCGTGCACCATCGCCCGGCCACGTGCGCCGACGGCCAGCATCCAGGCCCGGTTCAGCCTGCGTCCGTTGCGTTCCAGGGCGTCGACAAAGGGTTCGGCCTCGGCCCACCGGTCCAACGCGACGAGCGCCTCGACCGCGTCGGGCAGGTAGGCGGCCGCCGATATCTCGGTGGACTCCGGCACATGGCGCGACATCAAGGGCGCCAATGCGCTCACCGCGGCGGTGTGATTGCCCAGGGACACCTCCAGGAAGCCCAGCGCGGTGATCGTCGATTCCTCGTGCCACAACGTGCCGCTGCGTTTACAGGCGTCGATCGCGTCCGAGACGGCCAGGCGGGCTTCGTCCTCGGAGCCGTCGTAGACCGCGATCCAGGCCTGCAGGACCAGGCTCAGCATGGCGGGAAACCCGCCGCCGAGGTGGCGGGCCAGTTCGGTCACCCCGTGGGCTTGGCGTCGGGCTTCGGCCAGATCTGCCCGCCAGATCCGGTTCAACGCCACGTAGAAGTCGACGAATACCAGTTCGCCTTCCTCGCCGCCGTCGATGCAGTCGCGCTCGATCGAGCGCATCAGGTCGTAGGACGTGTCCAGGTCGCCGGTGCAGGACAGAATCAGCGCGTGTTCGACGCTGGGCCGCAGCATGACCGGTGTGAACGAGTCGCGGTCCTCGAGTTCGAGGGCCCGTCGCAGGCTCGGCTCGTCGATCCCGCCCCCGGTGAAGAACTGCATCGTGACGCGCACCCCGAGAGCCTGGCTCAGCAGCCCGGGGTCGCCGAGCCGTTCTGCCTCCGCCACGGCCTCTTCGGCGCGACGCCAGGCGGTGGCTGAATCTCCGATCATGTACAGCGCGAACGCCAACGTGGTCAGCATCCGTACCTGGGTCGGGCCCGCGGCCGCGTCCTCGTCGACGGCCTGGCGCAACAGCTCGGACGCCTCGAGATATCCGTCGTCGATGAACTGCACCACCGCCAGCAGGTAGAGGGCTTCGGCGCGAAGAGGTCCCGGCGAAAGGCCCGCGATGACCTGTTCCAGCAGGGTCCGCGCTCGACCGGGGTCACCACCGTCAAAGGTGTGGATGGCCAACCGAATTCGGCGCTCATCGGTGTCACCGCCGAGCCCGATCGCCAGTTCGAGCAGCTCGGCGGCGGCGACCGGAGCGCCCCGCGTGTGGGCGCCGATGGCGGCTTCGTCCAAGGCCTGCACGGTCTGCGGGTCACCCTCGGTGGCAGCCAGCGCCAGATGCCGTGCCCGCAACTCGGTTTCGTCGACGACGTCGGCGAGGCGACGGTGCATCGACCGGCGCTGCGTCTCGGAGGCGTTGGTGTAGACGCCCGCGGCCAGCAGCGGATGGGTGAACCGGACCCGGTTGCCCTCGATGGCGATCACGCCTTGATGCTCGGCGGCCTCGAGGCTTTCGACCACCCGGTCGTGACCGGAACCCAGGGCGTCTTCGACCAGCTCGACCGAGGGGGTGGCGAGGCAGGCCGCGGCCAGCAAGGCTTCCTGTACCTCGGGCCCGAGGCCCTCGATTCGGGCGCGGACCAACTCTGCCAGCGAGTTCGGCAGCAGTCCGTCGCTGCTCGTCTCGGCCGCTCGCGCCAGTTCGATCGCGTAGAAGGGGTTTCCGCCAGAGACCTCGAGGATCCGGGCCATCTTCGTCCGGGAAACCGGCCTGCCGAGGCGTTCGGCGACCACGGTGAGCAGCGCGCGCGAGGACAGCGGCCGCATCGCGATTCGGTGCACGGCGTCCGGGCGGCGCAACTGCAACCACGACACGGTGTCACCGCCCTCGTCGTCGGTGCGCACGGCGCCCAGAACCCCGACCGGCCCGGACAGCCTCCTGGCCGCATAGCCGAGCACGTGGGCGCTGGACGGGTCCAACCACTGCAGGTCGTCGACGGCGAGCAGGACCGGGCCGTCGGCGGCGAATCCCTGGACGATCGACAGGAACGCCGCGGCGACGGCGCGTTGGTCGGTCGGGGGTCCGGAACTGGTGCCTGCCGCCAGCATCTGCTGCATCGCCGCCCGTTGGGGTTTCGGCAATTCACCCACCGCCGCGGGGTCGACACCGCAGAGCATGTCGGCCAGTGCGCCGTAGGCGAGCACGGATTCGGCCTCCGCAGCGCGGGTCGACAGCACCTGAAAGCCGCGGGCCCGGGCCTCGTCGAGGGTCGCCAGCCACAGGGTCGTCTTGCCGATGCCCGCGACGCCCTCGATCAACAACGCCGACGGTCCGCGCACCGCGGTGTCGAGGAACTCGGCTACCGCGGCCTGTTCCCTAGGTCGACTTGCGAGGCCTGCGGACATGGCGGTCAGCGCGCGTTAATGCGTCTCGCAAGCGCTCAGTCGAGGCTTGATGCTCATCTCTTGTCGTCCCTGACCTTTGCCATCGCCAACACATCCAACCGCTTATCCAGCTCCTCGAGCGAGAGCTTGTCACCGATCAGGCCACGGTCGATGACGGTCTGGCGGATGGTCTTCTTCTCCTTGAGCGCCTGCTTGGCCACCGCCGCCGCCTCCTCGTAGCCGATCGCCGAGTTCAGCGGCGTCACGATCGACGGTGAGGACTCGGCCAGTTCGCGGAGCCGCTCCTCGTTGGCCACCAGCCCGTCGACGCACTTCTCGGCGAACAGTTTCGCGGAGTTGGTCAGGATCTTGAACGACTCGAGCAGGTTGCGCGCCATCATCGGGATGTACACGTTGAGCTCGAATGCTCCGGACGCCCCGCCCCAGGCGATCGCGGCGTCGTTGCCGATCACCTGCGCGGCGACCTGGGTGATCGCTTCGGGGATAACGGGATTGACCTTGCCCGGCATGATCGAGCTGCCCGGCTGCAGATCGGGCAACTGAATCTCGGCCAGCCCGGTCAGCGGCCCCGAACCCATCCACCGGATGTCGTTGGCGATCTTGGTCAGCGACACCGCGATCGTTCGCAGCGCGCCGGAGGCCTCCACCAGCCCGTCGCGGGCGGCTTGGGCCTCGAAGTGGTTGGCGGCCACCCGCAGTTCGGCCAGACCGGTCTGCTCGGTCAGCACCGCGACCACCCGCTCGTCGAAATCGTCTGGTGCGTTGAGGCCGGTGCCCACCGCGGTGCCACCGATGGCCAGTTCGCCCAGCCGCGGCAGCGTGGCCTTCACCCGCTCGATGCTCGCCTCGATCTGGCGGGCGAAACCGGAGAACTCCTGGCCCAGCGTCACCGGCACGGCGTCCATCAGGTGGGTGCGTCCGGACTTGACCACGGTGCGCCACTGGTCGGCCTTGGACTGCAACGAGTCGTGCAGCACCTCCAACGCCGGGATCAGATGGCGCACTGCGGCTTCGGTGGCCGCGACATGGGTGGCGGTGGGGAACGTGTCGTTCGACGACTGCGACATGTTGACGTCGTCGTTGGGGTGCACCGTGACGCCGTTGCGCGCGGCGATGCCGGCGATCACCTCGTTGGTGTTCATGTTCGAGCTGGTGCCCGAGCCGGTCTGGAACACGTCGATGGGGAACTGGTCGTCGTGGCGGCCGTCGGCGATCTCACCGGCCGCGGCGATGATGGCGTCGGCCTTGTCCCCGTCGAGCAGGCCAAGGTCCTTGTTCACCTGCGCGCACGCGCCCTTGAGCAGGCCGAGCGCCCGGATCTGGGCGCGTTCGAGCCCGCGGCCGGAGATCGGGAAGTTCTCCACGGCCCGTTGGGTCTGCGCGCGCCACAGCGCGTTGATCGGCACCCGGACTTCGCCCATGGTGTCGTGCTCGATGCGGAACTCGGCGTGGCTGTCGGTGGAGTCGACGCTCATGAATGCCCTTCTTGGTCGGGAGTGGTCACGGCAGGGGGTAGATGGCGTTGGCGTCGCCGGTGAAGTCGATCGCGGAGTATTCGTTGAGCTTGGCCAACCGGTGGTAGGCCTCGATCATCCGGACCGTGCCCGACTTCGAGCGCATCACGATCGACTGCGTGGTGCACCCGCCGCTGTAGAAGTGCACCCCCTTGAGCAGGTCGCCGTCGGTGACACCCGTCGCGGCGAAGAACACGTTGTCACCGGAGACCAGGTCCTCGGTGGTCAGCACCCGGTCGATGTCGTGGCCGCGGTCGATGGCCTTCTGACGCTCCTCGTCGTCCTTGGGCGCCAGCTGACCCTGGATCGCACCGCCCATGCAGCGGATCGCGGCCGCGGCGATGATGCCCTCGGGGGTACCGCCGATGCCGACCAGGATGTCGGTGCTGGTGTTGGGGCGGCACGTCGAGATCGCGCCGGCCACGTCGCCGTCGGTGATCAACCGGCAGCGAGCGCCCGCCTCGCGCACCTCGGCGATCAATTCCTGGTGGCGCGGCCGGTCCAGGATGCACACCGTCAGGTCCGACACCGACACGGCTTTGGCCTTGGCCACCCGGCGGATGTTCTCGCCGATCGGGGCGGTGATGTCGATGGCGTCGACGGCATCGGGCCCGACGGCGATCTTGTTCATGTAGAACACCGCCGACGGGTCGAACATGGTGCCGCGATCGGAGACCGCCAGCACCGAGATCGCGTCTGGACGGCCCTTGCTCATCAGCGTGGTGCCGTCGATGGGGTCCACGGCGAAGTCGCACTCCGGGCCGTCGCCGTTGCCTACCTCTTCGCCGTTGTAGAGCATCGGGGCGTTGTCCTTCTCGCCCTCACCGATGACCACCACACCGCGCATCGACACCGTGTTGACCAGCGAACGCATGGCGTCGACGGCGGCGCCGTCGCCACCCTCCTTGTCGCCGCGGCCGACCCAACGGCCCGCGGCCATGGCGCCTGCTTCTGTGACTCGTACCAGCTCAAGGGCCAGATTTCGATCTGGGGCTTCACCACGGACACGGCTCATGGCCCAGATTCTCCCATTAGCGGGTCCACTATCGGGAGCTGGGATACTGGCGGCTATGAGTACGCAGCCGCCGCCGGCGCCCAAGCCTGCGAAGCCCCGGCTTCTGCAGGACGGCCGCGACATGTTCTGGTCGATGGCCCCGTTGGTGCTGGCCTGCGTCGTGCTGGCCGGGGTGCTGGGCACGTGCTCGTTTCAGGCCGGCGGCCCCGGTCCGGGCCCGGTGCCGTCCTACGACGCTCCGGCCGCGCTACAGGCCGACGCCGACGCGCTCAAGATCCCGATCCGGCTGCCGCAGCTGCCCGACGGGTGGCAGTCGAACTCCGGCAGTCGCAAGGGCATCGAGGCCGGTCGCACCGACCCGGCGTCGCAGCAGCGGGTCCGCGCGGTCAGCTCCACCGTCGGCTATCTGGCGCCGACGGGCATGTACGTCAGCCTGACCCAGAGCAACGCCGACGAGGACAAGCTGGTCGGCTCCATCGACCCCACCGCTTATCCGACCGGTGTCGCCGATGTCGACGGCGTGAACTGGGTGGTGTACCAGGGCGGCGACTCGGGCGAGAAGCCCGCGGAGCCGGTGTGGACGACCCGGCTGGGAAGTCCGGCCGGCGCCGCGCAGGTCGCGATCACCGGCGCCGCCGACACCGAGGAGTTTCGTACCCTGGCGGCGGCGACCCAGAGCGCGCCGCCGCTACCGGCCCGCTAGCAGCTCACCCGACCACGAGGAGATGCCATGACCGCGCCAGACCCCAATGTCGCCGGCCAGACGGCTCCGGAAGCCGACCTGAGTGGGTGGGTCGCCGCGCCGTTCTCGGCGGCCGGCTACACCTACGACGTGTACCGCAAGGGCGAGGGCCCCGGCGTGGTGCTGATCCCGGAGATGCCGGGCCTGCATCCCGGGGTGCTGGCGCTGGGCAACCATCTGGTGGACAACGGGTTCACCGTCGCCGCCCCGTCGCTGTTCGGGGTGCCGGGGGCGGCCGCGATGCGCCCGGGTGCGGTGTCGACCATGTTGCGTGGGTGCGTGGCACGGGAGTTCGCCGCGTTCGCCACCAACTCCGACCGCCCGGTGGCGCACTACCTGCGCGCGTTGGCCCGCGATCTCAACGAGCGGACTCCCGGGAAGGGCGTCGGCGTGATCGGTCAGTGCTTCACGGGCGGTTTCGCGTTGGCCGCCGCGGTCGACGACAGCGTGCTGGCGCCCGTGCTCAGCCAGCCCTCGCTGCCGCTGCCGCTGACCCCGAAACAGCGCCGCGACCCCGGGTTGTCGGAGGCCGAACTCAAGATCGTCGAGCGCCGCGCCGCCGACGACGGCCTGTGCGCGTTGGGCCTGCGGTTCAGCGAGGACCCGTTGGTGCCCGCGCAACGGTTCAAGACGCTCAAGGACCGCCTCGGCGACGCGTTCGAGGTCATCGAGATCGACTCGAAGAAGGGCAATGAGCACGGATTCGCCAAGATGGCGCATTCCGTGTTGACGCTGGAGGTGCGCGAGCGCGAGACCCACCCCGCCTACGAGGCGCGCAAACGGGTGGTGGAGTTCCTCACTGAGCGTCTGACGTAGCCGGCTGCTCCGTCGGCGGCGGCGGTTTTTCGCGTGCGCGTTTGAGCCGACGACCCAGCCACCAGAACGGGTTTCGCCGCTTGGGTCTGTCGTCCTCGTCGTCGAACCTTTCCATCGGCACGCCCCGGTACACCTCCAGGTAGACGCTGATCGTCGTGACGATGAGGATCATCAGCACCGGGCCGATCACGATGCCCCAGGCGCCGAACATCGCGATCCCGGCGAATACGGCCAGCAGCATCAGCGCCGCGTCCAGACGGGCTTGGCGCGGTACCAGGATCGGCCGCAGGAAGTTGTCGATGTTGGTCACCACGATCAGGTGGAACAGGATGACGAACACACCGCCGTAGATGTTGCCGAACAGGATCATCCCGATACCGAACGGGATCGTCACGATGCCGCCGCCAAGGGGGATGACCGACAGCGCCGAGAGCAACACCGCGAAAAGGAAGAAACCCTGGTGGAATCCGGCGATGAAGATCGACGCCGCGCCGGCCACGCCCTGACACAGCGCGATGACGAACTGTCCCAAGACGGTGCCCCGCACCATCGCGCCCATCTTGGCCATGTAGAGGTCGGTGATGTCCTCGCCGAGCGGGTTGATCCGGCGGATGAGCAGAAGCACCCGGTCGCGGTTGGTCAACAGCGAGATGAACACGTACACGAACAGGATCGCGGCGGTGATCGCGCCGACGGCACCGCCCGCCGCGCCCTGTAGCAGCCCCAGCAGCCATTTGCCGACCTCCTGGGCGACCGTGGCCAACGAATCGCGCAGCGAGTCGGGGGTGACCGTCACGTCGACGAACGGGATCCGGTGCAGCACATCGTTGACCAGGCGCAGCGTCTGATCGCCCAGCGCCGACAGGTCGGTGCGGCCCACCCACTCGGTGACCCGTTCGACCATCGTGGTGATCTGCACGACCGCCAGCAGCACGAAGAGTCCGAGGGGCACAATCACGGCCGCGAACGCCGCCAGGATCGTCAGCGTCGCCGAAAGTCCGGTGTTCATCCGCTTGTTGAACCACCGGTAGAGCGGGGTGAACAGGTAGGCCACCACCGCGGCGACCACGATGAGCACGAAGTAGTTGCGCAAAAAGTAGGCGCCGAAACCGATGGCGATGACTGTCGCGACGGCCAGCGCGCGCTTCTGGGTGTCGGTGAATTCGTTCACCGCGCGTTGGCTTTCTGCTTGGCGCGTTGGCCGGCGATGAACCGCATCGACATACGGTTCATCAGCGTCGGGGCCAGCCTGGCGAACAGCCACTGGGCGTGCGCCACACGGGGTTTCACCAGCAGCGGCCGGTTCTTCTCGACGGCGCGCAGGATGTCGCGCGCCAACCGGTCGGCGTCATAGGGCTTTCCGCCCTGGGCCTGCAGGAAGTAGTCGCGGCCGACGAAGCCGCCGATCGCGCCCTTGTCCAGGATCGGGGTCTCCACCGCGGCCGGACACACCGCGAGCACCCCGATGCCGCGTGGCACGGCCTCCGACCGCAGCGCCAGCGACATTCCGACCACCGCGTGTTTGGTCATCACGTAACTGGTCACCTGCCCGGCCGCGGTCAGCCCGGCCATCGAGGCGGTGTTGACGATGTGGCCGTGTCCTTGCCGCAGCATCTGCGGATAGGCGGCGGCCACGCCGTGCACCACCCCGCGGATGTTGACGTCGATGATCGCGTTCCACTGCTCGAGCGTCAGCAGTTCGGTGTCGCCACCCCAGACGATTCCGGCGTTGTTGAACATCAGGTCCAGTCGGCCGGCACGGTTCACCACCTCGTCGACGGCGGCCTGCACGGCCGGCGCGTCGGTGACGTCGAGGGTGGCGGCGCGCGCACTGGCGCCCAGTCCGGCGGCGGTTGCGGCCGCGGCACTCCCGTCGACGTCGGTGCACACGACGTGTGCGCCCGCATCCACCAGCGCGCGGCACAGGGCTGCGCCGATACCCGAGCCGGCGCCGGTGACGATCGCCTGTTTACCTGCGAAACTCATTGCGCGGCAAGCTTCATGACATGTCCGATTATGTCGGGATATTTCTTCAGGTGCGCCCCGCCGTTGAGGTCGAGCACTTCGCCGGTCAGCCAGGAGGATCGCGGCGAACACAGATAGCGCACCGCTTCGGCGATGTCCTCCGGGGTACCGGCACGACCGAGCGCGGTGTTCTCGACGTAGTCCTCGACCACGCCGGGCACCGCGGCGGCGGGCGCGGTCAGCGGGGTGTGCACGAAACCGGGAGCGATCGCGTTGACCCTGATACCGCGCTCACCCAGTTCCAGGGCCGCGACCTGGGTAAGCATCGACAGCCCGGCCTTGGCCGCACAGTAGGCGCTCATTCCCGCGGCGGGTTGGCGCGCGTTGAGCGAGCTGATCGACACCAGGGCGCCGCCGTCGCGCAACTGCCTGCCAGCGATTTTGGTGACGATGAACGCGCCGGTGAGGCAGACGTCGACGACGGCGCGAAAATCCGCGACGGGCATGTCGGTGATCGGGCCGACGTTGGAAAAGCCCGCGCAGTTGACCACGACGTCGACCGGGCCCGCGTCGTCGAAAAGCCGTTGTACCGTGGCCTCGTCGGTGACGTCGACGTGCGCGGCGCAGTGCGGGTCACCCAACTCGGCGGCCCGCGCGCGTGCCCCGTCGGCATTGAGGTCGGCGATGGTGACCTGGCAGCCGTCGGCGGCCAACGCCGTGGCACTGGCCCAGCCGATCCCGGAGGCTGCGCCGATGACGATCGCTATCCGCGCGCTGCTCATTGAATCGACCCTTCGACGGCTGGTTGCAATGCGTCCCAACTTAGCGCTTTGGCAGACTGGACCCGTGGCGGATTTGAAGATGTCCGAGTCGATCCGGGTGGCGGTGCCGCCCGACGAGTTGTACGCATTGGTGTCGGACGTGACCAGAACCGGTGAATGGAGTCCGATCTGCAAAGCCTGCTGGTGGGATGAGGGTGCGGGCCCGCGGGTGGGCGCCTGGTTCACCGGACGCAACGAGACACCTGGGCGGAGCTGGGAGACGCGTTCGCAGGTGGTGGCCGCCGAGCCCGGCCGCGAGTTCGCGTGGGAGGTCAACAACGGCTGGGTGTACTGGGGTTACACCCTTGAGCCGGTGGACGGCGGAACCCTACTCACCGAAAACTGGGAGCTGCGGCCCAAGGGCGTGGCCGGTTTCCGCGAGCACTACGGCGACCAGGCCGACGCCCAGATCGCCCTGCGTCGCGAGAACGCCCAGACCGGCATCCCCGCGACGCTCGCGGCGATCAAGAGGATCGCCGAATCCGGCTGAGCCGCAGAGGCGCTGCTGTCTGCTGCCGCGAAACTGTGCGCCTAACCGGCCAGTTGGCCCACCGCCGGCTGTCCGGCCTCGCTCTTCATCTGCTCGAACAGCTCGACGTAATAGGGCAGGCACTCGGCCATCGCCTGCTCGGTGGTGAACACGGGTTGGTAGCCGAGGTCACGGTGCGCCTTGGCGATGGAGAAGTAGTTGTCGAGGTAAAGCCGCTCCACGCCAAGCGGTTCGATCATCGGCTTGGGCAGGCCGAAGCGGAAGTGCAGCCACTGCCAGACCGTCATGGCCAGCCACACCAGCCGGCCCGGCACCCGGACCTTCGGGTAGCGCTGTCCGCATGCCTCCACGACCGGGCGGGAGAACTCGAACATGTTGATCGGTTCGCCGTCGTTGATGAAGTACGCCTGACCGGGCGCGGTGCCGCCGGGAACCAGGTGCTGCGCGGCCAGGATGAACCCGTGAATCAGGTTGTGTACGTAGGAATTGTCGAGTTTGACGTTCTTGCCGCCGACCAACACCTTGACGTGGCCGGCCAGCACGCTCTCGAAGACCTTGCGAAACATGGTCTGATCGCCGCGGCCCCAGATGCCGCTGGGCCGGATCGAACAGGTCAGCAGCCCGTCGTTGCCGTTCGGTGAGCCGTTCTGCGCAAGGACGAACTTTTCGGCGGACACCTTGGTCTCGGTGTAGAGGTCGTTGAAACGCTTTGTGTAGGGCAGTGTCTCGTCTCCGCCGGCGATCCGTTCACCGCCCATGACCACGCTGTTGGACGCGGTGTAGACGAACCGTCTGACCCCCGCGGCCTGTGCGGCGTGCACCAGGTTCTCGGTTCCGGTGACGTTGACCGCGAAACTGCGTCGCCGGTACTCCTCGGTGACCGATGCCCCGCCCATCAGGTCGATGATGGCCGCGGTGTGGAACACGGTGTCCACGCCGGTGACGGCGGCCGCCACCGTGTCGGCATCGCAGATGTCGCCCTCGAGGACCTCCAGGCGCGGATGCGCGGGCAGCGGGGAGGGGGCGCGGTCGAAGGAGCGGACGTGGTGTCCGCGGTTGAGCAGTTCGGTGACCAGATTGGCGCCGACGAACCCGGAGCCGCCGGTGACAAGCACGCGCCCCAGGTCAGCGCAAACGGGAGGAGCCATGCCGGTGAGACTAACTGAAACGTGTTACAGTTTCGACCCCCAATGTGAAAAATCTTTTCGAAGTCAACCTTCGTCAGCGTCCTCGGCGGCCAGCACCTTCTCGATGCGTTGGCGGGCTCCAGCTAAGTGTTCCTCGCATCGTTTAGCGAGCTCTTCGCCCCGTTCCCATAGCTTCAGCGACGCATCGAGGTCCAATCCGCCGTGTTCGAGTTGCTGTACGACCGCGATCAGTTCATCGCGCGCTTCTTCGTACCCCAATTCACTAATGGGCTTCATTCCATTGTCCCTTCTGACCCCTCGCTGACGGCGGCGATGGCCCCGTCGGCCACTCGAACCCGCAGCCGGGCACCCGGCGGTGCGTCGGCCGTCGTGCGCAGCACTGCCGCGCTCGGCATCGTCTGGACCACGGCGTATCCGCGGGCCAGCGTCGCCGCGGGCCCCAGCGTGGACAGGCGCGCCGACAGGTGCCCGACCCGGTCGGACTCGACGCCCACCAACCGGGTGATGTCGCGGCGCACGGCGGCGCGAGCGCGGTGGATCTCCTCTGCGCGCGCGGTCAGTGCCGCCAGCGGTTGCGCCAGCACCGGCCTGCTGCGCAGTTGGTCGAGCGTGTGCTGTTCGCGATGCACCCAGTTGCGCAACGCGCGGCCGCCGCGACGGCACAGCTCGGTGATCAACGCCTGTTCGGCGGCGGCGTCGGGCACGATGCGCTTGGCGGCGTCGGTCGGGGTGGCCGCGCGCAGATCGGCCACCAGATCGCACAGCGGATTGTCGGGCTCATGGCCGATGGCGCTGACCACCGGCGTAGTGCACTTGGCGATCTCCCGGCACAGCGTCTCGTCGGAGAAGGGCAGCAGATCCTCGACGCTGCCCCCGCCGCGGGCGATCACGATGACCTCGACGTCGGCGTGGGCGTCGAGTTCGCGCAGCGCCTCGACAACCTGGGCCACCGTATTGGGGCCCTGCACGACGGTGTGGCGAACCTCGAAACGCACTGCGGGCCAACGCCGGGCCGCCACCGAGACGACGTCGCGTTCGGCCGCGGACGCCCGGCCGGTGATCAGCCCCACGGTGCCGGGCAGGAAGGGAACCGGGCGTTTCAGCCGCGGGTCGAACAGGCCTTCGGCGTCGAGCAGGCGGCGCAACCGCTCGATGCGGGCAAGCAGTTCGCCGATGCCGACCGCGCGAATCTCGTTGACCCGCAGGCTGAACGAGCCGTTGCGGGTGTAGAACTGCGGCTTTCCGTGCATCAGCACCTGGGTGCCTTCGGTCAGCGGCACCGGGGCGTTGGCGACGAGGTCGCGCGGGCAGCTCACCGACAGCGACATGTCCGCGGCGGGGTCGCGCAGCACCATCCACGCGGTGTTCTGGCGCAGCTTGAGTTCGGTGAGCTGACCTTCGATCCAGACCGTGCCGAGCCGGTCGATGTACTTGGCGAGTCGGGTCGCCACGGCGCGCACCGGCCAGGGGTTCTCGGGTGACTTGCCCGGCTCGGGGTCAGTCATCTTCTGCGCCCGCCGGGGTCACTTCGCGGATGCGCGGGTGATCCTGTTGGCCAGCAGCGTCTGGAACGGTGCGCGTGCCTTGGTGGTCTCCTCGTAGGCCAGCAGCGCCTCCAGATCGGCGATCTTGAGGGTGGCCAGTCGCGCCCGCAGCTGGGCCAGGGTGAGCGACTCGTAATCCAGCTCGGCGACGATCTCGGGCACTTCTGCGGTCGCGACGCTCGCGGCGTCGTTGCGCACCCGCTCGGCCGACGTTTCGGGCTCCCCACCGGTGAATAGTGCGAAGCGGCCCTCGGTCAGGCGTTCCCCGTCGACGCCCGCCGCAGCCCCGGGCGAGGGGGAGTCGTCGCCGAGGTCCTCGTCGAAGGTGGCCCACTCGGGCTGTTCGTCTTTGGGCGGGAACATCGACTCCAGGGTCTCGTCGCCCTTGATGACCATGTCGGCCACATCCTGCTGCATCTTCATCACCAGGTGCGCGAGCTGGCTCACTACGGTCATCGGATACATGAGGACGGTCTGCGGAAGTTTGCGGGTCTCCTCGATCGCGGTGACTGCCGCGCCCACCAGCAGCCGGACCCCGTACGGTGCGTTGGCCATGGCCCCCAGCCTACGGCGGGCCGCTCGGTTGGTCCGGAAAGGCCACCGATGCGTACCCTGGGACCCATGCCGTCGACAGTCAACATGGGGATCCCGGGTGTGTCGAGCTCGGTTGCCGGTGGCGTCCTCGGAGTGCCGCAGCGCAGCGACACGGGAACGAGCACCAGCAGGCGCGTCCTGCTCGCCGAGCCGCGCGGTTACTGCGCCGGCGTCGACCGCGCGGTGGAGACCGTCGAGCGTGCGCTGGAAAAGCACGGCGCCCCGGTCTACGTGCGGCACGAGATCGTCCACAACCGGCACGTGGTCGAGACCCTGGCCAAGGCCGGCGCGGTGTTCGTCGACGAGACCGACGAGGTGCCAGAAGGTGCGATCGTGGTGTTCTCCGCGCACGGCGTGGCGCCGACGGTGCACCAGTCGGCCGCCGAGCGCAATCTGCGGGTCATCGACGCCACCTGTCCGCTGGTCACCAAGGTCCACAACGAGGCCAAGCGGTTCGCTCGTGACGACTACGACATTCTGTTGATCGGCCATGAGGGCCACGAGGAGGTCATCGGCACCGCGGGGGAGGCGCCCGACCACGTGCAACTCGTGGACGGACCCCATTCCGTGGACAACGTCACCGTGCGCGACGAGAACAAGGTGATCTGGCTGTCACAGACCACGCTGAGCGTCGACGAGACGATGGAGACCGTGCATCGGCTGCGGGAGCGCTTCCCGAAGCTGCAGGACCCGCCCAGCGACGACATCTGCTACGCCACCCAGAACCGCCAGGTCGCGGTCAAGGCGATGGCCCCGGAATGTGAACTGGTGATCGTGGTCGGTTCGCGTAACTCGTCGAACTCGGTGCGGCTGGTCGAGGTGGCGCTGAACGCCGGTTCGGACACCGCACACCTGGTCGACTACGCCGACGACATCGACCCGGCCTGGCTGGAGGGGGTGACCACGGTCGGCGTCACCTCCGGCGCGTCGGTCCCCGAGATCCTGGTCCGCGGGGTGCTCGAGCGGCTCGCCGATTTCGGCTTCGACATGGTTCAGCCCGTCACCACGGCGAACGAGACTCTGGTCTTCGCGCTGCCACGAGAGATTCGGCCCGCGCGTACCTGACGGCCGGCCGCCCGGCGATCAGACGTCGTATTCCCAGCTGTCGGCTTCCCAACTGCGCGGTGCCCGTGGACGCGGCCGGTAGTCCACCCGGCTGTCGGCGGCGTCTTCGGCGCCGCGGTAGCGCACCCGCGAGACCGGGTGATGGGTGCCGTTGCCGTTGCGGCCGTGGGGTTCCAGCGGTTGGTAGTCGTCGTAACGACGCCTGCGCTCGGGGCGGTCGTAGGTGCGGCGTTCGGTCGGAGGCGGCGCGGCCCTGCGGCCGGAAGCGGGCGGCCGCGGCCTGCGGCGCGGTTCGGGCGGCGGCACCGGCGGCAAATCGGAGCGCCGGGTGGTGCGGGCCCGACGCGGACGCTCGGCCACCGGTTCGATGATCTCGGTCTCGGGTGGGCGGGTGTGTCGCGATCGCGACGGCGCCGGTGCGGCCCGTCTGGCCGGCTTGCGCGGTGGCGTCTCCCGGGCCCGGCGTCGGCGCGGGGGCTCGGCGATTTCTTCTGCGTCTTCTTCATCAACGTCACGGGCCAGCAGTGCCGCCACCTTGGCGCTCACCGCAGAGGCCAGCCCACTCGACGCCTTCGGTTCTCTGGGTTGCCTGGCCTCCCGGCCCGCCGAGCGGGGCGCGGCCCGGCGCGCCGCGGCGGCCTGGTACCAGCGGATCAGCCCGAGAAACAGAACGAACGCCGAGGTGAAGAACATCAGCGGGAACCGCTCGATGAGCGGATATCCGCAATTGATCACGGTGTCGCGGATGCTGGTGATCTTCGCCCCCGCGAACAGGAAATATGCCGTCGGCACGCTGACGAACAACAGCAGCGGCGGCTGGATGACCGCGGTGAAGATGCCGGACTGGCGCACCGCGAGCACGGCCCCGACGCAGCCGAGGACATATGTGGCGGCGAACACGAAGCTGAGTTCCTTGTTGCCCGCGCCCGCGTCGAATGCGAAACCGATCGCGGTAAACGTTGCCGCGATCAGCACAGCACCCCACCAGGCAACACCTGGGACGTTGGGATGCGCGGAGCGCTGGTCGGCCGTCACTGCCGACCGGGCACGCTGTGCTGACACAGGTAGACCGTACCGGCTGTGGTCAAAAGTGGCCGTCAGCGCGGTGCTGGCGTGCCCGTCACATTCGCCTCCTAGACTGTCGTCCCTGTGAGCCTGAACCTCGGAATCGTCGGGTTGCCCAATGTCGGCAAATCGACGCTTTTCAACGCGCTGACGCGCAACAACGTGCTGGCGGCCAACTACCCGTTCGCGACGATCGAACCGAACGAGGGGGTCGTGCCGCTGCCTGATCCGCGGCTGCGTGAATTGGCCAGAATTTTCGGCTCGGAGAAGATCATCCATGCGACGGTCACATTCGTCGATATTGCCGGGATCGTCAAGGGTGCCTCCGAGGGCGCCGGGCTGGGCAACAAGTTCCTGGCCAACATCCGCGAAAGTGACGCGATTTGCCAGGTGGTCCGCGTATTCACCGACGACGACGTGGCCCACGTCGACGGTCGCGTCGATCCGAAGTCCGACATCGAGGTGATCGAGACGGAGTTGATCCTCGCCGATCTGCAGACGTTGGAACGCGCGCTGCCCCGGTTGGAGAAGGAGGCGCGCACGCACAAGGACCGCCGTCCGACCCACGAGGCGGCCGTCGCGGCGCAGGAGATTCTCAATGCTGGTCAGACGCTGTTCGCGGCGGGCTTCGACGCGGCGCTGCTGCGCGAGTTGAACCTGCTGACCACCAAACCGTTTCTGTATGTCTTCAACGCCGACGAGGCGGTGCTCACCGACGAAGCGCGCAAGTCGGAACTTCGCGAGTTGGTGGCGCCGGCCGACGCGGTGTTCCTCGACGCGAAGATCGAGGCGGAACTGCAGGAGTTGGACGACGAATCGGCGGCCGAGCTTCTGGAGTCGATCGGTCAGACCGAGCGCGGGCTGGATGCGCTGGCGCGGGCGGGTTTTCACACGCTGAAGCTGCAGACGTACCTGACGGCCGGGCCGAAAGAGGCGCGGGCGTGGACGATTCACCAGGGCGACACGGCGCCGAAGGCGGCCGGGGTGATCCACACCGACTTCGAGAAGGGCTTCATCAAGGCCGAGGTCGTGTCGTTCGACGACCTGGTGGAGGCCGGATCGATGGCCGCCGCCAAGGCCGCGGGCAAGGTGCGTATCGAGGGCAAGGACTACGTCATGCAGGACGGCGACGTGGTCGAGTTCCGCTTCAACGTCTAGGTGGCGACGCGCCGGCGGCGTAGCCTTTTCCCGTGAGTTTCGCCGTCCCGGCGGACGCCTACGCGCGATACATGGGTCGCTATGCCGAGCCTCTTGCGAAAGTCTTCGTGGCATTCGCCGGGGTCGGCGCGGACGATCGGGTGCTCGACGTGGGCTGCGGGCCGGGCGCACTGACTGCGCACCTGAGGTCGATCGGAGCAGAAGTGGCGGCGATCGATCCCTCGCCATCGTTCATCGATGCGATCCGCACCCGCTGCCCGGATGTCGACGTGCGTCGAGGGACCGCGGAGCAATTGCCGTACGACAGCGCCTCTTTCGACGCTGCTCTCGCGCAATTGGTGGTGCACTTCATGACTGACCCCATGCTCGGCATCGCACAGATGGCGCGCGTGACTCGGCACGGCGGCGTCGTCGGGGCGTGCGTGTGGGACGGACCGACCGGCGCGCTCGCACCGTTCTGGGACGCCGTTCACGTGAACGACCCCGAAGCCCAGGATGAGGCACTGCTCTCAGGTGCGCGCCGGGGGCACCTGACTGAGCTGTTCCAAGCCGCCGGCCTGCCCGAAGTGGACGAAGAACCCGTCGCGGTCGAGGTGGTGCACCCGACTTTCGAGCAGTGGTGGGTGCCCTACACCTACGGTGTCGGTCCCGCCGGTGACTACGTCCAGCGACTCGATGACGATGCGCGTGCTGTTCTCGAGTCGGCGGCGCGCGAACGACTCGGTGGTGGGCCGTTCACCGTGACCGCCACGGCCTGGGCCGCCCGAGCGACGGTCTGACCGTCGGGGACTTTCAGCGGCCTCGCAGCGTCCGGTGACGTCGATATCATCGGCGGAATGAAAATCGTCGATCGCCTGCCGCTGATCGAAGGCGACGTCACCGTGCGTCGGCTGCGGCACCGCGACGCGGAGGCTTTTGCCGCAGGCACCAAAGACTCTGCGGTTCGCCGGTATGCACACCTGCCGATCTCCGAGTACTCCGCTGCGATCGTCCGTGAACAGATCGACGGCATCATCGCCCAAGGCCTGGAAGACGATTCGCTCGCCGTGCTGGCAATCGCGGACGCCCCCTCCGACATGTTCCTGGGCAGCATCGTGCTGTTCGACTTCGCCCAAGCCGGTGCGGAAGTCGGCTTCTGGTTGTCTTCGCACGGGCGTGGTCGCGGTGCGGCCCGTAAGGCGTTGTCGGCGGTCACCCGGCTGGCGGGCGAAGCCGGACTCACGCATCTGACGGCGCGGACCGCACCGGAAAACCATGGCTCGCGCCGGGTATTGGAGAGCGTCGGGTTCACGCAGGTGGACGGACCACATCAAGCGGTCACCCCGTCGGGGCAGGTCGCCGCCCTGTTGGGATTCGAGCGTTCGGTGGCTGAGTTCGGCCTGTGAGACTGGCACGTGTTCCCTTGATCAGGCGTAGCCGACCCATCCTCGAAACGTGAACGCCGAGAAGAATTCGGTGACACCGGTGAAACCGGACTCCTGTAGCACCCCGCGGTCCTGCTCCGGGGTCAACACGGGAACCGCGTCGGCGATCATCGCGCATGCCTTCTCCGCATCCGCGGGCGCGAGGCCCGAGGCAACGAGATTGGCGGCGTGGCGCCTCATCCACAACTCTCGTTCGGCATCGTCGCGCTGCGGAATGCTCAGGTGCGCAACGACGAACGGCGCGCCGGGCGCCAGTCGTCGGCGCACCTCGGTGGCGGTACGACGGCGTTCGTCGGGGGCGAGGAAGTGAAAGGTCAGCAGGCTGGTCGCGGCGGCGAAGGGGCCGGTGGGTGCGTCGTCGATGTACCCGTGATGCATCCGCACGCGATCGGCAAGTGGGCCAAGGATTTTCGTCGCCAGGTCAAGCATCGACTCGGCCGGGTCGACGGCGTCGAACGTCCACCCCGGGTGAGTTTCGGCGAATGCCTTGGTCTCCAGACCACCTCCCGCGCCGAGCACCAACACCCTGGCGTCGGACGGCGCATATTCGTCGATGAGGACACCCGCCATGCGATGCACGTCGTGATACGCGGGAACCATTCGCGCGACGTGATCGGCGTACGAATCGATGTGGGATGGGTCGTTGAAGGTGTCGGTTGGTGTGGTCACTCTACGATGGTGGCGTCGGGCATGGCGCGACAGCAAGGATTATTGCTGATTTGGCAACTAACAGCTTCCGGGTGCGCTGTCAACCGCCGCTCTTACGGCACAGGTGGGTATACAGGCGCGCCGGGAGCGGGCGGCAGCGGGCCCTCCGCGGGCAGCGGTCCAGCCGGGGGCAGTGGCCCCTCCGGGGGGATCGGGCCGGGCGGCAGACCGGCACCGGGCGGTAGCTCCGGCATCGCGGTCGAGGATTCCGGTGCCGTCAGCGAGATGTGTCCGGGCGGCAGTGGCGGGGGCGGGCCGGCTCCGGGCGGTGGCCCGGGCGCGACCGGTGCGGGCGCGGTCAGCGCGGCCAGTGGATTACCGCTGTGAAACGTGTGCCACAGATCTCTGAGGTACCCGAACTGGCCTGGCGTCTGACCCTGTCCGTATACGGGGTTCTGGATCTCGGGTACCGGTGGTGCGCCCACCGGTGGTGGCGGCTGAACACCCACCGGCGCGTCCGCAGGTTCCGCCACGGGCTGCCCCGGCGGCGGAGCCTCAGCATCCGGTGCAGGTGGCGGGTAGGGCAGCGTGGGTTGGGCTGCGGCCTGACCGGCCATGGTCAGCGCACCGCCGGCGACGAGTAAACCCGCCGCAGCGGCGCTGAGCGCCCTCACGACGTGATGGCGCAGTGGTCCGGTCATCAAACTGTCCTCTCTGATGGCGCCCGTAGGCATCGGTGAGGAGCGCCCGGACCCCGACGTGCGGGCAAGGCTATCGCGCTTTCGCTGCCGGCGTCACCTGTTCACATTCGTCGTAGCGTCCAGCACAATTCACGAGACTGCATCCTCGCAGCGAAAATGCGAGCAGCGACCTGCGCGAATGCAATTTGGCGGGCGATGGAAGACCGGCGCCTCGGACAATCGCCGACAGGGCCCGTCGGCTGGCAGAATCGCGCAGGTGACACAGCCGCCGCATCGCCAAGGTCAGCCCGACTGGCAGCGCCGAGGAACGCCACCGCAAGACCCCGCCACGCGACGGCTGCCCCGGCCGGGCCATCCCGACCAGCCCACCGATCAACTCCGCGCACCGCGGCGCGCCGACGCCGGACCGACGCAGCGCTTCCCGAGGCCCGAGTCACCTGCCGACGCCCAGCCCACCCAGCAGATCCGACGGACCCCGCCGCCTCCGCCGCCGCCCTCGCTGGCGTCGGGCGACGGTCCGGCACCGCGAAAGAAGCGCGGTAATCGGCTGACCATCGCGCTGCTCGGCGTGATCGCCATCGCGCTGGTGGCGGGCGGACTCGCGGGCGCCGAACTGTACGCCCGGTACCGGGCCGACACCATCCTCACCGACGTCGCTGAGTGCGTCGTCGAGGACGGCGCCAACATCTCGTTCGGGGTCAATCCGCCGTTCTTGTGGCAGCACATCACCGGCCACTACACCAACATCTCGGTCAAGACGGCCGGTGACCGGGTCCAGGGCGCCGACGGGATGACCGCCGAGGTGACGCTCAAAGACGTTCGTCTGCAGGAATCCGCGGATGCCAAGGGCACCATCGGATCGCTGTCGGCCACGCTGGACTGGAAGTCGGCGGGCATCAAGGACACCGTGGCCGCGAACCTGCCCGGCGTCGGCAACCTGGTCACCGGTGTACGCACCGATCCGTCGGCGGGCACCGTGATCCTGGAAGCCGGCGACAACAGCGTCACCGCCAGACCCGTCGTCACCGACGGCGACCTGAATCTGGAGGTGCTCGACGTCGTCGGCGTGTTACCCAAGGACGCCGTGCAGACCGCGCTGAACGAGTTGACCAAGAAGCTCAACGACAACTATCCGCTCGGCATCCACGCCGACAGCGTCGAGGTGACCGGCACCGGCGTCGTCGGGAGGTTCTCCAGCCAGGACGCCTCGATCCCCAAGGAGGACACCGACCCCTGCTTCGCGCGCCTGTGACGGGCCGTCAGTCGACGACGACCTCGATCTCCTTGCCCAGCTGGTAACCCGGGGCCAGCGGCAGCGAGTCGCCGCTCCAGAACGAGCCGGGATCGAACCAGTTGTAGTGCTTGTCGGTGGCCAGCAGGCCCATCTCCTCGTAGGTGATGGCGACGGTCTCGGCGCAGTAGGCCGTCTCGAGTCCGGCCTGCACCGTCTCGGTCTTCTTGCGTTGGGCCGACTCCCGAACCTTGTTGTGCAGGAACGGAATTCCTCGTGTGAAATTGCTGACGGCGAGCCGACCGCGAAACCACCGTCCGGTGAGTCGGGCCGTACTGGGAAATGGTGTACCGTCCATGCGCGCAACCACTTTGAGCGCACGGTCCTCCTGCTCGCGGCTGGCGTACGGCGTGAGCTGACGCAGCCAGCACCGCTGGTGGTAGTTGTGCACCCACCGCTGCACGACCTGGCGGGCGTCGTTGAGTTGCACGCCGCGATGATGATCGCCGGTCCACATGTCGAGAAGCTTGTCGCCGAGTTCGGCGTGCCAGATCAGCGGCGGCAGATCCTCGATCGCGATGGTCATGCCGACGTGGTTGACCGGGCTGTTGGTCAGGGACTGGATCGCCCGGTCGGGTCGGGAACGGCCCCGGAACAGCCACAGGTCCCCGGTGCGGGTTTCGTCGAGCGCCTTCTGCAACGGCACCGTGCTTCCATTCACCCCCGCAGCTTAGGCAGACTCGGGGCATGCGCGGCATATGGAAATGGGTCGGATTGGCCGGAGTCGCCGGTGTGGTGGCCGGAGGGGTGCTGGTCGCACGTGACCAACGGCGCCGCAACTCCTATACCCCCGACGACATTCGCGCCCGGTTGCATCAGCGGGTGGCCGAAACCGAAACCGGTACCGGCAAAACCGACGACTAAGGGGCGAGCGCGAACAGCCGGTGGGTGCCGGAGAACCCCTTGAGTTCGGCGTCGCGGCCGTCGTCGAACGCGATGTCGTCCTGGTCGGCCACGGCGTCGCGGACGGCCTCGCTGACCAGAACCTCGCCGCCGTCGGCCTCGCCCGCCACCCGCGCCGCCATCGCGACATTGCGGCCGAACAGGTCGTCGCCGCGGCGCACCGACTTGCCCATGTGGATGCCGATCCGCACCCGGATGTCGTTGGGCCGCTTGCGCAGTGAACGCTGGACCGCTGCGCTGCACCGCACCGCCTGTTCGGGGTGCGCGAACGCCACCATGAACCCGTCGCCCTGGCTCTTGACCACATGTCCCGAGTAGGTCTGCACATGTCGACGCACCATCTTGTCGTGCCTACCGATGAGCCTGACCCACGCCTTGTCGCCGATGCGTTCGTTGAGTGCCGTGGACTCCTCGATGTCGGTGAACAGGATCGCCACCTTGCCGCTGGGCGCGAGCTTCGCGAGGTCGGGGCGCTCCACCTCCGCCCAGTCGGCCAGATCCTCGATCGAGGAGCGCACCGCGGCCTCGAACCCGTCCTTGCGCAGGATGCTGGCGGTCTGCCACACCGTCTTGACGGCCTCCCGGCCGCCGGAGATCAGCAGGTTGCGGCCGTCGACGCGGCGACGAAGGTCGGCGTTCTCGGCCAGGGCGCGTCGGAGCCGTACGCCCACCACGACCAGCGCCACGGCTTCGGCCGCCGCGATCGCTCCCAACACATATGCCGCGATCTGCGTTCCCATCACCGCATCAGTATTGGATGCTGTCCCCGTGATGTCTGGGATGTCTGGAAAGCCCCCGTGTTACGAGAGCCGCTTCATCCGCGCCAACGATCCCGCTCAACCGCGGGCGCTGTGGCTGCGCCAGACGCTGCTGCTGCCGACCGTCGGCGATCCCGTCGCCGATGTGTGGGTGATGGTCTTCGGGGCCGGTGGCCAGGGACTCCGGGCGCTCAAGGTGCCCCACCCGATCGACACGGCCGACTACCGCTACGACACCTGGACCGCCCGCATCGGCACCGCTTCACTCGACGACCATTCGACTCAGGGCACGATCACGGACGGAACACGTACCGCGCGTTGGGATCTGGAGATCACTCCCGGCGTCGAGGAGCCGGTCAAACTGCTCACCGAGCGTGCTTATCGCGCCCGGTTCCCGTCGGCGAAGACCACCGTGCGGCATCCGCGCGCGCGGTTCGACGGGCTGCTGGAGTTCGACGACCTGCGGTTCGACGTCGACGGGTGGACCGGCAGCGTCAACCACAACTGGGGCACCAGGCACACCCCGGCCTACGCGTTCGGCCAGGTCTGCGGATTCGACGATGCGCCCGACACCACGCTGGAGATCGTGACCGCCCGTGCAACGATCGGGCCGCTCCCGACGCCCACGGCGACATTGTTCGTGTTCCGCCACGCCGGACAGGAATTCGCGGTCCGCTCGCTGATGGGCAGCCTGCAGACGCACGGCCGGTATCGGCCGTTCTCCTGGGCGTTCGGCGGCCGGGTGGGGGAGCGGATGATCCAAGGCGAGATCGTCGCCGAACCGTCGGACGTGATCGGCCTGACCTACACCGACACCGACGGGCACGCGAAGTACTGTTACAACTCCGCCATCGCCACGTGTCGAATTCAAGTCGCGGGTAAGGCGTTCGAACGCACCGAGCTGGTGGCGACCCGACGCGCGATGTTGGAGATCCTCACCGACACCCGCCACGACTCGGTGCCGCTGCTCGCGTAGCCGGTGGTGTGACGTTGGGCCTTCGCGGCATCGACTTTGGTCCCGGACAGTAGCGGCCATCGGCCCTGCCGCCGGCCCGCCCGCCTCGCGACGATGAGAAGCGCGAGAGATCGAACGGAGCTCGAGAGGCGAAATATGACCACCCACGTCCGCGCACTCGCTTCGCTGGCCGCAGGGTTTCTGCTGATGCTGGGCATGCTCGGCCATGCGTTGACGGCGCCCACCGCATCGGCGCAGACAGACGCCGAGTCGCTCTACATCAGCCTGCTCGCGCAGGACGGGATCGGTCCGGCGCCCGGCTACAGCTACGGCGATCTGACCCGGACGGGTCACCACATCGCCTACGACCTGAGGAGCGGTGTGGACCCCGCGCAGGTGGCCTACCGCGTCTGGCTGGCCAACCCCACCTTGACCAGGGTGATGGCCGCCCGGGTGGTGGCCGCCGCGATGGTCGCGTTCGTGCCGGAGATGGTGCCGATCTACACCGGGGACCAACCGGTGGCCGACATGGTGGTCTGAGCGCCCGCCCTCAGCCGCCGACGAATCGCACCACGACGTCGGAGAACGCGTCGTTGTCGTCGCCGGCGGCGGTGTGGCCGGCCTCGGACAGTTCGACGAACTCCGCGGTGGGAACCTTCGTCAGAAAATCGTCGACCCCCTCGGTGCTGACCACATCCGAGAGCTTGCCGCGGATGAGCATGACCGGAACGGTCAGATCCATCACCGCCCGCTCGAGTTTGTCCACCCGGACGAACCGGTCGTCGTCGGGCGCGGTGAGAAACGCCGGATCCCAGTGCCAGTGCCAGCGGCCTTCCCGCAGACGGAGGTTCTTCTTCAAGCCGTCTGGGCTGCGCGGCCGCGCCCGATGCGGCAGATAGGCCGCCACCGCGTCGGCCGCCTGCTCCAGAGACTCGAAACCGTCGGCGCCGCTGGCCATGAACTCCCGGATGCGGGCGCTGCCGGTCTTCTCGTAGCGCGGCACCACGTCGACGAGCACCAGTTTGACGACCTTGTCCGGCCCGGCGGCATCCGCCGCCAGCATGCCCGTCATACCGCCCATGCTCGCGCCGATCAGCGCGACGGGCCGCCCGATCTGATCGATGACCTGCAGGGTGTCCGCGCACAGCGTGTCGACGGAGTAGTCGGCATCCGGTGCGCGGTCGCTGTCGCCGTGCCCGCGGCTGTCCAGCGCGACTACGTGCAGGCCTCGATCGGCCAGAATCTGACCGGTGGCCTTCCACGAGAACCGGTTCTGGCCGCCGCCGTGCAGCATCAGCACGGACGGACGACCGGTCGACGGGATGTCTCGGTTCCACTCGTCGGCGACCAGGGTGACGTCCTGGGTTCCCCGAAATTGCACCGTCTGAGGCTCGCTGTGTGTGCTGCTCACCGACGTCCTCTCCGCTGATCTGACGGCTCACGTTACCGAGCAGCCTTGCCGCCAGCGATTTCGGCGTGATTACCTGCGCACACAGCGCTGGTTTTCACACCCAAATCGCCAAAGCGGGCGGCGATGAGTTTCGGCTACGGCGCCGGTCGTAACCGATATGCCCACGATTACCCCCAGCCTGTGGTTCAACGACGAGCTCGAGGAGGCCGCGCGCTTCTACACCTCGATCTTTCCCAACTCCGCGATCGAGACGTTCAATCGCTACACCGAGGCCGGCCCCGGCGCCCCCGGCGAGGTGGTGTCGGGCACGTTCGTGCTCGACGGGACCAGGTTCGTCGGCATCAACGGCGGCCCGCAGTTCCCCTTCTCCGAGGCGGTGTCCTTCCTGGTCAGCTGCAAAGATCAGGAGGAGGTCGACTACTACTGGGACCGCCTGGTCGACGGCGGCGAGGAGTCGCAGTGCGGCTGGCTGACGGACCGGTTCGGGCTGAGCTGGCAGATCGTTCCGGTCCGGCTCGACGAACTGCTCGCCGACCCCGATCCGGTGCGCGCCACCGCGGCGACCAAAGCCATGCTCGGCATGCGCAAAATCAACGTCGCCGACCTCGAGGAAGCAGTCGCCAACGCCTGACGGCGCATTATCGGCCGATCACCGTCCACTGCGGGTTCTTTCGCGAGAAACGCGGGTTGTACGGTGACGTGGCGTACCGACGTGTAACGTTATGACGACCTCTTTGGGGGCGTGGTTTGTCAATCGGAGGGATCACCGGCCAATGGCAGTGAGGAGTTCACGGGGACTGACCCGCTGATGGCCGCCTCAGACGTCATTGGCAAACCGGTACGCGCCGTCGGCGGCTTCTACGCGATGGCGCTGGACACCTTTCTGGCGATGTTTCGGCCGCCGTTCGCATGGCGGGAGTTCATCTCGCAGTCCTGGTTCGTCGCGCGGGTGTCGATCGTTCCGACGCTGATGCTGACGATCCCCTACACGGTGCTGTTGACGTTCACCTTCAACATCCTGTTGACCGAATTCGGCGCCGCCGACTTCTCCGGCACCGGTGCCGCTTTGGGCACCGTACGCCAGATCGGGCCGATCGTGACGGTCCTGGTGGTCGCCGGGGCCGGCGCCACCGCCATGTGCGCGGATCTGGGCGCGCGAACCATCCGCGAGGAACTCGACGCGCTGCGTGTGATGGGCATCGATCCGATCAGAGCGCTCGTCGTTCCGCGCGTGCTTGCCGCCACCCTGGTGTCACTGGCGTTGTCGGCCACCGTGATCCTCGTCGGCCTGGCCGGCGCCTACTTCTTCGTCGTCTACATCCAGAACGTCTCACCGGGCGCGTTCGCCGCCGGTCTGACGTTGCTGATCGGCACCGCCGATGTCACCATCGCGTTGCTCAAGGCCGCGTTGTTCGGGTTGTCGGCCGGGCTGATCGCTTGCTACAAGGGCATTTCCGTCGGTGGCGGCCCGGCGGGCGTCGGTAATGCGGTCAACGAGACCGTGGTCTTCACGTTCATGGCGCTGTTCGCGATCAACATCGTCGCCACGGCCATCGCGGTGAAGGTGACGATGTGACTGTCTCGCGGCCGCATTCCCAGTTCCCATGGCTGAAAGGCCGGCTTCGCAGTGTGGCCGACCCGTGGAACCGCATCGGGATGCAGACCAAGTTCTTCGGTCGCACGCTGGGCTCGATCCGCTACACCCTTCTGCACTATCAGGTCGAGCTGATTCGGATCATCGCCCAGATGGGCCTGGGGGCGGGTGCGCTGATCATCATCGGCGGCACGGTGGCGATCGTCGGCTTTCTGACCGTGACGACGGGCGCGCTGGTGGCCGTGCAGGGCTACACCGACTTCTCGGAGATCGGTGTCGAGGCGCTGACCGGTTTCGCCTCGGCGTTTTTCAACGTGCGGCTGATCGCGCCTGCCACCACGGCGGTGGCGTTGTCGGCCACCATCGGCGCCGGCGCCACCGCGCAACTGGGCGCCATGCGGATCAACGAGGAGGTCGATGCCCTCGAGGTGATGGGCATCCGGAGCATCGCGTATCTCGCGTCCACGCGAGTGGTGGCGGGCTTTCTCGTCGTGATTCCGCTGTACTGCGTCGGGGTGATCGCCGCGTTCTGGGCGGCGCGCTTCGGCACCACGGTGCTCTACGGTCAGTCGACGGGTGTGTACGACCACTACTTCAGGACGTTTCTCAACCCCACCGACGTGATGTGGTCGTTCGGTCAGACCATCGCGTTGTCGGTGATGATCATGCTCGTGCACACCTACTACGGCTACACCGCGCGAGGTGGGCCCGCAGGGGTTGGTGAGGCCGTCGGGCGGGCGGTGCGCACCTCGCTGATCGTCTCGGCCTTCGTGCTGGTGATGCTCTCGCTTGCGGTTTACGGTCAGTCCGGCGACTTCAACCTGGCCGGGTGATCAATGGACATCGACGACGAAGGCCTGCATCCCGCGTGGTGGACGGTGATCCTCGCGGTGATCATCGCCATCGCCATCTGGCTGACCTACGCCCTGTTCGTCGGCAGCTTCAGATCGACCGAGACGGTCACGTTGACCTCCGACCGCTCGGGTCTGGTGATGGAGACCAACGCCAAGGTGAAGTTGCGCGGCGTGCAGGTCGGGCGGGTCTCCGCGATCCAGGGCGGCGGCCGGTTGGCGGCGTTGAAGCTGGAGATCGACAAGGACAAGATCGACTACATTCCCGCCAACGTCGAGGCGCAGATCCGGGCAACCACGGTGTTCGGCGCCAAGTTCGTCGATCTGGTCTATCCCAGCGACCCCAGCTCTGCGCGACTGGCGGCCGGTCAGGTGATCGAGTCCCGCAATGTCACCGTCGAAGCCAACACGGTGTTCCAGAACGTCGTCGACGTGCTCGAGCAGGTCGACCCCGCCAAGCTCAACAGCACCTTGTCCGCGCTCGCCGAGGGTGTCCGAGGTCAGGGCGAACGGATCGGCCAGGCCACCACCGACGCGAACCAAGTTCTGCTGGAACTGAATCCACGTCATGAGACGGTGACCGAGGACCTGCGCGCCCTCAGAGATTTCAACGACACGTACAGCGTTGCGGCGCAGGACATCCTGAGCACCCTCGACGCGCTCAGCACCACCAGCACGACGATCACCGGCCACGCCAGCCAGTTGGACGCGTTGCTGCTGGCCACCATCGGGCTCTCCAACAGCGGGATCAACCTGATCGCGCCGAACCAGGAAAACCTGATCAATGCCATCAACGTGCTCGAGCCGACGACGAACCTGTTGCACAAGTACAGCCCCGAGTACACCTGCCTGTTGACCGGCGCGAAGCACCTGCTGGACCACGGCGGGTACGACGGACCCGGTGGCAACGGCCGCACGCTGGTGCTGGATGTGGCGTTGGGGCTGGGCGACGATTCCTACAAGTACCCCAACCACCTGCCGATCATCGGCGCCAAGGGCGGCCCCGGCGGTAAGCCCAGTTGCGGCTCTCTGCCCGATGTCTCGAAGAACTGGCCGGTGCGCAATCTGGTGACCAACACCGGATTCGGCACCGGACTCGACTTGCGGCCGAACCCGGGTATCGGCTTCCCGGGCTACGCGAACTATCTGCCGACGACCCGCGCCGTGCCCGAGCCGCCCAGCGTCCGCAACCTGTTCGGTGGACCCGCGATCGGTCCGATCCCGTATCCGGGAGCGCCGGCCTACGGTGCGGACCTGTACGCGGACGACGGCACCCCGCTGTGGCCTGGCCTGCCGCCCGCCCCGCCGCCGATGGCACCGCGCGATCCGGGTGCGACGCCGGGGTCGGAGCCGTTCATCGTGCACTCGCCCGCCCAGATGCAGCCCACACCGCTACCGCCGGCCCCACTGCCCACCCCGGCACGACCGGGCCCGCCGTTCCCATGACCGAGAACCGACCGCCGACAGAGGAAGCCAGGAAAGGAGGCCAGCCGTGTCAAGCATGACCGCAAGGGTCCGCCGCGACGCGGTGCGTCTGGCCGCCTTCCTGACGGTGTGTCTGCTCGGCGTGATCGGGTTGTACGCGGTCTTCGGCGAAATCCGCTTCGGGCAGACCACCAAGAGCTACGTGGCCGAGTTCACCAACGTCACGGGGCTGGAGAACGGCGATTTCGTGCGCATCGCCGGCGTCGAGGTCGGCAAGGTGGAAAAGGTTGCCATCCAACCGGACACGACCGCGCGGGTGGAGTTCAGCGCCGACGAGTCGGTGGTGCTGACCGAGGGCAGCCGGGCCGTCATCCGCTACGACGACCTCATCGGCGGTCGGTATCTGGCGCTGCAGGAAGGCGTCGGCAGTACCCGCAAGCTCAACCCGGGCGACACGATTCCGCTGGCGCGCACGTCGCCCGCCCTCGACCTCGACGCGCTGATCGGCGGATTCCGGCCGCTGTTCCGGGCATTGGACCCCGACCAGGTCAACGCGCTGTCGGGCCAGCTGATCTCGGCCCTGCAGGGTCAGGGCGCGACGATCAACTCGTTCCTCGCCCAGACCGCCGCGCTGACGACCACGCTGGCCGACCGTGACCAACTGATCGGGGACGTCATCGTCAACCTCAACGTCGTGCTGGGATCTCTGGGCGACCAGAACGACCAGTTCGCGAAGGCCGTCGAGGCGCTTTCCGAGCTGGTGGGGACACTCGCCGACGACAAGGAGGACATCAGCAACGGGTTGGCGTACACCAACGCCGCGGCCAAGAGCGTCGCGGACCTCCTGTCGCAGGCCCGTCCACCGTTCGCCAAGACCATCGAGGAGACCGACCGCGCCGCGGGGATCGTGGTGGCCGACCACGAGTACTTCGACAACCTGTTGAACACCCTGCCGGAGGCCCATCAAGCGCTCGCGCGCCAGGGCATCTACGGTGACTTCTTCAACTTCTACCTGTGTGACATCGTGCTCAAACTCAACGGCAAGGGCGGCCAACCGGTGTATGTGAAAGTCGCTGGGCAGTCCACCGGGAGGTGTGCGCCGCGATGAGGGGTTTCTCGGAACGAAATCAGACGGTCATCGGTGCCGTCGGCCTTGGGCTGACGGTCGCCATCGTGTTGGGCGCGCTGAATTACGATCGGCTGCCGTTCCTGCAGGGTACGCAGTACTCCGCCTACTTCGCCGAGGTGGGCGGGCTGAAAGCCGGTGAGGAAGTGCAGGTTTCGGGATTCGAGGTCGGCCAGGTCAAATCCATCGAGTTGGACGGGCCGCACGCTTTGGTGACGTTCACCGTCGACAGCGACATCCGGCTCGGTGACCGTACCGAGGCGGCGATCAAGACCAAGGGCCTGCTCGGTACGAGAATCCTCGAAGTCATGGCGCGCGGCGACGGGAAACAGGAGGGTGTGATTCCCGTCGAGCGCACCACGTCGCCGTATCAACTGCCGGATGCGTTGGGCGAGTTGGCGACGACGATCAGCGGTCTGAACACCAACCAGTTGTCGGATTCGCTGAGGGTGTTGGCGGAGACGTTTTCCGACACTCCGCCCGAGTTGCGGATTGCGGTCGAGGGGGTGGCGCGGTTCTCCGAGACGCTCAACGAACGTGACGCGCAGCTGCGGGGTCTGCTCGGTAACGCCAACAAGGCCTCCACGGTGCTCGCCGAGCGCAGCGACCAGATCGTCAGCCTGGTCACCAACACCAACGCGCTGCTGGCCGAGCTGCAGAGCCAACGGGCCGCACTCGATGAGGTCTCCGGCAACATCTCGGCGCTGAGCGCGCAGTTGCAGGGTTTCATCGGCGAGAACCGCGAGACCATGCGGCCCGCCCTCGACAAGCTCAACGGCGTGCTGACGATCTTCGACAACCGCAAGGAACGCCTGCAGAAGTCGCTCGAGTTGCTGACCGACTACGTGATGTCGCTGGGCGAATCGGTGTCGGGCGGGCCGTTCTTCAAGAACTACGTCGCGAACCTGCTGCCGGGCCAGTTCCTGCAACCCTTCATCGACGCGGCGTTCTCCGACCTCGGCCTGGATCCCAATGTGCTGCTGCCATCTGAACTCAGCGACCCGCAGGTCGGTCAGCGGGCGACGCCGGCGCTGCCGGTGCCCTTCCCGCGCACGGGCCAGGGTGGCGAACCGCGGCTGACCGTGCCCGACGCCATCACCGGCAATCCCGAGGATCAGCTGTGCGGGTGGCCCGGCGTGCCGTTGCCCGGCCCTGGCTGCTATCCGTACCGTGAGCCGCTGCCGGCGCCGCCGCCCGGTGGGCCTCAACCGGGTCCGCCCGCCGCCGCGCCGCCGGGTCTGCAGTCGACCCCGGACCCGACGCCGTCGCCGGTCGCGGTACCGGCTCCCGGTGGGACGCCCCACCTCGCACCTGCGGAGGCTGGACGATGACCCGGGGTGCCCGCAACTTGCTGGCCGTCGCGCTGGTCGTGATCCTGGCCGCCGGCGCGATCGTGCTGTTGCGCAACGTCGAACGGATCAACCGCACACACGTCGTCGCCTACTTCGACAACGCCAACGGCATCTACCCGGGTGATGACGTCAGCATCGTCGGCGTGCCCGTCGGCAAGATCGAGTCCATCGAACCGCAGCCCGAGCGGGTCAAGATCTCGTTTTGGTATGACAGCAAGTACAAGGTCCCGGCCGACGCCAAGGCCGCCATTCTGTCGCCGACGCTGGTGACCGCCCGCATGATTCAGCTGACCCCGTCCTACACCGGCGGACCCGTGATGGAAGACGACACGGTCATCCCGCAGGACCGCACGGCCGTCCCGGTGGAATGGGACGAGGTCCGGCAGCAGTTGGAGAAGCTGGCCGAGACCCTGCAGCCCACCGAGCCGGGCGGCGTGAGCCCATTGGGGTCGGTCATCAACACCACCGCCGACAACCTGCGCGGCGAAGGCGCCAACATCCGTGACACCGTCATCAAGCTGTCGCAGGCCATGACGGCGCTGGGCGACCACAGCACCGACATCTTCTCCACGGTCAAGAACCTCGCGACGTTGGTGTCGGCGCTGCAAGACAGCACCGATGTGATGCGCCGGCTCAACCAGAACCTGGCCTCGGTGACCGGCTTGCTGGCCAACGATCCGAACGAGGTTGCCGACGCCGTCCGTGACCTCAGCAACGTCGTCGGCGAGGTTCAGACCTTCGTCGCCGACAACCGCGAAGCGCTGGGCACCACGTCGGACAAACTGGCCGGGGTGACGCAAGCTCTGACCGACAGCCTCGGCGAGGTGAAACAGTTCCTGCACGTGGCGCCCAACACCCTGCAGAACTACGTGAACATCTGGCAGCCCGCCCAAGGCGCGGTCAGCAGCTTGCCGATGCTCAACAACTTCGCCAACCCGATTTCGTTCTTGTGCGGCGGAATTCAGGCGGCATCGCGGCTGGGCGCCGAGCAGTCGGCGAAGCTGTGCGTGCAGTACCTGGCGCCGATCCTCAAGAACCGCCAGTACAACTTCCTGCCCATCATGCAGAACGTCTTCGTCGGAGCCACGACGCGACCGAACGAGCTGACCTACAGTGAGGACTGGCTGCGGCCGAATTACATCCCGCCGCAACCGGTCTCGCCTCCAGCTGGGCCATCGCCGGATGCGCAGGCGGCGCCACCGCCGCCGGCGACGGGGCCACCGTTGGCCGCCGAGGCGCCGGTCACCACCCCGAACCCGGCTGAGGGTCTGCACGGGCTGATGGTGCCGAATGGGGTGGGGCCATGATGCGGCGCAAGGTCTTTCGGGTAGCGGTCGCCGTGCTCGCATCGGCGGCGGTGCTGTCCGGTTGTTCCGACTGGCAGGGGCTGAACTCTATTCCGCTGCCGGGTGTGGAGGGCGTCGGACCGGGCGCGTTCACGATCCAGGCGCAGATGCCCGACGTCGACAACATCGAGCCGAACTCTCGTGTCCGGGTCGGGGACGTGAATGTCGGTACCGTGAAGAAGATCGAGCGCCAGGACTGGCACGCGCTGGTGACGATGGAACTCAACGGCGACGTCGAGTTGCCCGCGAACGCGACGGCCAACCTCGGGCTGACAAGCCTGTTGGGTTCCTTGCACATCGAGTTGGCGCCGCCGACCGACGCGCCGCCCACGGGCCGATTGAAACAGGGCTCGCTGATTCCGCTGAAGTCGTCGAGCGCATATCCGAGCACCGAGCAGGCGCTGGCCGCTGTTGCGCTGCTGCTCAACGGCGGCGGCATCGGCAACATTCACGACATCACCGAAGCATTGAGTGTCGCGTTCGCCGGTCGCGAGAACGACCTGCGCAGCCTGATCGAGCAGCTCGACATCGCGATCGGTCACCTCGACGACCAGAAGCAGGACATCATCGCGGCGTCCGAGAGTCTGAACAACCTGATGAGTCAGCTCGCAGAGCAAAAGCCGGTGGTGGACAAGGCGTTACGGACGGTGCCCGACGCCCTGGCGGTGCTCCGGGATCAGCGGCAGAACCTGGCCGAGGCGCTGACTCAGCTGGGCAGGTTCAGCGCGCTGGCCGCCGACTCGGTCAACCAGACCAAGGAAGCTCTGGTGCAAGAGCTCAAGGACCTCGGCGTGGTGCTGGAGGAACTGGCCGACGCCGGTCCCGCGTTGACCCGCGCATTCAGCTTCCTGCCGACGTTCCCGTTCCCCAAGGAGACGCTCACCAACTGGATGCGCGGCGACTACGCAAACCTGACGTTGGTCGTCGACCTGACGTTGAGCCGCATCGATGCCGGCTTCTTCACCGGCACGCGGTTCGAGTGCAACCTGACCTGGTTGGAACTGCAGTGGGGGCGAACCATCGGCCAGTTCCCCAGCCCGTGCAACCACAACGTGCCGCCACCGGGCGGCAACCCGCTGGTCGCTCCGTACCGCTGGGATCAGGGGCCCTGACATGAGACTCACACGGCAGATCCTCATCCAGATGGCGATCTTCTCCCTCATCGCCGTCGTCGCGTTGGCGATCATGGTCTTCGGCTACATGCGGTTGCCGAGCCTCATCGGCGTCGGGCAGTACCGGGTGACCCTGGAGTTGCCCGAGACGGGCGGGCTGTATCCGAGAAGCAACGTCATGTACCGCGGCGTGCATGTCGGCGAGGTGAAGAGCATCGACCTCACCGACACCGGAGTCAATGCGGAGCTCTCGTTGAACGCAGACGTCAAGATTCCCGCCGACCTCGAAGCCGAGGTGCACAGCGTGTCCGCCGTCGGCGAGCAGTACGTCCAGCTACTTCCGCGCCGCGGCGAAGGTCCGGAATTGAGGGCAGGCGACGTGATCCCGTTGGACCGCGCCACGGTTCCCACCGATATCAATACGGTCCTCGACGATACAGCTCGCGGACTGCAGGCGATCCCGCAAGAGAACCTGCGGACCGTCGTCGACGAGGCGTATACCGCGGTGGGTGGGCTCGGCCCCGAGCTGCGCCGCCTGGTCAGCGGCAGCACCGCGCTGGCCATCGACGCCCGCAAGAACCTTGACCCGCTGCTCACGCTGATCGACCAGTCCAAGCCGGTGCTGGACACCCAGACCGAAACCGCGGGGTCCATCCAGGCGTGGGCGGCGAATCTGGCGAGCATCAGCGGCCAGCTGCAAAGCCAGGACGCGGCCGTGGCGGGAATTCTCGACAGAGGCCCGGGCGCGGCCGACGAGGTGCGGGCACTGTTCGACCGACTGCAGCCCACGCTGCCGATCGTGCTGGCCAACCTCGTCAGCATCGGCGAGGTGGCGGTCAACTACCAGCCCAGCCTCGAGCAGTTCCTGGTGTTGTTGCCGCAAGGCACCGCGGTCACTCAGGCCGTCGGCGTGCACAAGCGGGGCACCAAGCAGGACTACATGGGCGACGCGTTGATCTTCAACCTCAATGCGATCCTGCCTGCGTTCCCGGCGCCGCTGCCGCTGCCCCCGCAGAACCTGCCGCCGCCGTGCACGACCGGATTCCTGCCCGCCCAACAACAACGAGTGCCGACGTTCGAGGATTACCCCGACCGGCCCAAGGGCGACCTCTACTGCCGGACCCCGCAGGACGCGCCGTTCAACGTCCGCGGCGCGCGCAACCTGCCGTGTGTGACCGTGCCCGGCAAGCGCGCCCCGACATGGCAGATGTGCGAGAGCGACGAGCAGTACGTGCCGCTCAACGACGGCTACAACTGGAAGGGCGACCCCAACGCGACGCTGTCGGGCCAGGACATCCCGCATATCCCGCCGGATGTTCCGGTGGTGGAGAGGGTGGCACCACCGCCGATCGCCGCGGCCGAATACGACCCGGCCTCAGGTAGTTACGTGGGTCCCGACGGGCGCGTGTACACGCAGTCCAACCTGGCGGGTAACGCCGGGGACCAGACGTGGCAGTCGATGCTGACACCGCCGCGCTGACCACGCTGCTCGAGTGTCAGGTTATGCCACGGTGATTGAACGGTCCGCGTGCACAACGTGACACTCGGTTAGACCCGGACGACGATGTCCTGGGTCAGCGCCACGATGATCGCCAGCACGACGATGAACGCGAAGCAGCCGGCCACCAGCGCGGCGGTCTCGCGCCACAGCCCGGACTTGGTGGGCGGGGGCAGGAAGAACTCGGCGGGCATGTCCTTCATGCTCTTGCGCTTGACTTCAGGTGTGTTCACGATGCGACCTCACTGCGGATCAGGGGACGTAGGGGCTGTCGACGCCGAGCACGGTGCGCAATGCGACCAGCGGCAGCACGAGGAAGAGAAAGAAGCTGACCTGGAAGCCGACGAACCAAGCGCCCAAGCGCATCAACTCGAACCGCCACCGCGGAATGGTGACCTCGTAGTTGAGAAAGTCGTCGTATTCCTGGGTCTTGGTCAGCCGGGCCGGCTTGGCCGCCAGCGTCATCACCGAGCCGTCTGTGGTAACCGGTTGTTTCGCAGGGGTTTTCGGCCTGGTGAAGCGATCGAGACCGGCGAAGCGTTCCAGGTGGTTGAGGCCACGGACCGGCGGCTTACCCGCCCAATACGCGATCAGGTTGGGCCACGTGCACATCAGCCCGATGGTCCACAGCAGCGTGATCCGGCCCCCGTTGCCCCATTCCAGCACTGGGCCGATGCCGGGGTTGTAGGTCCACCAGCCCATCGCGGTGGCCAACCCCTCGACGATGAAGTCCCAGACGTAGTTGACCGGAATGGCGAGCACCACCATCGATTTGAGCATGCTCCAGCCCATTCGCGACGACAGCCACTGGCTGAGCCACAGCACCAGCAGCGCGTGCACGCCCCAGTAGACCGCGTACGCGAACGGCATGAACAACGGGTCGTTGGGGGTTTTCAGCGGCAGCCAGTCCAGCAGGTGATGCTCGGTGAACGCGGGACTGTAAAACAGCATCTGGCCCCAGTCGCCGACGGTCTCCATCCAGTACACGGCCATGCTGTTGAACAGGAACAAGAAGCCCCAGGTGAGGCGGCGCCTGCGGATCACATCCGCGATCGCCAACACGATGAAGATGCTTCCGACGATCGGGATCACCCAATTGAAGAACCACACCCCGGAGGGTTCCGCGGTCCCGGGCGGGATCAGGTCTTGAGCCAGCAGATCCATGAGCACCTCGGTGGGTCGAGTTCATATATAGTGAAGTCAGCTTCACTAAAAGGAGTCGCATTGTCAAGCAATGATCGGCGCGTACGCGAATTCCAGGCCGAGTCTCTGCAGCGGCATGCGATCGAATTCGGCGAGTGGATGGTGCGCGCCAGCAATGACCGCGCACAGGCGTTGGGGCACGCGGGTTTACGTCCGGCGCTTGCCCGGCTGATGGTGTTCCTCGGCTGGGAGGGCAGCCGGATCACCGACATCGCCAGGGCTCAGGATGTGTCCAAGAACGCGGTGGGTCAGCTGGTCAGCGAGCTCGAGGAGCTCGGTTACGTCGAGCGGGTGCCCGATCCGGCCGACGGTCGCGCGAAGATCGTGCGCTACACCGGGCGCGGTAGGGCGTTGATCGCCGACGCCGCCGCGATCGGAGAACAACTCAACGCCGAACTCGAGGCCATCGTCGGCGCCGACCGCCTTGCCGAGTTGCGCTCGACGCTCGCCGACATCTGCCATCACCTCGGGATCGGGCCCGTCCCCGACTGAGTCAGGTCATCTGGGTGCAGTCGATGACGAACCGGTACCGCACATCGGATGTCAGCACCCGGTCGAACGCCTCGTCGATCGCCTCCGGCGCGATCACTTCGACGTCGGCGCCGATGCCGTGTGCGGCGCAGAAGTCCAGCATCTCCTGGGTTTCCCGCAGGCCGCCGATCGACGAGCCGGCCACGCTGCGCCGACGCGCCAACAGCGACAATCCGTTGACCGCCAGCGGTTCGGTGCCGACGCCGACGACCACCATCGTGCCGTCGGTGGCCAGCATCGACAGCCGCCGGTTGACGTCGGTCGCCGCGCCGACGGTGTCGATGATCAGGCCGAAGGATCCCGACAGCGTCCGATACGTCGTCTCGTCCTCGGTGGCGTGGTAGTGGTCGGCCCCGAGGCGCGCGCTGTCCTCGGACTTCTTCAATGACCGCGACAGCACGGTGACTTCGGCGCCCATCGCGTGTGCGAGCTTGACCGCCATGTGCCCGAGTCCGCCGAGGCCGGGCGCAACTCGCGCCGATCGATTCTGGTGGTCACCAGGGGTTCTCCGGCGGCGGGAGCGGCATACGCGGGCACCGACGTCACGGCACGTCCTCTCATCCGGGGTTACTGGGGGTCCACCTTAGCCCTTGACCCGAATGGTGAACGACGTTTACTATGCCTCCTGTGGCTGGTAGGCCGAAGGTGCGCATAGAGCGTCTCGATGTCGACGACATCGTTGCCGCGGCATTGAAGGTGGCCCGAAAAGACGTGGCGGACTTGACCATGCGTTCGGTCAGTGACGAACTGCAGGTCTCGGTCGGCGCCCTGTACAAGCACGTCACCGGCCGGGCCGAGTTGGTGGCCCTGGTGGTCGAGAAAGTCCTGGCGCAGGCGCCGACGATGTCTGCTGACGCCGGGGACGGCTGGCTGGCGCTGAGGACTCAGGTGCTCGAGATCCAAGCGCTGATGGATCGCTACCCCGGCCTTGACCAGGCCGTCATCGCGCATTCACCGAACTCGCCGAACGCCAACGAACATCGCCGACAGGGGATAGCGGCGCTGCAGCGCGAAGGTCTGACACCCGACGAGGCCCACAAGGTGTATCGGGCGGTGACGTGGTTGTGGTTGGGGTCGCGCGCGGCGCTGGAGGGCCGCAAGCGCAGGCAGGCCGACATCGACACATTCGCCGAGTCGCTGGACATCCTGATCGCCGGTCTGCGGCATCACATCGACCTGTCACGTAAGGAGTTGATCGGATGACGCACGCAATCGATCATGCAACGGAAAAACGTACCGACCGCCTCCGGCCGCACTGGCTGCCGACGGGTTGGTTCCAGGTCGGATGGTCGACCGACTTCCCGGCCGACGGCGTGCGACCATTGCGGTACTTCGGTGGTGAACAGGTCGCCTACCGGGACAGCGGCGGAACGCTGCACATCCTCGACGCGTACTGCAGGCACCTCGGCGGACATCTGGGCTACGGCGGACGCGTGGAAAACGACTGCGTGGTGTGCCCGTTCCATGGCTGGCACTGGAGCGGCGAGGGCCGCAACACCCACATTCCCTACCAGCCCGACCGCCCGAATCGTGCCCGCCGACTGAAGGTCTGGCCGGTACACGAACGCTTCGGCGTGGTGTACATGTGGCACGACGTCGTGGGTCGGGAGCCCAGCGGAGAACCGCCCGACATCTTCACCGACGTCGCGCCGCACACGGCCGGCTTGCAGTACCACTCTCCCGTGCCGGATGGCCAGATCAAGTTCGACGCGCTGACACTGCACCCCCAGCTGGTGTCCGAGAACGCGGCGGACCCGATCCACTTCCGCTACGTACACGGCACCCGCACCCATCCCGTGTTCCTGCGCCGCTGGCAGGACGACGCCCACTGGTTCAGCCAAATCGGCTTCGGAAGTCGCTGGCGGGAAATGGATCCCGACAGTCATGACGGGGACACACTGTCGATCCTCGTCGCGGGCATCGGATTGAACTACACGGCGCTGTCGGGCTCGATGAACACCCTGATCCTGTTGTCGACGACACCCGTCGACGCGGGTACCAGCGACATGTTCCAGACCGTGTGGCTCGAGAAGCTACCTGGCGACACGCCCGAAGTGCTCAGGTCACGGATGGACGGCGCGACAGCGCAGCTGCCCAACGACATCACGATCTGGAGTCACCAGCGGTTCGAAGATCCGCCCGCACTGGCGACCGTCGAAGGTCAGGCGTTCAGCGACTTCCGCCGCTGGGCGAAGGTCTTCTACCCCGAGGTCGCCGAGGATCAACTGTTGTGAGCAGCCAGACCGTCGATGAGACGGTCGAGCCCGAAACGGAAGGTTGCCGCGGACCGTTCGGTTCGGTGTCGGGACCCGAGCCAGTACATGTCGAGCGCCCCATACGCGCGGGTGGCGTCGCGCCGGTTCAGACCGGCGAGACGCAGTTGCTGCAGCATCCACTGTTGCCGAACGCGCGCGGCCGCACTGCTGTCACCATGGCGTGCGACCACCTGGTCCAGTCCGGGATAGGCGTCGAGCGTACTGGTGAGCGAGAGCACATGAGCTCGAATGCGTTGCCATGGGTCCGGCTCAAAGTCCTCGTCCGGCATCTCGACCCGGTCCATGACCTCGTCGATCATCGATGTCACCAGTTCGGCCTGACCGTCGAAGTGGCGATACAGAGCTCCCGGCGTGACGGTCAGTTCGGTGGCAAGGGAACGCATACTCGGCGGTTCGCCGGCGCTTTTGGTCATGGCCAACGCGACGGCGACGATGCGTCGACGGTTGAGCGGCCGAGCGGGCACGGGGACAGTCACGTGGTCAGTATGAGGTATACACCGTTCACAACGCGTGGTATACAGCGTTTACGTCCCAGCGGGTGAACGCCGTTTACTAAGGAGGAATGCCGATGACGACGGTGGTCGGAACACCGGGCAACGACGCGTTGCTGACTCGTGGCGACGCGGAGTTCGAGTCCTTCTTGATGACGTGGCTGCGCGATGTCCTTGGCGCCGACGCGGTGGCCGTGGAACCGATCGTCGCGGGCACCCGGGCCAGTTGGAGCGTCGATGTCACTCGCGGCGAAGAACTCGTCCCGGTGATCGTGCGCCGAACTCGCGACACGCTCCAGGTCTACGGCGATGCGACCAGAGAGACCCAGATCTACCGGGCACTTGCGCCCACACCGGTGCCTGTTCCGGAGATCTACGCGACCGACACCGAGCGCGGATTGGTCGCAGCACAACGGATTCCCGGCACCGACGACCTGTCTGGCTTGGCCCCCGAGACCAGGGAGTCGGTGAGCGACGAGTTGATGCGGCACGTCGCCGGCTTGCACGCACTCGATCCGGCCACCCTGGATCTGCCCACCATGCCCGTGCCCACCACGGCCCAGGAACACGCCACCCTCGACCTCGACCACTGGTTGACCTTCCATTCAGCGAACGCCCCTGCGGATCCCGTTGTTGCCTATGCGGGGGAGTGGGTGCGGCGCAATGCGCCCACGCAGGTCGACCGCACTGTGCTGGTACAAGGTGACACCGGTCCGGGCAACTTCATCCAGGACGCCGGAAAGATCACCGCCATCGTCGACTGGGAACTGTCTCACTTGGGCGATGCGTATGAGGATCTCGGCTGGGTGGTGGCCCGTTCGCTGTTGTTTCCGTTTGGCGACCTGACCCGCCGCTTCGAGGTGTACGCCGACGCAAGTGGGCGACCGTTCGACCGCTTGCGGATCTGGCATGGCACGGTGAGCGCGATGCTCAAGATCGTCATCGCGAGTGACGTGGTGCGTGCGCGGGGTCACGACGATCCGCAGTATCCGATCCTGGTCAGCGGTCACGCTTTTCACGGCCGGCTCATCATCGAGGCGCTGCTGGGTTTGGCCGGCGTCGAGGCGGACCCGATCTCTCTGACTCCGGCGAGCGCCTCCGGATCCGAGCGGGAAGGCTCTCTGGCGTTCATTCGCACCGCACTGCGCGAGCGCCTACTGCCGTCGTTGTCGGAGCCGTTTCAGATCGCGCAAGCCAAAGCGGTCTTGCGCACCGTCCGCCACCTGCAGCAGGGGGAGCGCTACGACCGCGCCATCGAAGAACAGGAGCGCCGCGAGTTGGCGCAACTCCTCGGCGAGGACGTAGCCGCCGCCGACGAGGCCAGAAACCATTTAGCGCAACGTATTGTCGCGGGCACTGTCGACGATGCGGCGACGCTGGCCTACCTGGCGCGTCATGTGCAGCGCGAAACCGTCCGGATGGCCGAACTGCTCGGTCCCATGGCCACTACCCCACTTCCCACCTTCTAGGAATCGCGTTGACCGCATACACACTGTCCAGCTCCGACGACACCCTGCATCCGCCCCCGGAGGGTGCGGACAGTTGGTGGACGGAGACGTTCTGGTTCACCTTCGCCGTCCCGGAACACAAGCTGTTCGGCAACTTCTATCTCTACTTCCGCCCGTTGCTCAACAGCATCGGCGGGGGTGTGACACTGTTCGACGAAACAGGCACCACGCCATGGGAGACGCCCTATTACTCTCACCAACACCATCTGCCGCTGCCTGGTGACCTCGACATGCGTGACGCCCAACTGCCCGGCGGGTTGTTTCTACGGCAGCGAGAACCCAACAGCGGCTACGACTTCGGGATCGTCAACGACGAGATCGACGCCGACCTGAGCTTCCAGGCCATCGCGCCGCCGCTGATCACCGTGCCCAAGCCGCGGCCACCGTTCACCGATGCCTACCACGTCGACCAACCGGGCCGGGTGACAGGAACCCTGAGGTTGCGTGGAGCGCCGATGACCGTGGACTGCATCCTGATGCGTGACCGGTCCTGGGGCAAGCGGCCCGATCTGCGCGGGGTCAAGGCCGGCTACGACTACGCCTACCGCGACGCCGAGGACGGATTCATGGGTCTGTCGTTGGACCGCGGCGAGGACCGGGTGGTATCGGGATTCATCTGGCGCGACGGTGAACTGAGCAAGGCCGCCGGCGGGTCCCGGCGTGTGCATCGCAAGGGCAACGGCATGCCCGCGGCGATCGACATCGAGGTCGTCGACGAACTCGGCCGGCGGGTCACCGCCCATGGTGAGGTTCTCTCGCAGTTCACCAACCTCGTCTACCCGTCGATGCTGGTGCATCAGAGCCTGGTCGCGTGGGACTATGCAGGCACCACGGTGTTCGCCGAGGACCAGGATGTCTGGGATCCAGTGCAGTGGCGGGCGTTTCGCCGCGAGGGCGTTCTACCCGCAGCCAAGAGGGGAAAATCGTGAAAGTTGGGGTCTACTTCGATCTGCGCAACCCGCCACAGTGGCGGCAGAATCCCTCGCGGCTCTACGGGTTCACGCTGGAAGCGTGCCAGGAGGCCGAACGACTCGGCGCCAGTTCGGCCTGGTTCTCCGAACACCACCTGTTCGAAGACGACTATCTGTCCCAGCCGCTGACGTTCGCGGCGGCGGTGGCGGCACGCACGACGCGCATCCGCCTCGGCACCGCGATCCTGATCGCACCGCTGCATCACCCCGCCGAGATCGCCGAGCAGAGCGCGGTGGTGGACCTGCTGTCCGACGGCCGCCTCGACCTTGGTCTCGGCACGGGGTACCGAGTGCCGGAGTTCGAGCTGTTCGATGCGTCTTTGACCGCCAAGTACCGGCAGACCGACGACACCGCACGCCGGCTTCGCGAGCTGTGGGGGCCAGATGGCGTCAAGCCGGGGACCGTGCAGGAGCGGTTGCCGATCTGGATGGGATACCAGGGTCCGCAGGGGGCCAAGCGCGCCGGCCTGCTCGGCGAGCGGCTGCTGTCGGTGGACGCCACGCTATGGGGCCCGTATTCGGAGGGCCTTGCCGAGGCCGGACACCCGGTCGAAGCCGGGGTGATGTCCGGTGGCATCCAGGGCTGGGTTACCGACGATCCCGAGGGCGACTGGCCGATCGTCTCGAAGCACCTGAGACATCAACTTGATTCGTATCGCCGCCACATGGTCGAAGGCACCGGCCGGCCACCACCGCGGCCCGTGGATCTCGACCGCGTAGTCAACGCGGGTGGTATGGCGCCGTTGAAGTCGTTCACGTACGGCACCCCGGAACACGTCGCAAAGGCGATCAAGGCCGGCACCGCCGGCGCTCCGATCGACACGGTGTTCATGTGGGCGTCTGTCGGCGGTATGAGTGAGGAGCTCACCATGCGCAACATCGAGACCATCTGCACACGGCTGGCGCCACTGTTGGCGCAGGACCAATGACGCGTCGCGAGGCCGCCGACCCGTTCGGCGAGTGGGCAAGCAGCAAAGACGTGTTGATGAGCTACCGCTACCTGGCGTCGGACCCCCGTCCCATCGACCGCACCCACGCCGAGAACGAACTGCGCCTGCGGCGCGATCTGCGCACGCCTGCCGGCGCAATGCTGGCGGCACCGCTGGCGATCGCGATGCTCGACACCGCTGGCGTCAACGTCGACCCGGTGAACATTCTCGCGCTCACCCAGGTCAACATCACCCTGGTCGATGCCGGTATATCTATCGGCGGCGTGCACGTCGCGGGGCGGGTGGCCACGGAGGCGCGTTCCCAGATCTTCACCGAGGCGATGTTTCACGACGAGCGTGACCGAAAGCGGGTGGTGGGCTTCGGTTCTGCCAACTGGTCGGTGATCTGTCCCACGCCGAAGGGCTTCGCCTACCCCGAGTCGGGGGAGGGCGTCGTCGACGCCGCTGATTTTCCGCCGCTGTGGCAGGCGTACACCGGCCGCAGACGTGACGACGGCCTTCTCGAGATTCCCGGATTGCGGCCGGAGATCGGTGCGGAGCGGCTGCACCACGGCCCCATATTGGTCGTCACCGAGGCTGCGGCGCTGCACGTGTGTGCGGCCGAACTGGGCACCGAACAGCTGGCCGTCGAGCAATTGACGACGACGATCATGGCGCCGGGACGCGAAGGCCCGTTCGTCGCTGACCCGCTGTCAGTTGGTGTATTCGGCGACTCAGCGGCTTGCCGGATCGCCCTTCGGGACAGCGGAAAAGATGACCGCCTGGTCGCCACCACTGTGGTGCGCCTGCGGCGACTCGGGGGATGACGGCGACTGCGCCGTCCCGTCACTCGATGAGTTCCGCCACGGCATCGAGCATCGGAAACGCGCACCCGGTCCCTGTATTCCTGAACGGAGACGTCGTTCCGGAAGCCGGTATCCAGAAGCGTGATTCGCAAATCCGATGCGGGCCGCTGAGCGCTCTGCCACGCGACGACAAGCTGTTCTGGCTGTGCCTCGACGTCCTTCAGGGACAGCTGAGTGACGGCAACCAGCACTAACGGAGCACCCGCACCGGCACGTTCTTCCAGCCGACGACGTTCTGCATGCTGACGCGCTCGCAGCGGTCCCAGATCACCTCGTAGCGAGGCATGAAGTCGAGCAACTTGCCCAAGGCGATGGCGCTTTCCATTCGGGCAAGAGCAGCGCCGATGCAGCTGTGGATCCCCAAGCCGAAACCCAGGTTCTGCGCTTCGTTGCGGTCGCGGTCGATGTCGAACACGTCGGGATCAGTGAACGCCTCGGGGTCGCGGTCGGCCGCGCCCACGATGATGAACACGGGTTTGCCCGCAGGAATCGTGCCGCCCGAGAAGTGCATGTCTTTCAACGAGTATCGGACCAGATAGGTCGTTGGCGCCTCGTAGCGCAGCACCTCCTCCACCGCGGCCGCAATCTTCGTGCGATCCGCGAGAAGCTTTTCCCACTGGTCCGGATTGCGGGCGAACAACACCGCGGCGCTACCGATCAGGCGGGTGGTGGTCTCGGATCCGGCGCCACCGAGCACCATCGAAAACCCTGCGATCTCCACATCATCCAGCCGAGACGTCGTACCGTCCTCGCGGTCGATCTCCGCGGCGATGAGCGCGCTGATCATGTCGTCCTGGGGGTTGGCTCGCCGTTCCTGGATGAGGTTGAAATACAACGTTCCCATTTCGGCAAGGGCTGCCCATCCAGCCTCACCCATCGCCATCTCACCAGGTTCGCGGGCGATTATGGTGTCCACGCAATCTCTCACGGTGTGGCACTGTTCCTCGGGGACGCCGAGCATCCGCGCGATGACCTCGATGGGGAAGTGCGCCGAGAAGTCCTGCACCACATCAAACTGGTCAGGGTTGACGGCTGAAAGCCGTCCTTCGATCACCTCTGTGGCCATCTCCTTCAAATTGCCGACCGCTCGCGGTGTGAAGGCCTTGTTGACGAGGCTGCGGAGCCGGCGATGTTCTGGCGGATCCATGGTCAGGATGGACCGCATCTCTGGCGGCAGCCCGTTCTTGATCGTGGCGAGGTCCAAGCCACGAGCAGACGAGAACGACTCGTAATCCTTGATCGCCGCCGACACATCCTCGTGCCGGGTCAGCGCGTAAAAGTCGTACTGCTCGTTGTAGTAGACCGGCGCCTCCTCACGCATCCGTCGGTAGACCCCGTAGGGGTCCTCGAAGAACTCTTTCGAGAACGGATCGAACACCACCTGAGATGCAGTCATGATTGCTCCCTTCGATTCTCACTCGCTTGATCACCCGGCCCAGCCCCGAGTTATGCGCCGCCGATTCAGATCCCCTATACCTTGGTCGCGCCCATGTCCACAGTGAGCTGAGTGCCGGTCACCGTGCGTGACAGATCAGAGGCAAGCCAGACGACGGCATCGGAGATGTCGTTGGGATCGGCCATCGCCCACGGCGGAAGCACGCTGCCGAACGACACCGCATAGTTCGGGTGTTCCGAAAGCATCGTCGCGGTATACGGATCCTCACCCATCGGTGTCGCTACCCCCCACGGATGAATCGAGTTCACCCGGATTCCGTACTCCCCCAATTCAATGGCCGCGCTCTTGGTGAGGCCGACCACACCGTGTTTGGCCGCACTGTAATGCGCCTGACCCGGCAGCGCCTTGATCCCGGCAACCGAACTGATCGCGACGATGGAGCCGCCGTTATCGGCCGAAATCATGTGTGGTACCGCCGTCTTCATGGTGCGCCAGACACCGGATAGGTTGATGTCCACCATCGTCAGCCACTGCTCTTCGGACATCTCCCAGAACCGGCCCCAATTGTTGATGCCGGCGTTGGCGACGACTATGTCGAGGCGATCGCCAAGACCGTGCACTGCATCACCGACGATGTCGTCGAGGGCCGTGAGGTCGCGAACGTCGGCGGTCTTCACGACGAACGGCAATCCGACCTGCTCGAGCAGCCGCGCTGTCTCCTTCAGATCTGCCTCCGTCGCCGGAGCGTAGGTGTTGTGCGCGGCGGCGCTGTCCGCAATGTCGATCGCGATCACCGAGGCGCCTTCACGCGCCAGCCGCACTGCGTGGCTTCGACCTTGGCCGCGCGCTGCGCCGGTGACGAACGCGACCTTCCCGTCAAGCATCCCCATCGGTTCGCCTACCGGTCCGCGACGACGCGGGGACCGCGGGCCGTCCAGGTGGCCATGGAAACCGTCGCCAGATCCATCGTGTCGCTCAACGACATCCTGCCGTCGCCGATGCGGGCGAGGCAGTCTTTGATGACGTCGCTCGGATCACGATCGAGTTCGTAGACGGCGAGGTAGCGATGCGCGGGCGGGGGGAGTTCCGCGTGCAGGCCGTGGTTGTCGGGGACTGTCATCGGGGCGAGCTCGTAGCGCTGCCCGGAGACGATGCCGGGGACGGCAAGCAGATCGGTGACGTGTTGGGAGTCGTACCACTCGTTGTACGCGTCGTCCTGCCCCGCCACCGGGTTGCTGAAGAACAGCATGAGGCGATCAGCCACGGGTGATTCCTTTCTCGTCAGGCCGGTTCAGGCCGGGAAACGGCGGTCGACGCCGACCTTTCGGCGGCGAAGCTGTTCGGTGCGTTCGGACACCTCGATCCGGCGGACGTCGGCGAGTTCATCCGGCAAGTCCTCGAATTTGACGACTTTCGTCTGGGGCGTGGGTGACTCGCGGCTTTCGACCCAGCGATTCGGTATAAACCCGACGGTGTGTCCGGCGGTATCAAGCCAGTTCAGGATGCCGGGGTCGGCGTGGCTGACGACGATCACCACAGAACCGTCTTCTTGATAGTCGGCCTGCTCGCTGTTGATCGACGACAGTCGGTAGCGGTAGTCGACCGAGTTCATCCAGTAGTTGCCCAGCTCGAAGTTCCAGTAGGAGCAGTCCGGTGGCGTCACCCTGATCACCAGGGCCTCATCGGGGGTGATGGTGAAGTAGCAGAAGTGCAGCAGCCGGCCCAAGCTGTTTTCCCCGCCGTCGGTCCAGCCCGGCATGCCGGTGACGAACTGGTTCGGCCGATCGCAGTAGAAGTCGATCCAGTCTGCCCATCTCGTGGAATCCTCGATGAGCCAGTCCATGGTCGCCTTCAGCCCTTTGATCACGGTGTCCGGCGACGGCGGTTGGGGAGCGCCGGTCGCGCCCACCCTCTCGATGCGCAGACGCATGGGTTCTTCGGTGTCCCAGTGCCCGAAGAACTGCCGGATCACCACGGTCTGAGGTCCCGGGGTGGTCTTTATCCAGTTTCCGGTGCGGTGCTCGGGGCTGTACCACACCTCGACGCTGCCGTCCCACTCCACCTGGAGGTCGTCGCCATTGATCGCAGAACCGATCGCCGACTCCGAGCCCGCGGCGAATGACACCCAACGGACGGTCCCCCGGTTTCCGACCACTCGATACGTGTGCGCGCCGTCGATCACAGCGGTCAGATAGTTGCAGTCGGGGTTGTCGCCGAAGCTTTTGTGGATCGGCGTCTGCAGGTGCCACAGCTGTGGGAACATCGGGTCGGCGAATTCCCAATTCTGTTGTATCGCTTTGGTGATGTAGCGCGCGATGTACTGGTAGCCGGCCGCACGGTCCTGCGGCGTGTCCGGCGCGGTCGGCCGGAACACCAGCCGGTCGCCGGCCTGCCGAAGCCGGTCGCAGAAGTCGGCCCACGCAGCCTGGAGTCGTTCGTCGTCGGAAGTGCTCATTCGGTTGCCTTTCACGCCCAAGGGTCGATCAGCACCTTGCACTCGGTGCTCGGACCCCGCAGCGACTCGAATACAGCGGGAAGCTCGTCGAGAGAGACGGTCCTGCTGACCATTGCGCGGGGCTCGGCAGCTCCGCTGTCGAGTGCGGCGATGGTGTGCTGGAACTCACCGGTGGTATAGGTCATCGAAAACTGCAGGCGCACTTGCTTCATCAAGTACAACGCGGGGACGTAGGAATCCGGCACCGTGCACCAACCGAGCACGATCACCGTACCGCGTGGCTGTACCACCTGCATCGCCTGCTCGATGGTGCCTGGCGCGCCCGCCGCCTCGAAAACCAAGCTCGGTGGGCCGTGCAACGCCTCGATCGCTTCGGCGACCGGGTTGTCGCCGGAGACGATGAAGTCGCTGGCGCCGAGTTCCTTGGCATAACGTTCGCGGCGACGTGAAGTCGCCTGCACCACAATCCTGCCCGCACCCATCCGGCGGGCCCAGTACACGGTGCTCAGGGCGATCGGTCCGGCCCCGATCACCAGCACGTCAGTTCCCGGCGGTAGGTGTGCCAGGTGGGTGCCGTGCAAACCCACCGCCAGCGGCTCCACCAGAGCCCCGTCGCTCCACGAAAGGTTCAGTGGGACCTTCACGGCCTGAGGTTCTGCCACGATGGCGTATTCCGAGAAGGCACCCGTGAGTCCGAACAATTTCGGCTCGCCGGTACACCACTGCGGGTCGCCGGCCTGGCAGGTCGCGCACCGCCCGCAGGAGGGTATCGCCAACGCCGTGATGGCGTCTCCGACGGATAGAGTTTCCACCTCGGGGCCGACTTCCACGACTTCTCCGGCGAACTCGTGGCCGAGCATCGCGCCGGGTGGCATCTGCAGAAAGCCCTTCCCATCGGTGAAATGCAGATCCGTCCCGCAGATTCCGCACCGCTTCACCTTGATCAGTACATGTCGGGGGTCCGGTTTGGGGATTGGGCGTTCTTCGACGGCAAGGCCCTTGCCGACACCCTGGAACACCGCTGTCCGCATCGTCACGATGCCTCCTCCCCGAACATCATCGGCCGCATAGCAATATCGACAAGCTCCAGATACCCGCTCTTGGTCTGGTGGATGACGATCGGTGCCGTCGCGTCGGGTTGGTCGGTCCCGACCTTCGCGCACAGCGGCATTCCGCGGCGGCTGAGTTCGGCTGATGCGCTGTTGACGTCGTCGCACCAATATCCGAGGTGGTGCACGTGGCCCGCGCCGGTGACTGTCCACAGAGTGCCCGGCAGCTGGCGGACGAGTTCGAGCCGATGCGGGCCCTCCGAATACGCGAAGCAGAATGAGATGCTGCTCGGGCCGGTCGGGAACCACACGGGCATCTCGACCTCGCCTTCAGCGGACCAGGTGAGGCCTGCCAGTTCGGTGTACTCACGCTTGGCTGCTTCAATGTCTTCGACAACGATGCCGGTGTGAAATAGGTTGTCGAGCTTGATGACCGGTGTGTTCGATGTCTGCGATGTCATAACAGCTCGCGTTCCTTGATGTAGGTGCCGAAATGTTCGTCTATGGTGTCGGGGTCCACACCCAGCGTTTCGGGTTCGTACACATGGGTTCCGTGGCGGTCCTTCGGATGCTCGTCCAGCCAGCGCTGCATTTCGCCGGCTACCTCCACAGGCAGGTCGAGTCCGAAGGCTCGGTAGATCTCGCGCACCACCCCCAGTGGGTCTTTGGTGAAGCGCCGGTAATCCACGTCGTGGAACGACGATTCGCGTCCGCGGCGCGCCTGGTCGGTTCGTCGAATCCCCTCCGCCCATAGCGAGATCTCACGGCGCGCGATCTCGCGTGGATCACGTTCGACACCGATCAGCTTGCTGAGCATGGACAACACGCTCACAACCGAGCCGAGCGCGGCCTGGGGGTCGCGGTGGGTCTGAATGACGCGGGCTCCGGGAAACACGGCGAACAGCTCGTCGATGCACAGTAAATGGCTGGGGTTTTTCAGCAGCCACGTCTTCTCGGGACTTGTCGATCCGAGCAGGCGCAGGAAGTCCGCGTACCGCGCGAGCGATGGCGTCGCATCCTGGGTGAGCATCCACTCGTCATAGGCCGGTATCGACGCCTGCGATCCGAAGTAGTTGCTCACAAAAGATTGGGCCATCGGCACGAGGCACTCATCGGCATCGCCAGGTCCGACGAAGTGCGTGGTTTGCAAGCCCTCGGGCATCGCCTCGGCTTCGGCGACCGCTCGCTGGTAGTCGGGGTCATCACTCCACTGTCGGCGCGGCGGGCGGGGCTTGGGGTAGCTGTGCAACCACTTCTCACCGACCTGAAACCGCGGGTCCACCGATAGCAGCTGGTGTAGAGCGGTCGTTCCCGTGCGCGGTATCCCGACGATGAAGACCGGGGCGCTCAAGCCGATCTGGTCCCAGTGCGCATGCTTTTTCCAGGCTTCCTCGGTACGGAGGCGGGACATCAACGTCCCTGTCACCAGACCACCGGTGAGGGTCTCGAGCTGCTGGTCGTCCAGTCCTGGGATGGCGACGAAAGCCTCGATCAGCCGATTCAGTCCCTCCAGGTAGGAGGTGTCGCCGAAGTCGTCAAGCCCGGTCGCTGCACTCGCTTCGTGATGGAGTTTGTCAATCAGATCGACGCTGTGTCTCACAGTGCCAAGTTGTAGCATTGCGTGTCACTACTTGGCAAGGTGTGCCACTCTCAGCTAGTGTGCGGGCCATGCCAGCAGAACCAGCGCGCGGCGAGGGAGCGCCGGCTTCGATCGGAGTCCGGCGCGCGCGGTTTGCGAAGGAGTTCGTCGCTCGTGAGATCGAGAACACCGCGATCAGCCTCTTTGCTGAGCGAGGCTACGAGAACGTGACGGCGGCCGACATTGCCGAAGCCATGGGGCTCTCGCGCCGCACATTCTTCCGCTATTTCGCGTCAAAGGATCAGGTCTTGCAGGCTCATGCCAAGCGCCTGCACACCCGCGTCATCCGCGCCTTGGAGCGCAGGCCACCCGACGAGAGCGGGACCGAAGCGCTGTGCAACGCGTTTCTCGACACCGCAAACGTCAGTGACGACGAGCGCGAAAGCATGCGGGTTCGCAACCGGGTGCTGCGCGACTACCAGGCGCAGTCCGGGTGGGTGGTGCTTTCACCCGAGGTCGCCGGTCAGCTGACCGAACTCGTCGCGGCGAGAATGGGTCTCGACCCGAACGCGAACGTGCTTCCGCGACTCATCGTCAGCACGATCTGGGCGGCCGTCGACGCCGCTTCCGCTTATTGGGTGGCTTCTGGCGATGACCAACCGCTGACGACCACGCTGCGCTTCGCGTTCGACCAACTGCAGCGCGGACTGCCCTAGGGGCCGGTCAATGCGATATGGAATGCGGGGCAACGGGGGTGCTCCTTGACCACCTTGAGTTCGGCCGCTGCCGGTGTTGTCAAGAAGCCGGTCCGCGCAGTCGGCGGATTTTTCGCGACGGCATTGGACACGTTCGTGTTCATGTTCACGCCGCCGTTCGCATGGTGGGAGTTCGTCACCCAGATCTGGTTCGTTGCCAGGGTGTCGCTGTTACCGGCGCTGTTCTTGTCGATTCCCTACTGCGCGCTTACCGTCTTCATGCTCAACATCCTGCTGACCGATATCGGCGCGGCTGACCTGTCGGGTGTGGGCGCAGCGGTCGCCACTGTCACGCAGATCGGCCCGATCGTCGACGTGCTTGTCGTCGCCGGCGCCGGCGCCACGGCCATGTGTGCCGATCTCGGTGCGCGCACGATTCGCGAGGAACTCGATGCGATGCGTGTGATGGGCATCAACCCGGTGCAGGCATTGATCGTTCCGCGAGTGCTTGCGGGCACTCTCGTCGCGCTGATGCTGTTTGCTTTGGTAACGCTGGTGGGCCTTACCGGCTCATTCTTTTTCGCCGTGTTCGTCCAAAACGTCACGCCCGGTGCGTTTGTCTCCAGTCTGACTCTGCTGGTTGGCATTTCAGATGTGATCGTTGCGATGATCAAGTCGATGCTGTTCGGTTTGGCGGCGAGCCTGATCGCCTGTTATAAGGGCATCACGGCCGGCGGGGGGCCATCCGGTGTCGGCAACGCAGTTAACGAAACCGTCATCTTTGCGTTCATGGCGCTCTTCGCCATCAACGTCGTGGTGACCGCGGTCGGGGTGCAAGTGAGGCCGCGATGAGCCACCCCATGAGCTGGCGCCAAGGTGCGCCGAGCCGGCTGTCGGACCGTGTTCTACGCCCGGGGCGCGCAGTGGCGGCGGGATACACCCGGCTCGGCGAGCAGACGCAGTTCTATGCCAAGACCATCAGATCCATCGGCGACGTCGTCGCGCACTACAAGGTCGAATTGGTCCGCTTGATCGCCCAGATGAGCCTCGGCACAGGGGCGCTGATCATGATCGGCGGAACTGTTGCCGTCGTCGGTTTCTTGACCCTCGCCGCCGGCGCCCTCGTCGGCGAGGAGGGCTACACGACGTTGGAAGGCATTGGCGTTGACGCCCTCTCAGGCTTCGTCGCGGCTTTTGTCAACGTTCGGTTGACCGCGCCGGTGATCGCGGTGGTGGCACTGTCGGCCACACTCGGCGCCGGTGCCACCGCGCAGCTCGGCGCGATGAGGATCAACGAGGAGATCGATGCGCTTGAGGTCATCGGTGTGCGCTCCGTTGCGTACCTGGCATCGAGTCGAGTGGTCGCAGGGGTGATCGTCGTGATCCCGCTCTACTGCGTGGCGCTCGTCATGTCGATGCTGGCGACCCGCGGTGTCGTTGCCGTCTACGGGCAGTCCGCCGGCGTCTACAAACATTATTTCGAGACATTCCTGATTCCGTCGGACATCGCCATATCACTGCTGCTGCTTGTGCTCGCGGCGACCGCGATCATGCTCGTGCACACGTACTACGGCTATACCGCGGCGGGTGGCCCCGCCGGCGTGGGAGAGGCGGTGGGCCGGGCAGTGCGCACCTCGTTGGTGATCAGCGTCATCGTGATTCTTTTCGTCTCTCTCGCCATCTACGGCCCACATGGAAACTTCCATCTCTCGGATTAGAACCGTGGACGCCAAACGAACTGAGAGCCGGCTACATCCGGCGTGGTGGGCGACGATCCTGCTCGTCCTGGTGGTCGGAAGTCTGGCGTTGTGCGTCGCCGCCTTCAACCGTTCGTTCATATCCAGAGTTCCCGTGACACTCACCTCGGATCGGTCCGGCCTGGTGATGGAGCCAGGCGGAAAAGTCAAGATGCGCGGCGTGGAGGTTGGCCGCGTCGGCTCGATCAAGGGCGGTGGGGACGGCGTGAGCCTTCAGCTGGAGATCGATCCCGACCAGATCCGCCACATTCCCGCCAACGTCGACGCGCAGATCAGGGCCACCACCGCGTTCGGCAACAAGTACGTCGACTTGACCTATCCGGAAAAGCCCGACCACAAGCGCTTGTCGCGCGGGCAGGTCCTGCACTCGCGCAATGTGAGTACCGAAGTCAACACCGTTCTGCAGAACCTGCTCAATCTGCTCCACCAGGTCCCACCCGCCAAGCTCAACGCGATCCTGTCGACGTTGGCCGGTGGGCTTCGTGGACAGGGCGAACGGATTGGGGAGGCGATCACTGCCGCCGACGAGGCGCTCAGACAAATCAATCCTCGCAGCGAAACAATTCGCGCTGACTTCCGCGCGTTGGGCGCTTTCAGCGATACCTATGGTCTGGCCGCGCAAGATATCTTGGCCGTTCTGAATTCGATCAGCACGACGAGCATCACCTTGACACACCACGCAGACGAATTGGATTCGTTGTTGCTGAACGTGATTGGCATGGCCAACGCGGGCATCGATCTGATCGGCCCTAATAGGCAGAATCTGAGCGAGGCGGTGAACACGCTGGAACCGACGACCGCCCTGCTGTTGAAATACAGCCCGTCCTACACCTGCCTGCTCCAGGGCGCCAAGTGGATGCTGGACAACGGCGGTTATTACACAGCCGGCGGCCACAACGGATACAGCCTGATCACCGACAGCACTGCGCTGCTGGGGAACGACCCTTATGTGTACCCCGACAACCTGCCGATTGTGGCTGCCAAAGGCGGGCCGGGCGGGAAGCCGGGCTGCGGGTCACTGCCTGACCCGACGAAGAATTGGCCAGTGCGCCAGCTGGTGACCAACACCGGCTGGGGTACCGGCATGGATATCCGAGACAACGTCGGACTGGGCCACCCCTGCTGGGGAAACTGGTTCCCGGTGACCCGCGCCGTACCCGAACCGCCGAGCATTCGTTGCCAGGGGCCGCCCTCACCCGGACTGGTGCTGCCCGCATCTGCGCCCCCGCCGCCTGTGCCACCTCCAGCGCCACCTCCCGCACCCGAGCCTGCGACGGCCCCGCAGCCCGTCGATGCCCCAACCCCGTGATCGCGACGTGACTGAAAGAGCAGCGACGAACCAATGGTGAATCGATGATGAGACGGAACAGAGCCGGCACTTTGTGGCGGGTGGCCGTCTTTCTGGCGGTCTGCTCGCTCGGCATCGTGGCGATCGTCGCGGTGTTCGGACAGGTGAGATTCCAGCCGGAGAAGACGTACAACGCCGTCTTCAGCGACGTGAGCGGGCTGAGGGGCGGCAACTTCGTCCGGATCGCCGGCGTGGAGGTCGGCAAGGTCAAAAAGGTGACGGTGCGTGATGACGCCACCGTGAATGTGGAGTTCACGACCGACGATTCGGTGGTCCTCACCGAGGGCACCAAGGCCACGATCCGGTACCAGAATCTGGTGGGTGATCGGTTCCTCGCGCTCGAGGACGGCGCGGGGGGCGTCAAACCCCTGCAGCCCGGGCAGACTATTCCGCTGGACAGGACCGCACCCGCCCTGGACATCGACGCGCTGATCGGGGGATTCCGGCCGCTGTTTCGTGCCCTTGACCCGGATCAAGTCAACTCCTTGACAGGACAGTTGATCGCTGCCCTTCAGGGACAGGGGCCTGCCATCAACTCAATTCTTACCCAAACTGCTTCGCTGACCAGCACTTTGGCCGATCGCGATCAACTCATCGGAGACGTGATCGACAACCTCAACATTCTCCTCGGATCGCTTGGTGATGAGAGTAGGCAGTTCGACAGCGCATTGGACTCGCTTTCACAGCTGGTCGCGGGGCTGGCCGAGCGCAAGGCGGAGATCAGCGAAGGGGTGGCCAATATCGACGCCGTCTCCGGTTCCGTGGTGAGCCTGCTCTCCCGCGCACGGCCGCCCTTGCAAAACACGGTCCACCAGTTGGATCGCGCGACGAGCATCATCGTCGCCGACCACGAGTATGTCGAGCGGTTGATCGACGAACTGCCCGACAAATACAAGATCCTCAACCGGCAGGGTCTCTACGGCGACTTCTTCAGCTTCTACCTGTGTGACGCGATCCTCAAGCTCAACGGGAAGGGCGGACAACCCGTGTACGTCAAGGTTCTCGGCCAACACACAGGGCGGTGCACGCCCAGATGAAGACGTTCGGCGAACGCAACCCAATTCTCGTCGGTGCAGTTGGCATCGCGGTCACGGCCGCCGTCGTCATGGCGAGCCTGCAGTACAAGAGCCTGTTTGTCGATACGGGCAAGAGCTACAGCGCATACTTCGCCGAGGCAGGGGCGCTGCATCCGGGGGCGAAGGTGCAGGTGTCGGGGGCCGAGGTGGGCGAAGTCTCCGACGTCGAGCTCGAAGGACCGCGAGTCCTCGTCAGGTTCAAGGTATCTGACGACGTACGTCTCGGAGACCGCACCGAAGCGGCGATCAAGACAGACACGCTTTTGGGCACCAAGATCGTAGAAGTATCGCCTCGTGGGGACGGGCAACTGTCCCATCCGATCCCGCTCGAGCGGACACGGTCGCCCTACCAGCTGCCCGATGCCCTCGGCGATCTCGCCTCCACGATCAACGACCTCGACACCGGCCGCCTGTCGGAGTCGCTGGAGATGTTGTCGCAGACATTCCAGGACACGCCGCCGGCTCTCAGGGGTGCCGTCGAGGGCTTGACGCGATTTTCAAAGACCCTGAACAACCGTGACCAACAGCTTCGCACTCTGCTCGTCAACGCCAACAAGGCGACAACGGTGCTGGCCAAACGCACCGATCAGGTGGTCGGCCTGATTCGGGATGCCAACGCCCTGCTCGCACAACTGCTCTCGGAAAGCAGTGCCCTGGACTCGATTTCGGGTCGCCTGTCGGCCCTGAGTAAGCAACTGTCGGGTCTGATCGCCGAGAATCGCCAGCAGCTGCGACCGGCTCTGGACAAGGTGAACGGCGTGCTCACCATTGTGGATGACCGCAAGGAGAAAGTGCAGCAGTCGATCAAGATGCTCAACGACTATCAGTTGTCGCTCGGTGAATCGGTGAGCTCGGGTCCGTTTTTCAACGCCTATGTGGCGAATCTGTTGCCCGGCCAATTCCTCCAGCCTTTCATCGACGCAGCATTCTCCGATCTGGGGCTGGACCCCGCCACGGCACTGCCGTCGGAGTTGACCGATCCGCAAACCGGACAGAAAGCCATACCTGCGCTGCCGCAGCCCTACCCGCGCACCGGGCAGGGCGGGGAGCCGCGCCTGACCATACCCGACGCCATTACGGGAAACCCGGACGATCAGGCGTGCGGGTTGCCCGGCATACCGATGCCCGGGCCCGGCTGTTATCCCTACCGTGAGCCGCCGCCTGCCCCACCGCCAGGAGGACCACCGCCCGGGCCGCCGGCGCCGACGCCCGGAGTCGGATCGACGCCCGAGCCGACACCGCGGCCGATGTACGAACCGGCACCTGGCGAGCCCGGGGCTCCTGTCACACCGCCGCCGGGAAGCCCGGGCGGAGTGGGAGGTATGCCGTGAGTATTAACCGCACCGGCAGGGTTGCCGTCGCCGTGCTGCTCGTCGTCTGTCTGGCGGCCGCTGTGGTCATGGTCGTGCTGAATCACACGCGGACCGGCAGAACAGAGGTGATCGCCTACTTCGACAACAGCAATGGCCTCTACGAGGGCGACGATGTGATGATCCTCGGTGTGCCCGTCGGCTCGGTCGACAAGATCGAACCGCAGCCCCAACGCGCGAAGATCACCTTCCACGTCGACGCCAAGTACAAGGTGCCCGCCGAAGCCAACGCCGTGATCATCAACCCGACACTGGTTTCGGCGCGAGCGATCCAACTCACACCGGCATACACCTCGGGGGCCGTGATGCGCGACGGCACCGTCATTCCGCAGGAGCGCACCGCGGTTCCAGTCGAATTCGACGATCTGCGTGAGCAACTGGAGAAGTTGACGCAGATGCTGCAACCCACACAACCCGGCGGGGTCAGCACGCTGGGCACCTTAGTCAACACCGCCGCGAACAACCTCCGCGGCGAGGGCGCGAACCTCCGCCAGACGCTGATCCAGCTGTCTGGTGCGCTCTCGATCCTAGGCGATCACAGCACCGACGTTTTCGGCGCACTGAAGAACCTGTCGGTACTCGTCTCCGCGCTTCGCACCAGCACCGGTCTGATGCGTCAGCTCAACGTCAATCTCGCCTCGGCCACGGACCTTCTCTCTGACGATTTCAATGAGATCGGGGACGCGGTGAAGGACCTGAACGGCGCCCTCAGCGACGTGCAGACCTTCGTCGCGGAGAATCGGGAGCCCGTCGGCATAGCAGCAGACAAGTTGTCGTCCATCTCCCAAGCACTCGTCGAAAGCCTCGACGACGTCAAGCAGACGCTGCACGTCGCGCCCAACGCCTTCCAGAATTTCCTCAACATCTACGAACCCGCACACGCCTCGTTGACCGGCACCTTCGCGCCCAACAACTTCGCCAACACGGTCCAGTTCATCTGTAGTGCCATACAGGCGGCCTCGCGACTGGGCGCCGAACAGTCCGCGAAGCTATGCGTGCAGTATCTGGCGCCAATCATCAAGAACCGCCAGTACAACTTCCTGCCCATCGGCGAGAACTTCTTCGTTGGCCCGCAAGCGCGACCCAACGAGGTGACCTTCAGTGAGGACTGGCTGCGGCCGCTGACCGAGGCCGGCCGGGTGCGCGATTTCTATGAGGGGCCGCTACCGGCGAACCAGGCCCCGCCACCGCTGCCAAGCGGGGCGACGCCGACCGATCCGGCCGCGGGCCTGACCGGGATGATGGTGCCGCCGGGAGGTGGGTCATGATCGGAATCCCGGTGCGCCGTTGGCGACGCGTTGTCACGGTCGTATTGGTCCTGGCCGCACTGGCCGCCGCGGGTGGGTGCGACTGGCAGGGGCTGAACTCGCTGCCGTTACCCGGAACCGCAGGTCGCGGTCCCGGGTCCTTTACCGTGCATGTTCAGCTGCCCGATGTGTCCAATCTCCAGGAGAACTCGCGGGTTCGGGTCGGGGACGTGACGGTTGGCAACGTCGTCGACATCCAGCGGCAGGGCTGGCATGCGTTGGTCATCGTCCGACTCTCCGGCGATGTGGACCTACCGGAGAACGCCGTCGCCACACTGGGACAGACCAGCCTGTTGGGTTCGATGCACATCGAGCTCGCGGCACCTACGACCGTGGTGCCCAAGGGCAAGCTTCATCAAGGTTCGCTGATCCCGCTGACCTCGACGGGTTCCTATCCCTCGACCGAGGACACGCTCGCGGCCGCGTCGATGCTGCTCAATGGAGGCGGGCTAGGTCAGCTTCAGGACGTCACCAAGGCGTTGAGCACAGCGTTCAGCGGCCGAGAGCAGGACGTCAGGAGCCTGGTCGACCAACTCGAACGGTTTGTGACCTACTTGGACGACCAGAGCGGCGACATCATCTCCGCCACTGAGAAGCTCAACGGTTTGGTGGGACAGTTCAGCGCGGCCGACCCCGTGGTCGATCGGGCGCTGAAGACCCTGCCCGATGCCCTGGCGGTGCTGAAGGACAATCGCGTCAAGCTCGCCGACGCAGTCGACCGATTGGGTGAGTTCAGCGGGCTGACCGCCGACACCGTGGACGGCATCACCGACAGCTTGGTCGCGGAGCTGAATCAGCTTGGGCCGGTGGTGGATTCGCTGGCAAATGCCGGACCCGCACTCACCCGCTCGCTGAGCATGCTGGCAACCTACCCATGGCCCAACGAGACCCTGGAGAACTGGTGCCGCGGAGACTACTGCAATCTGACGTTGGTCATGGATTTGACGCTCAGTCGGCTGGACTCCGGGCTGTTCACCGGTACGCGGTGGGAAGGCGATCTGACCGAGCTGGAGCTGCAGTGGGGGCGCACCATCGGCCAACTGCCAAGTCCCTATACCGCGGGCAACCCGCTGATCATTCCGTACCGCTGGGACCAGGGGCCGTGAGATGTTGACGAGGACGATCAGAATTCAGCTCGCGATCTTCATTGTGGTGGCAGTGGCCGCGATGAGCTATGTCGCGCTGTCGTACATGAAGCTGCCGTCGAACCTGTTCGGGGTCGGCCGCTACACCGTGAGGGTGGAACTGGCTGAGTCTGGGAACCTGTATGCCAACAGCAATGTCACCTATCGCGGCACGACTGTCGGCCGGGTGACCGCTGTGCTGTTGACGGACAAAGGCGTCGAGGCGGACCTTTCGTTGAGGTCGGATATCCCGATTCCCTCGGACGTGGAGGCGGCGGTGCACAGTGCGACGGCTATCGGCGAGCAGTATGTCGCGTTGACACCCAAAGAAGGCGACACCGTTCCGTTGAGGAACGGCGACGTGATCCCGCAGGACCGCACGGAGGTTCCTCCGGACATCAGTACCCTGCTTGACGCCGCCAACCGCGGCGTGGAAGCCATCCCGAACGAGAATCTCAAGACCGTCATCGACGAGGGCTATACCGCACTGGCAGGTCTTAGCCCTGAGTTCTCCCGGCTGGTGCAGGGCGCGACATCAGTGGCGATCGGCGCCGGCGAGAACCGCGCGGCGCTCACCACCCTGATCGATCAGTCCCAACCGGTTCTGGATTCGCAAATCGACACTGCGGACGCAATTCACGCATGGGCGGCGAATCTGGCGACGATCACGGGTCAGCTGCAGACCGAAGACACCGCGTTGGCGGGAGTCCTCGAGAAGGGGCCGCAGGCGGTCGACGAGGTACGGGCGCTCTTCGATCGGGTCAAGCCCACCCTGCCGATCCTGCTGGCCAATCTCGTCAGCGTCGAGAAGGTGGCGATCGTCTACCAACCGGCCATCGAGCAGCTACTGGTGCTGTTGCCGCAAGGCGTGGCCGCCCCGGCTGCGGGTCTGGTGCCGAATCTGCGCACCAAGGGCGACTATCGTGGCTTCTTTCTGGACTTCAACCTGAACATGAACCTGCCCCCGGCGTGCCTGACCGGATTCCTGCCGACACAACAAAAGCGCAGTCCGGTGTTGGAGGACGCGCCGCCCCGCCCGCCGGGTGGCCTGTACTGTCGGACGCCGCAGGATTCGATGTGGAATGTTCGCGGCGCGAAGAACTATCCGTGCCTGGCGGATCCGGGTAAGCGTGCGCCGTTCGTGTGGATGTGTGAGAGCGACCAGCAGTACGTGCCACTCAACGAGGGGAACAACTGGAAGGGTGACCCGAACGCCACGTTGTCTGGACAAGACATTCCACAACTGCCGCCCGGATCCGAGGCTCTCGCTCCGTCGCAGGGAATCCCTCCGCCGGCGCCGGGACAGGGGGCACAGGTGCCGACTGGTGCTGGGGCACCCGCGCTACCCGTCGCCGAGTACGACCCGGCAAGTGGTCGCTATGTCGGACCCGACGGCCGCATCTACACGCAAACCGACCTGGTCCGGGGTGCGGCACAAGGGAATTGGCAGTCCATGCTTGTTCCGCCGACCAATTGAGCGCAGCGGGAGACCTACCCCGAGTTGTCAGGGCGTTCTCGCCCGATCAAACCAGCCCGAGCTGTTCGCGGATCTGTCGCGTGTACTTCAGTCCATCGCCGAACGGGTAAAGGACCCAGTCCTCCAGCTGATTGCGGGCCAGTACGAAGGTGAAGGGTGCACCCTGGGCCTCGGCATGCTGTTTTAGGACAAGTCCATCCGGAGCGAGCACCGATGTGGACCCTTCGTAAACGTAGGTCGGCGGCAGCCCGTCGAGTGAGCCGTACAGTGGGCTCACCATTGGATCGGTGAGGGACAGGTCACCCGCCCACAAGCGACCGACGCGCCTGCCCTCATCGGGGTCAGCCAGCGGGTCGTCGGCAAGCGCGAGGTTCGGATTGCTGAATGTGAGGTCCAGCACTGGGGATGCCAGCACCATGGAAGCCGGTTGGGTGGCGCCTCGACCGGCCAACAGCTGCGCTGCCGCAAGTGCGATCGTTCCCCCGGCCGAATCGCCGAAGACACTGACGTTTTCGGCGCCGTGGTCCTCGACGTGCTGCTCGATCAGGTCGGCGATCGCAGGCACCACGGTGCCTGCCGTGCCGCCGTCCTGCACAAGCGGGTAGATGGGCACGACCACCGTGGCGCCTGTGCTGCGGGCCATCTGTGAGTAGTAGAGCCAGTGCGGGATGCTGGGCTGCAAGCTGAATCCGCCTGCGTGAATCGCCACCACGTACTTGCCCGATGGATCGGACGGTGCGATTTCCCACACCTGCATGCCTTCGAACTCGGATTGCCGGACCCGCTGGCCGAATGTGAAGAAGAACGGCGGGCGGGTGGCGGAGGCAAGCCCGACGACTTCGCGGATCAGCGTTCTGCTGTCGATCCCCACCAACTGCAAGACGTCGTGCACCGCTCGAAGGGCCAAGACTTCGAGGTTGGCGAACAGCGACGGCGGTGCTGCGGTGAACGCGGCATCGTATTCGGCCTGGGTCAGGGGTGTCGCGGTTGACGGACCGGTGGCAGCCGTGGCGGTGACAGCCGCTGTCGCACGGTCGGTTGTGACAACGGAATCGAGACTTTCGGATCCACGGCGGCCTAAAGCCAGCAGTGCCCAGGAGATCGGGCCTCGGGTATCACCCGGCACGTCGGACATCGGAGCAAATGGCGTCAGTATCGAGGTGAGCACGGTGGACACCGTTTTCGCCACCGTGCCCGCAGGCGTGCCGGCCGCTACGGCTAGGCTCGTCGAGCTGGGGGAGGGGGCGGAAGTCTCTGTGACTTTCGGAGTTACCGGGGTGGCGGCGGTGACGGCATCGTCAGTGATCGTGTCTCCCGGGGATCGTCGAGCGACGACTTGGGTGGCGCCGACTCGGGAGGTCGGTTTCGTCGACTTGCCGTGTCCCTCCGCACGTGCCGCGTCATCGGGGTCATGGGTGTCGTCCCCGATACTGAAATGGTCGACCGTGTCTTCGTCTCGGTCCCGTTCTCGGCCAGCGCGTTTCGTGGCATTCCTGCTCGCGTTGGCGCTCGTCGCCTTTTCCGTAGTCGCTGACCCTGTCTCCGAGCTCTTCGCGGAGGACATCGAGTCCGACGACGATGACGAGTCCGCCGATGACGATGACGAAGACGATGACGCGTCCGCGGTGTCCGCCCGCGCTATGCCACCGGCGAATCCGGACAACACGCCGAATCCGACACCCAGGGCCACAGCGAGACCGCCGACCCTTCCGATGAACGACGCCGCGCTTGAGCGGCGCGCGACACCGCTCTGAGTCCCAGAGTTGGGAATCGTGCTCATGATATGGGGCATTATCTGTGTCCTTCCCTGAAGGTGTGGGTTAGTCGATGACGTGCCCGCCGCTCGGTTCCGTGTAACGGGCGTCTTCGACCTGGTGGAAAAGCTCTGCGGCCGAACGTATTGCGCTGGCAAGGGATTCGATGGCCGCGGTTTCCTCCTCCGAGGACGACCAGCGCGTCAGCGGGGTCATCGCGGGGTCCTTCGCTGTTGGCATGCCGTTGGGATCAACAGGTGGTTGGTGGTGCGCCGTTGATATGCGTCGCCTGCGCGCAGCACGTCGGCGTCTGCGAACGGCCGTCCGCTGATGGACATCGAGAGGGGTGTGTTCTCGCTGGAGAGGCCGATCGGCACGGCAAGCGTCGGGTTGCCAAGCGGATTCCAGTAGAACGTGTGCATTGACGCGCTCGTCGGGTTGAGCGCTGTGAGGTTGAGATGGTCCATGATGGTGTCAATCCGGGGTGCACCGAGATGACCGGTCGGCGTCACGACGAGATCGACGTGCGCGAACAGTTCGGCAATCCGCTGCCGCGCAACGCGACGAACACGTTGCGCCTGTACATAATCGGCCCCGGTGACCGCTTCACCCGCCGCCAGCGCGATGCGGGTGCCCCGGCCGTAGTCCTCCCACCGGGACTGCAGCGTCGGGCGGTGGTAGGCATGGGCTTCGGCGAGCATCACGATCATGGTCATGGCGGTCAGCTCGGTGTACAGGGGTAGCTCCACCGGAACGGTCGTGGCGCCTGCGTCCTCGAGTACGCGTACCGCGGCGGCGAATAGTTCGGGCTGTCTGGGGTCGATCCCGCCAGCCGCGTAGCGATCGAGGTTGTCGACACCCACGGTGACACCGGACAGATCGCCCGTGAGCGCTTTGGAGTGGTCAGGCACTGAGGCCGGGGAACTGTAGGGATCGGCTGCGTCGGCGCCGGCGATGATCGTCAGAAGGAGTGCGCAGTCGGCGGCCGATCGGGCCATCGGGCCGACGTGGTCGACGGTGAATCCCAGCGGCACCACGCCCGACTTGGGCACCCGGCCGAACGTCGGCATCAAGCCACTGACGCCGTTGAAGGCGGCGGGAACTCGGATGCTACCGCCGGTGTCGGTGCCGATTGCACCGAGAAACATGCCCGCCGCCACGCCGCTGCCCGAGCCCGAACTCGAACCGCCTGCCCAGCGATCGGTGTCCCACGGGTTGCGGGGAACAGGAAACGGTTTCTCGGGATCCGGGGGGCCGACGGAAAACTCCAATGTGGTGGTCTTTCCGGTCACGATCGCGCCAGCCCTTTCGAGCCGCTGCACCACGGTGCATGTGCCGACCGATCTGGTCCAGGCCTGATCGAGAACCAAGCTCTGCGCCGTGGTGGGGCCGTGGGAGCAGACAAGGATGTCCTTGATGCCCAGCGGAATGCCGTCGAGTGGTTTTAGCGGCAGACCGGCAGCGATCTTCTCGTCGACGTGTGCGGCACGCGCACGCGCGAATTCGATGAAGCGCGAGAGAAATACCCCGATTCGCTCGTCGTCGGCATCGGCTGCCGCGATCGCGTCCTCAATCAGATCGGTGGCTGTCACCGCCCCGCTCCGCAGCGAATGGGCTGCGTCGGTGATCGTCTGACACCGACGAGCTGGGGAGGCTTCGCCGGCGCCGGATTCGAATCGTCGCAGAGACACGAGTGCCAGCATCGCGGGGACGGCGCTGGGTGTCTTGTAGAAATGTTTGCCAGCCGGGCTACGCAGCCGTCGTCGCCGCCGCGCCCATCACCCCTTGCGTGTCTGCTCGTCGGCGGGCCAAGCGATGTCGTCGACCGCAAGCCAGGGCGCCGCCCCCACCGCCGTGGGTGTCACGCCCGCGAACTCCATCACATCTCGGTAGAGGTGGGACTGATCGACGAAACCGCATTCCACCGCGACCATGGCGGGGCTGTGGCCGGCGGCGAGTCGGTGTGCGGCGTAGTCGAAACGGACCAGCCGCGCGGCGCGCTTGGGCGTGAGGCCGATTTGGCTCCGGAACCGGGACCACAGCCGTTCGCGGCTCCACCCGACCTGCGTGGCGAGCGGCCCGACGCGGGCCCGACCCCGGGTCGTCATCACCCGCCGCCAGGCGAAGGCGACTTCTGGATCCACTGCGGGACCGACGTCGCGCCGTCGAGCGAGCGCGGCCGCAGCGATTGCGAAGCGTTCGTCCCATGAGCCGGCAGCCTGCAACTGCTCCTGGGTTCGCGTGGCTTCGCGACCCCAGAGATCTTCGAGTGTGACGACGGTTGCGTTGAATTCTGAGCCGGCGCCCAACACCGAACGCGCGAGCACCGGCGACAGCCGAATCTGCAGACAGCCGACCTGCCTGCCACAAAACTCGGCCCGAACGCCCGCGGACCAGAGCCCGGCGACCACGCTGCCTCGCTGTGCCGCTCCGTCCGGGCCCCCGATCCGCAACTCGTCGTCCAGATCGACGAACACCGTCACCGCGGGGTGCGGGATCATCTGCATCTCGAAGGGAGCGTCGGGCCGGCCGCAGAACCCCGCCATGCTGACCCCGGGCAACCGAATGGCGGGCGAGGCAACCGCGACATGCACCACCCCGGCGGCGACGCGGACCGGCCTGGCGGGCCACGCACCGCGTAATTTGTTCCGTGTCACCCAGCTACCCACCTTATTCCTGTGCCACAGCTCGCATTACAGTGTAAGGTTTAGGGGACACGATAGCGACGGTCTGCCGCCGCTGTGGCAGGCCTACCCGGCCGACGTCGCGACGACGGCCTGCCGCGTCGAGCTTCGTGACGCGGGGAAGGGTGACCGAGTCGTGGCGACCACAGTGCTGAGGGTGCGCCTGTTCAGGTGATCGGTGAGTCGGTGACCGGCGAGGCGTCCACGCTGTCCCAGAATGCGTTCCAGGACGCCGAACGCGGCAGATTCGGCCGGCCCGCGAGTTCCCAGCCCTCGAAACCGACCTGTTGCGGACTTTCCGTAAGATCGGCTGCATACCAATGCTTTTCCTTGCGACGGTGGAATAACCACTCGTCGTCGACCTTGCGGTACTCGTCGTCGTAGCGGATCGCCATCACGACCCAGCGATCGCCGACTTCGTGTTCGGCGCGGCAGTAGACACTGCCCGTCGCGTGGTGCTCGTCGACGATGTCGACGCGGTGGCCGACGATCTGGTGAATCGAGCGGTAGAACTGCCGTAGCAACGGGGTTATCTGCTCGCGCAGCGCATCCCGTCCGACGGCGTCGCCGACCCTGACGTCCGGCACGAACAATCCTACCCAGCCGTCGACGTCACGATCGTCGACGGCCAGTGCGTATCTGATGGGCAGTTGCCCGATGGCCAGCATGTCTTCGACATACCGCAGACGCGCCTCGAGCGACTTATCCTGTTGGGCGGCCATCAGAACAGGTCTCCGCCCGTCGCGGACGCGGTGGTGCCGGTCTTCTCGAACGCCCGCACTACGCCGCGGCCGACCGTCCAGCGATGCACCTCGTCGGGGCCGTCGATGATCCTGTTCATCCGCGCTTCGGACAGCCAGGCAGCAAGCGGCAGGTCATGGGTCAAGCCCAGGGAGCCGTGGATCTGTATGGCCATGTCGATGACATCGATCAGCATGTGGGCGATGTAAGTCTTGGCGATCGAGTTCTCGATGCGCAGATCGAGTCCCTTCTCCATCTTGTACGCGAGGTGCAGCACCATCAGCCGCGAAAGGTAGAGCCTCTCGGCGCAGTCGGCCAGCATCCACTGGATGCCCTGTCGGTCGGCGACGCGCTCTCCGAACGTGACTCGTTCGCATGCCCGCGCAGTTGCCATGTCCACCGCGGCCTGCGCCTTGGCGATGCTCCACATGCCGTGCCGCAATCGGCCGTATCCGAGCCGGTGCTGACCCATCGCGAAGCCCCGACCAAGGCCACCCACGATGTTCTCGTCGGGCACCACGAGGTCGCGGATCCGAACCTCGGCATGCCCCATCGTGACTTCGTCGCCGTACGACGGGCCGTCGTGCTCACCCATCACCGGGATGTTGCGCACGATCTCGAAGCCGTCGTTGGGCAGTTCCACCAGGAAGGTGGAGTACTGCTCGTGTCGGGGCGCGTCCGGGTCGGTCTTCGCCATCACCAGCGCCAGTTGGGAAATCGACGCGCCTGAGGTGAACCACTTCTCACCGTTGAGCACCCACGACGATCCGTCTCGCACAGCGGTCGTCTGCATCCCGGTGGCATCGGCACCGGCGGCGCGCTCGGTCATGGCGAAGCACACTCGAATGTCGCCGTTGACCAACGGCACCAGGTAGCGCTTCTTCTGTTCCTCGGTGCCATGGTCGATGAGGGTCAACATGGTGGCGTCCTGCGGCCCCATGCAGTTCATCGCCCACGCAGCCAGATGCGTGAACGACCGGCCGACCTCGACCTGAACCACCGCGTTCGCCAAGTGCCCCAACCCCATCCCGCCGTACTCGACAGGTACGAACGGGCACCACAGGCCCCGGTCGCGAGCCACCTTCTGCAATTCACCGACGAGGTCGAAGAACGGCCGGGTGCCGATTTCGCGCTCGGCGGGCAGCACCACCTCGTCGATGAATGCGGCGACGCGCAAGCGTACCTCACGCACGTCCTCGGGCAGCTCGAAGTCGATCATGGTGACGTACGCTGTCACTATTGACAGTCACTGTCAACCACGGTTAGCGTCCGGGCATGCACATCGACGTCGAACGGCTCGACGCCTGGATCGGCGATCGACTGCCCGGTGCGGGAAATCCGTTGACTGCCGAACGCATCGGCGCGGCAACCGGAATCGCCAACGCGCTGTACAAGGTGAGCCGTGGGGAGCACGCGTGGGTGCTACGGCGGCCGCCCGCCGTGAAGAACGATCCGAGCGCGTCCAACATCCTGCGCGAGTGGCGGATTCTCACCGCACTGGAAGGCACCCCGGTCCCGCATCCGGAACCGGTTCTGCTCTGCGGGGACACGTCGGTGCTGGGGGCGCCGTTCATGCTCATGGCGGTCGTGGACGGGTTCACGCCGGGCTTCGAGCTGCCGGAACCGTTTGCCGGAATTCCGTCCCACCGCCGCGATCTCGCGATGGCCTATGTCGACGGCCTCGCCGAACTTGCGTCGGTGGACTGGCGGTCCTGCGGTCTGGACGGGCTGGGCAAGCCGGACGGCTTCCTGGAGCGGCAGGTGCCCAGATGGTTGGCGCAGCTGGATCGCTACCGCACAAGAGATCTCCCCGAACTCGAATACCTCTGTGACTGGCTGACGGCCAACACCCCGAGGATGAGCTCGCCCGGGATCATCCACGGCGATTACAGCCCGTTCAACGTGATGGTCGCGCCGGACCCGCCGGCACGCCTGGCCGCGATCGTGGACTGGGACACCGGGACGATCGGCGATCCGCTGCTGGACATCGGGCACCTGCTGGCGCGTTGGACCGAACCCGGGGAGGAGCCCGTGGTGTCGGTGCAGGCCGGCGGCGTCGACGGTTACCCGTCTCGGGCCGAGATGGCGCAGCGCTATGCCGAACGCACCGGACGCGATCTCTCGAGCCTGGCGTACTACGAGGCGCTGGCGCTGTTCAAGCTCGCCATCATCCTGGAGGGCTCACACGCTCGCCAGGTGCAGTCGGGCGTCGATCCCGATCGCACCGACATGGGCGGCTATGTGACCAGGCTGCTGCGTGGTGCGGCCGAGTTCGCCCGAGGGGTCCGCACGTGACCGAACAGCTCACCGAACGCCGCCGCAGGCTACTGCGAGACGACATCAGTCGGATCGCAGTGAACCTGTTCGCCGAGAGGGGATTCGACAACGTCACCGTCGGCGAGATCGCGGCCGCGGCGGGACTTTCGGAACGAACCTTCTTCCGCTACTTCGCCACCAAGGATGAGCTGCTGCTCGAATACGAGAACCATCTGTGGCTTCGGCTAGGCGAGGCGCTGGCGGCACGTCCGCGTCACGAAGGTCCCGTCACCGCGTTGCGCGAGGCTTTCCTGGCCACCTCGCACGTCGAACCACAGGATCGCGACCGGGTCGTCCAACTCGGCCGCATCCTGGCGCAGGCGCCCGATCTGCAGGCCCGTAGCCGCGGCCGGCGGCTCGTCGACGACGACGAGATCGTCGAACTCGTGGCCAAGCGGATCGGCGGCTCCCGGACCAAGAGCCGGGCGACCGCGCGGGTGGTTGTCGCCGCGATGAACGCCGTGGCGGGAACGGAATTCAGCGCGTGGGTGGCCGCGGGCGGTCGCGGCGACCCGGCCACCCGCATCGGTGAGGCGTTGCGGATGCTTGAAACCGGGCTCTCTCAATTTGATGCGAAAACCACAGCGTCATGAACGATCTCTTCGACCTCACCGGTCGCATCGCCCTGGTCACCGGTGCCACCCGCGGCATCGGCAGGTCCATCGCCGAAACCCTCGCCGCGGCAGGGGCGCACGTGTTCGTGGTCAGTCGCACCGCCGATGCATGTGAACAGACCGCGGCTGAGATCGGGGATTCCGGCGGACGCGCGACGGCCATAGCGGCGAACGTGAACCGCTGGGCGGAATGCGATCGCCTGGTCCAGCGTGCCTATGAGGAGGCGGGACGAATCGACATTCTCGTGAACAACGCCGGATCCTCGCCGCGCTATGACAGCGTCGACGCCATCTCCGAGGAACTGTTCGACAAGACCGTCGCGCTCAACCTCAAGGGCCCGTTTCGGCTCACGGCGCTGATCGGTAAGAAGATGGCCGCCGCCGACGGTGGCGCAATCGTCAACGTCAGCACCATTTCCGCCCAGGTGGGCGCCGCTCACGCGATCGTCTACGCGGCGGCGAAGGCCGGCATGAACAACCTCACCAAGTCGTTCGCCCAGGCCTTCGCGCCGAAGGTCCGGGTCAACGCGGTCATGCCAGGGGCCGTCGACACCGACGTGGTGAAGGCGTGGCCACCGCACGAGCGCGAGTTCGCCGCGTCCAGGGCGCTGCTCGGCAGGCTCGGCCAGCCGGACGAGATCGCCGGGGCCGTACAGTATTTGGCGAGCGATGCCGCGAGTTTCACGACTGGTCAGGTGTTCGCTGTCGACGGCGGACTGTCGTGAGCGCGACGATGGATCTGACGGGACGCTGCGCGGTGGTCACCGGAGGCGGTCACGGCATCGGCCGCGCCCTGGCCGAGGAGTTGACGGCGCGCAGCGCCAAGGTGGTGGTCGCCGACCTCAACGCGGCGCGCGCGCAGAAGGTGGCCAAACGGATCGGCGGCCTGGCCGTGGAGTGCGACGTGGGGTCGCCGGAGGCGGTCAACGATTTGGTGTCGCGCGCCGAGAAGGCATTCGGACCGGTGTCGGTGTTCTGTTCTAACGCAGGCTTTTCCGACAGCGGCGACGGACTCACCGCGTCCGCTGACAACCTGCGCCGCATCGTCGAGGTGAATCTGCTCAGCCACGTGTGGGCCGCGCAGGCCGTGCTTCCCGGAATGCTCGAACGCGGCGAGGGCTGGCTGGTGCAGACCATCTCGTCGGCGGCGTTGATCACCGGGCCGTCGTTCATGGGATACACGCTGACCAAACACGGCGCGCTCGGGTTCGCGGAGTGGGTGGCGCTCAACTACGCCCACCGCGGCATCCAGGTCACCTGCCTGTGCCCGAACGCCGTCAACACCGGCATGCTCGGCCGCAACGAAGACGACGAGAACGCCGCCGACCGTCCGGACCTCGGCGCGCTGGGGGAGATCGTCGAACCGGAGCAATGCGCACGCCAGGCGCTCGACGCCGCGGCGGCGGGACGGTTCCTGGTGCTGCCCCATCCGCGCGTCGGGACGTCGTTCCTGCGCAAGGCCACCGATTACGACGCCTGGTTGGCGCATACGAATCAACGACTCCAGCGCATGCGCGGATAGAAAGGACCACCAATGCGACTCGAGGACAAGGTCATCACGATCACCGGATCGGGTTCGGGGCTCGGCCGTACCGCGGCCCGCCTGTTCGCCGAGCAGGGTGCTCGTCTGGTCGTCAGTGATGTGGTGCCCGGGCGGGCGCAGGCCGTCGCCGACCAGATCGCCGAGGACGGCGGAGAGGCGATCGCGATGGATGCGGACGTCCGCGTCGAAGCCGACATGCAGCGACTCGTCGACCGCACGATCGAGCGGTTCGGCCGCATCGACGTGATGTGGGGCAACGCGGGCATCCCCGAACCCGGTTTCGGCATGCAGGGCTTCGTGGACTCGACACTCGACGACTGGAACAACATCTTCGCGGTCAACGTGACCGGGATCTATCTCGCGTGGCGCATCGCGGCAAAGTGGATGATCGCCAACAACCGGGGCGGGACGCTGCTGGCCACCACGTCGGCCGCGTCGTTCACGGCGTATCCCGGCTTCCCGATGTACGCGGCGTCGAAGGCCGCGGGCAACGGCCTGGTGCGCGCCGCCGCGCTCGAACTGGGCAAGTACGGCATCCGGGCCAACGCGTTGTGCCCCACCCACGGCATGTCGGTCAACTTCGCGCTACCACCCGACGCCGAGGTGCTGGGCAAGTCATACGAGGAGATGACGCCGTGGGATCCGGACAACCGTGCGATGCCGCTGCGGTTGGACCGTCCGCCCCAGCTGTTGGACAACGCCTATCTCGCGCTGTTCTTGGCGTCCGACGAATCCGCCTACATGTCCGGGCAGACGATCGCGTCGGGCGACGGCGGGCAATTCGCCAGGACATCGATCATCTTCCCGACCGACCTGGGGCAGTCCGACGACATCACGTCCGGGGCATTGCCCGAGGAGGTGCGCAGCGAACTGAACAGGTGAGCTACTGTGCCTCACATCACGTTACAGTGTAAGGTCAATCGGCAGCCCCGCTAACCGCCCGGAGGATGAGTTCTGATGACGCAAGCGACGAAATTCGACCCTCGACTCGCGCCGATCGCGCAGTACGTCAAGTCGATGGCGAGCCCCCAGGCGTTCTACAGCGAGAAGGCCGGCAAGGTCCGCGCGGAACGAGTCAACGGGGTGGTGACCCTCTACCGGTTCGACGACATCATCAAGATCAACCGGCACCCGGCGATTCTCGGCAACGGTGGCCAGGGCGGCAGTTTCGGCAACGACAACCCGCTGATCCCGCTCGAGATCGACGGTGAGGACCACAAGAAGTGGCGACGGTTGCTCGACCCGATCTTCGGGCCCAAGCAGATTGCCCCGCTGGAGGTCCAGATCCGTGCGCTGGCAGGCGACCTCATCGACAAGTTTCTCTCACGCGGAGAAGCAGAACTGCACGACGAATTCTGCGAGCCGCTGCCGTCGCTGATTTTTCTGCGGCTGGTCGGGGCGCCGATCGAAGACCTCGACTTCTTCCTCGACTTCAAGAACGGGGTCATCCACCCCGAGGGCGACACGCTCGAGGAGATCGAGGCCAACATGGCGGTGGCCGGCGGCAAGCTGCTCGAGTACTTCGTCAAGTTCCTCGCCGAGCGCCGCAAGGAGACCGAAGAGAAGAACGACGTCATCGCGGTGCTGCTGCGCTCCGAGGTCGACGGTAAGCCCATCGAGGAACTCGACCTGCTCAACATCATGTTCCTGTTGATGTTCGCCGGCCTCGACACCGTGACGTCCTCGCTGACGTGCATCATCTCTTGGCTCGCCCAGAACCCCGAGGCGCGGGACCGACTCGTCGCCGATCGGTCGCTGCTGCCGGCCGCGATCGAGGAGATCATGCGCTACGAGTCGCCGGTGCCCGCCGGTCAACGGCACGCGACCGAGGACATCGACCTCGGCGACGGCCTGGTGATCAAGGCCGGCGAGGCGATCCACGCGATCTGGGCGGCGGCCAACGTCGACCCCACCCACTACGACAATCCGCTGGAGGTCGATTTCAACCGCGGCCGCGCCCCGAACATGGTGTTCGCCAGCGGCACCCACCGCTGTCTCGGCTCCCATCTCGCCCGCATGGAGCTGCGGGTCGCACTCGACGAGATCCTCAACCGGATCCCGGACTTCACCGTGCCGAACCCCGAAGACCTTGTCTACGACAACGTCTCGGTACGCGCAGTGCTGAAGCTCCCCGTCACCTTCACGCCGAGGTGATCGATGCGTCAAGTCGATCTGACCATCGACGTCACGACGGCATGTGAGCTCAATCGGCCGCTTGTGATCGCTGCGACGGCGTTCCTGCCATCGCCAGAGCGCCTGGTCCCCGGTCACCCGGTCGTGTTCGCGCTGCCGGGCGGCGGGTACTCCCGCGGCTACTACGACATGCACTTTGACGGGTACGACGGTTACAGCCAAGCCGCCCACCATGTCGAGCAGGGACTGATCCTGGTCGCCATCGACCACCTCGGCGTCGGCGACAGCACCCCGGAGGTCGCCGAGGTGGTGCGCATCGAGGACATCGCGGCGGCCAATGACGCAGCGGTGCGCCAGATTGCGGAAAAACTGCGAGACGGCACCCTGGCTGACGGGTACCCGGCGGTCGACGTCGGGGCCCGGATCGGAATGGGCCAGTCGATGGGTGGCGGTGTCACGGTCATCATGGCGGGCAGGCACCAAACCTACGACGCTGTAGCTGTTCTCGGCTACAGCGGGATCCACACCGTCCTTCCGCAGCGCAGCGCCGAGGACGCGCAGTACGTCGAGAAATTCGACTACAGCCGCGACGACGGCCCTGAGGGGCTCTCGATGGAAGCCTCAGCGGCCGCGATTCCTGACTTCCTCTACCCCTTTCACTACGAGGACGTCCCCGCTGACATCGTCGCCGCCGACACCTCCGGTGGGTACCCGCTCCGTGAGACGTCACCGCCATTCGGCAGCAAGACGGTGCCGCTGTGTGTGGTTGGCATGCTCTCGCCGGGCTACATCAGTACCGAGGCGGCCGCGCTCACGATTCCGGTGTTCATCGGTCTGGGCGAGCGCGACACCGCGCCCGAGCCGCACCGGGAACCGGCAGCCTACAGCGCCTCACCCGATGTGAGCCTGTACATCGTCGAACGCATGGCGCATATGCACAACTTCGCCTCGACCCGGAAGAAGCTGTGGGACAGGCTCGCTGCGTGGTTCGAGGCGGTCAGCGGCGGCGTCGCGACCGCTTCTTCGCGTCAAGCTGAGCCTGCAGGCCGGCGATGATCGTGTCGACGCCGTAGTTGAAGAAGTCGCGTCCGCGAATCCCGGCGAGATGGGGGACCAGGCGCTGCAGCGTGTCCTCCAGCTCGTCGGGATTCACCGTCTGCGGATCAGGCGTTTTCACTTCCACGACCTGGTAGCGGCCGAACAGGTAGGTGTGGATCATCGCGTACGAGAGGAACACCTCGGCACCTTCGAATCCCGCCTCGATCAGGATTTCCATGATCCCGTTCATCAGCCGCCGGTGGGTGTTCTGCATCCGTTCGAGCATGACCGCCGCGATCCCGGGATGATCGTGCAGCCGGGCGTCGATACCGGTGAGGACTTCGCGCAGCCGTTCCTCCCACGTGCCCGAATCAGGCTCGGGGAGTTTGACTTCCGACAGCAACTTGTTCGTCACCAGGTCGAGAAGTTCATTTTTGTCGTTGACGTACCAGTACGGCGCCATCGCGGAGCGCCCGAGCTCACGGGACAATCGGCGCATCGACAACGCGTCGAGGCCTTCGGCGCGGATGATCTTCAGCGCGGCGTCGATGATCTGCGCTTCGGTCAGCGTCGGTGGCTTGCCGCGCCTGGCGGTGCCCGACGCCGAGCCCGCCGTCTCCTTCGCCATGATGGCCCGCTCCGTTCGGTCGTCTACTTTGCCGCATTGATGTTAGATCACCGACGCTCGGCTACGTGGGATGAAATACCCAGGCAGTACCTCTTGGCCGCATCAACGTTACAGTGTAAGGTCAATGCCAGCCGCCGTGATGCGCAATGCGAAGGAGCCTTCAACCATGACCCAGGTTGCCGAACGTTCACGCGAGACCGCCGAACGCGAAAAGATCTGGGCGCACTCGGGTGATTCCCACGTGCTGGAACCCGACGATCTCTGGACGACGCGGTTGCCGAAGCGGTTGGCCGATCGTGCACCGCGCACCGAGCGCGGGGAGAAGTACGAGACGATCTACGTCGACGGCCAACAGCGCAACCGGATGCTCAACGACTTTCTGGACTCGTTCCGTCCGCCCGGCGCATCCGATATCGCCGTACGGCTTCGTGACCTCGACCAAGAGGGGGTGCAATGCCAGTTGGCGTTCCCCTCCACCGGATTCTGGTCAGTGGATGTCGAGGATCCCGAGCTGGCCCGAGCGGTCGCCCGCGCGTGGAACGAGTGGGCGCGCGACGACGTGATGTCCTGGCAGAAGCGGATTTTCACACCGGCGATCGTGCCGTTGACGGATGTCGCCGACTCGGTCGCGGAACTGGAATGGGCGGCAGAGCAAGGCTTCCAGGCCATTTTCCTGCCGTGCAAAATGCCCGAGGAAAAGGAGTGGGGATTCGATCTGTGGGAGCCGCTGTGGGCTGCCGCGGAGGCCAACAACATCGTGCTCGCGTACCACATCGGGACGGGCGGCGAGAACGTCGTCTATCGCGGTCCCGGTGGTGCGGTGGTCAACTACATGGAGACCACCTACCCGGGCATGCGGGTGGTGTCGCATCTGGTCGCCGGTGGTGCGCTCGACCGCCATCCCGAGTTGAAGGTGCTGATCGCCGAGGGAGGCGCGGGCTGGGTTCCGGCCATCGCCGACCGGATGGACGAGGCCTACCGCCAACACGGGATGATGGTGCGCCCCAAACTATCCCGGCTGCCAAGTGAGATCATCCGCCAACAGGTTTATGCGTCGTTCCAGCACGATGTCAGCGCCGTGCAGATCCTCGAAAGCACCGGATACCGCAACGTGATGTGGGGGGACGACTACCCGCATCTGGAGGGCACCTACGGGCACACCCAGGAGACGTTGCACGGGTTGTTCGACGGAATCGATCCGGAGATCAAGGACCGGGTTCTGCGGGGAACCTTCGAGGAACTGTTCACCGTGCCCGATCTGGACGGCGCCGCCACGCGGTGACCGATACCGCTGCGGCGCGCCGCCCGACGCCCGATCCGCAGAGTGATTGGGCCGCCACCCGTGGCGTGCTGATGAGTTACGCCTACCTCGGGTCGCGGCCGCGGGTCGTCGATTCGACGAGCGCCGAGAACGTGCTCGAACTACGGTCGGACCTGCGCACGGCCGCGGGTGCCGTGCTGGCGTCGCCGCTGGCGATCGCGATGCTCGACACCGCCACCGCCAACGTGGAGTCCATGCGTGTGCAGGCGGTCACGCAGGTCGACGTCGACATCGTCGATTGCGCCATGGACACGCGTCGGGCCCGTCTGGCGGGCCGGGTCACCACCGAGATGCAGTCGCAGCTCTTCACCGAGGCCCGGATTTGTGACGCCGACGACCCCGGCCGGCACATCGGCTTCGGCACCGCGAACTGGGCGGTGCTCGGCCACGCCCCGCACCGGTTCTGCTTCCCGCGGCCCGCGCCGACCGAGCCTGATTGGGTTGGTCTGCCGCCGTTGTGGCATGCCTACTCCGGACGCCGCCGGGATGGCCACACGGTGGAGATTCCCCGGCTGCCCCTCGAGGTCGGGGTGGAGTGGTTGCACCACAGCCCGATGCTGGTGGTGACCGAAGCCGTCGCGCTGCACTGTGCGGCCGAGGAGCTGGGCACCTCCGATCTGGTCGTCGAGCATCTCGCGATGACGGTGGTCGCTCCTGGCCGGGTGGGCCCGTTCCTCGCGGTCCCGGTGTTCACCGCGATCGAAGGCGACTCAATGGGCTGCCGGGTCGAACTGCGCGATGCCGGTCGCGGCGACCGCCTGATCGCCGCGACATACGTGCGCATGCGGATGTATGGCTGACGCCCCTTGTGACGTACATAACTTTATGCTGTAAAATTGGTGTTCGTTACTCGACGGCAAGGAGGCCTTGGTGGCGGCGATCTGCACCGGACTGAACGTGCTCGAAATCGGCTCGGGAAGCGCAGCGGCCTCGATGGCCGGCATGGTGCTCGCGGATGCCGGCGCCAGAGTCGTCAAAGTCGAGCCCCCACAAGGTGACCGGCTGCGCAGCGACAATCCCAACGGTTTCCTGGTGTGGAACCGGGGCAAGGAGAGTCTGGTTGCCGACCTGCGTACCGCGGAAGGGCAACAGACATTCCGAGACCTCGCGCTGAACGCCGACGTCGTCATCGAGGGGTTCGCGCCGGGGCGGACGGCACAGTGGGGGTTAGGCCGAGACGACCTGTGTGCGGCGAATCCCGGGCTGATTCACTGCTCGATAACGGGTTTCGGTCACACCGGCCCGTACGCCGGATTGAAGGCCTATGACTCGCTGGTCGCGGCCAAGGCCGGTCTGTGGGCTCGCGGCAGTTGGGCCCACCGCGAAGGTCCGATCATGTTCCCGGTGCCGTGGGGCAGTTTCGGTGCGGCGATGCAGTCGGTCGCGGGCGTTCTGGGCGCGCTGTTGGTGCGCGATGAGACCGGGCGTGGACAGGCACTGGATTCGACGTTGGTGGCGGGTCTGGATCCGATCGACTACTTCGTGTCGACGGTCGTGCAGGTGATGGCCAAACGTGGCGAGAAGCCCAGCTCCGATGCGCGGGCGGCGATGTCGGCGAGCAGGTTCGGCGTGCTGCTGGCCACCAGGGACGGCCGGTTCGTGCAGACCTCGACGATGTTGCCGCATCAGGGCAAGGCGTTGTGCGAGGTCGCCGGGATCGGGCACGTGCTGGAGGATCCTCGCTTCGCGGGCTTGCCGACATTCGCGAATGCCGAAGACGCCCAGGAATGGGAGGACCTGCTGCTGGAGGCGTTCCGGGAAAAGGATCTCGACCATTGGCTGCCGCTGCTGGAGGCCAGCCCCGATGTCGCGTTCGAGGTGGCGGTCACCAGTGAGGAGGGGCTGGCCCACCCGCAGGTCGTGCACAACGGTGACGTGGTGACCGTCGACGACCCGGTCAAGGGCGCGATTCGTCAGGTCGGGCCCGTAGGCCACTTCGCGAAGACCCCGATCGGCCCGACAAAGTCAGCGCCTGAACTCGGTGCCAACGAGGGACCCCTGGTGGCCCACGACGTCCCGGCGGGTGGGGCGCCGGCGCCCAAGCATCCCTTCGAGGGCATCACGGTCGTCGAATTCGGCTGCTTCTACGCCATGCCCTACGGCACCGCGATGCTGGCCGCCCTCGGCGCCCGCGTCATCAAGATCGAGGACGCCGGCGGGGACCCGCACCGAAACTCGTTCGGACCCGAGGTGGCGAGCACCAAGACCACCGCGGGCAAGGAGAGCTTGTCGGTCGACCTGCGCACCGCCGAAGGCCGCGCAGTGGCGCAGCAGGTGGTGGCGAAGGCCGACGCGTTCGTCAACGGGTTCCGCACCGGGGTGGCCGAGAAGTGGGGTTTGGGCTACGAGGAACTCGCCGAGATCAATCCGCGCCTGCTCTACGTGCACGCCGCCGGCTACGGCACCGACGGCCCGTACGCGCACCGCGCGCTGTATGCGCAGGCTGCCCAGACCGTCGCGGGAAGCTTCGGGCGCCAGGTCGGCTACTGGATCGATCCCGCACAAAGCGAAGGCTTCTCGGTGATGGAGTTGCAGGCGGTGGTGCTACCCCGGCTGAACATGCTCGTCGACGGGGACAGCAACGCGGCGCTGGCACTGCTGGCGGCGCTGTCGCTGGGGCTGTACCACCAGCGCAGAACCGGTGTCGGGCAGTTCATGAGGACATCGATGATCGGCGGCAACGCCTGGGCCTATTCCGACGATTTCTGCACCTACGACGGCAAACCGCCGATCGCGCTGTGCGACGACGAGTACTACGGGACGGGCGCGCTTGATCGACTGTACGCGGCCAGCGGCGACGGCTGGGTATGCCTGGCGGCCCGGTCCGACAAGGAATTTGCCGCGCTGGTCGCCGCGCTCGGAGCGCCCCAACTGGCCACCGACGAACGGTTCGCCTCCGCGCAGAGCCGCGCGGCCAACGACAACGAACTTCAGGGATTGCTCGCCGCCCGGTTCACCGAAAAGACCGCGGCCGAATGGGAATCGGAGCTGTCGGCTGCCGGTGTCGGCTGCGTGGAGGTGAATCTGCTGGGCCAGCCCATCTTCACCGTGTATGACCCGGTGCTGCGCGAGACGGGGCTGACCATCGTCGCCGAGCATCCGGTGTTCGGCGAGATGGTCCGTGCCGCACCGCCGGTCGCGTTCTCGGAGACCCCCGGCCGAGTGGCGCCGCCGTGCCTGCGCGGCCAGCACAACCGGGCGATACTCACCGAACTGGGCTACAGCGAGGCCGATATCACCAAGCTCGAAGAGCTCAACGCCATCATTCCTCCCGCCTGATGCTGGCACGCGAACTGCGGTCCGTGCAGGAGGCGTGCGACGTCGTCGCCGTCAACCACCTCGCGGCCGCATACGCCGAGGCGGTTTCGCGCGGTGAGATCGCCGAGGCCTGTATGACCTATGCCGAGGACGGCGAACTACATTCGCCGACAACCCCACCGGCGATCGGCCGGGCGGCGGTCACCGAGACCATCACGAAGACCTGCGCGGATCTGGAGTTCGTGTTCCAGACTGTGCATCTGGGCCTGGTGACCGTCGACGGCGACACGGCACGTGCTCGATTTCCGATCACCGAGTGGGCGCGGCGTCGTTCGGACGGGCGACCGATCCAGTTCCTCGGGGTCTACGACGACGTGTGCGTGCGCACTTCGGACGGTTGGCGGTTTGCGCGGAGGACGTTGCTGCCCAAGACGATCGGCAAGCCGGAGGGCCTCACGGGTCGAGCGATACCGCTGGATCCACCGACGCTCGGTCCTTAAGCGCCGAACGTTGATTACCGCTCGAGAAATCAAAAGATTCTCGAGCGGTAATCAACGTTCGGCGCGAGGCTAGGTGTCGGACAGGGTATGACGGCGCATAGGTTGGACGTTATTGGGCGTTTCCCAGCACCTGCGTCAGCGCCGAGGCGCCGCCCCGGGCGCCGATGACACGAGAGACCGTCGGCAGAAGCACGGTCGCAGCGTGGAAGGTGTCTACGTATTCGCGCACCGCGACGATGACTTGCCGGTCGACGTCGACATCGGTGATGAAGGTATACACATTGTTGTATGCGGTGTCGGCGTCCACGCTGCCATGGCTTTCGACCATGAGGGCCACGCGATGCTCCTCCACGATCGCGTCGACCAGTTCGAACGTCATCGGTACGACGGACAAGATCTCGGCTAGCAATTGCTTCATCAGCGCCATCGGCCGCTCGACCCGGCCGGCCATTTCCCACCATGTCCCGCCGTCATCTAGCACCGCCAAACCATCCTCGACGCGACCAGCGCCAATCAACTCCCACGGGCGCCATGCGAGTGCGACAACAGCGCGTCGATGGTCCGACTTGTCGACGGCCATTCCATGGCCGTCGGGATTCTCCGCCAGGTCGTCCATCGCCACCATCGTAGTCGGTTAGGCTCGGAAAGACGTGCGAATTCAATAGGCCGACAACAATTCTGGACAAGTCACGTCCACGGACACCGCCGCATTGGAAATGAAGGCCGTGCCGCGGCCAGTCTGCGAAACGGGAGCGATGGTCTGCGGGCGTAGGCGCGTCACCGGCCTCACGGCCGAACGTTGATTACCGCTCGAGAAATCAAAAGATTCTCGAGCGGTAATCAACGTTCGGCGCGAGGCTAGGCCTCGGACAGGATGAGGTCCGCGGCGTGCCACGCCATCGCCATCGCGGGGCCGTTCAGGTTGCCCGACACCATCGTCGGCATCACCGAGCAGTCCATGATCCGCAGACCGTCGACACCTCGAACCCGCAGGGTTGGGTCGACGACGTCGTCGTCGGACGGGCCCATCGCGCAGGTGCCGACCGCGTGGTATCCGCAGTAGCCGTGATCCAGTGCGGCGTCGACGATGTCCTGCTCGGACTGCACGGCGGGCCCCGGCCGGGTCTCCTCGACGATGAGGTCGGCGATCGGGGACTGCTCGAACAGGGCGCGCATGGTCCGGAACAGCGCCGAAACGACCTTGCGGTCATGGTCGGTGGTGAGGAAGTTCGGGTCGATGTCCAGCGGTGCGTTCGGATCGGCAGACGTGATCGCGACGTGTCCCTCGCTGTCGGGGCGAAGCACGTATCCGATCGCCTGCATGCCCGGTTCGCGTTCCAGACCGAGTTCCCCGCCGGCCTCGAACGGTGCAGCGGAGAACGGGGCCATCAGCAGTTGTGCGTCCGGGCGGTCGAGTTCCGGTGAGGTCTTGAAGAAGCCGACGACGTCATAGGCGCCGGTGGCCAGCGGTCCCTTGCGGGTGGCCAGGTACTGCACCCCGGTCAGGGCCTGCTGCGCGGCCGTCGCCAACCGCTTGTTGTAGCCGAGGTTGCGGTTGAGCCGGTACTGTAGCGCCACGCAGCGGTGCTCGCGCATCCGGCGGCCGACGTTGGGGCTGTCCACCCGCACGTCGATGCCCAGCCTGCGCAGCTCGCTGCTGTCGCCGATTCCCGAGAGCTGCAACAACTTCGGGGTCGCGATGCTGCCCATCGACAGGATGGTCTCGCGTGCCGCGGTGTAGGTCACCGGACCCTTGGCCGTCTTGGCCTGTACGCCGACGGCCTTGTCACCCTCGAAATCGATGCGCTCGACGGTGGTGTCGATCGCGATGGTCAGATTCGGGCGGTTGCGCACGGGCCGCAGGAAAGCGTGTGCGGCGCTGACCCGCCGGCCGTTCTTGATGGTGCGCACGGCGGGGCCGATGCGCTCGTCGTCGCTGGCGTTCAGGTCGTCGGTTACCGACCACCCCTGATTCCGTGCCGCATCGACGAACTCGCGGCATACCTCCGGTAGCGGACCGACGGACACATCGAGTGGCCCACCGGCGCCGCGGGTCGCGTCGGCACCCAGTTCGTGGTTCTCGATGGTCCGGAAGATCGGCAGGATGGTGTCCCAGCCCCAACCGGGGTTGCCGAGGGCCTCCATGGCGTCGTAGTCCGCGCGACTGCCGCGGTTGTAGACCATGCCGTTGACCGCGCTGGAACCGCCCAGCGTGCGGCCCCGCACCCAGGCCTCGACATTGTTCGACGGGCCGATCGGCCGCACCGGGAAGTGCCAGGTGAGCTTTTCGTCTCCGAGGATCTTTCCGAAGCCCTTGGGAATCCGGATCATCGGGTTGCGGTCCTTGCCCCCGGACTCGATCAGCAACACCGAGATCCGCGGGTCGGCGGACAGCCGATTGGCCAGCACGCAACCCGCGGAACCCGCGCCCACGATGATGTAGTCGAAATCGGCCATGGTGGTCAAAATCGTCAAACCCCTTCTACCAGCTCGCCGTTCAGTGCGGCCCGTTCGGCATCGGTCCACGGTCGCGAACCCGATTCGTCGTCACGCAACACCACTTGCACGCTGCGCACCGTCGCGCAGCGGCCCCGCGACGTGCTCATCTCGCTCACAGTGGTCAGCGACGTGGTGCCGACCGTCTCGACGTAGGACGAGACCTCCACGACGTCGTCGCCCAGCACCGGGTCGTGATAGTCGACGGAGTTGTGCACCACGACCACCAGGTTCCACGCTTCGGGTACGACGGCTGCGAGAAAGCGCGATCGCGCTTCCTCGGCGTACACCAGGAACACGCTGTTGGTGACGTGCCCTCGCGGATCCAGATCCGTCCATCGCGGATCGACCCGATAGACCACTCCGGGCCTCGAGACGCGCGTCTGCCCGTTTGGTTCGCTCACGCGTCTGCGTCAGGCCTTCGTCGGGCTGGCAATGGACTTGATCCGAAGGTACTCGCGGAATCCGGCGACACCGTGCTCGACGCCGACACCACTGATGCCCCAGCCACCGAACGGCGCGTCGGGGGACAGATAGAACGAGTTGTTGATGTTCACCGTGCCCGCCCGCAGCTTGTGCGCGACCCGCCACGCCCGTTCCTCGTCACGCGACTGCACATACGCCGACAGGCCGTACCGGGTGTTGTTGGCCACCCGCACCGCCTCGTCGTCGTCGCCGTCGTAGCGGACCACGGTGAGTACCGGACCGAACACTTCGGTCTGGGCGATCTCGGCGTTCTCGTCGACGTCGGCGACAACCGTGGGCTCATACCAGAATCCCTTGTCGCGGTCGCCGCGCTTTCCGCCGCACAGCACGCGCGCTCCCGCGGCGCGGGCGCGGTCGACCAGGCCCTCGATGCGTTCGAGCTGCTCGAGGCGAATGATCGGTCCGACGAGGTTTCCCGGATCGGTGGGATCGCCCCACGGCAGGTTGCCGACGATGGCTTCGAGCCGCTGCAGCACCTCGTCGTAGATGTCGGCGTGCACGATCATCCGGGTGGCGAGCGCGCAGCCCTGACCGCTGCTCGACATGCACATGGCGACCCCGAGGCCGGGTGCCATGTCGAGGTCGGCGTCCGGCAGCAGTAGGTTGGCCGACTTGCCGCCGAGTTCCAGCACGATGTGCCGGATGCCGTTGGCGGCCCGCTCGGCGATGCGCTGGCCCACGCCGGGCGAACCGGTGAAGTGGTACAGGTCGATGCGCTGGTCGGCGGTCATCGCGTCACCGGCGACGGCCTTGTCCTCGGAGCTGATGGTGTTGATGACGCCGGCTGGGATGTCGGTGGCGTTCGCCGCGATCTGGGCCAGCCGAGCGCCGGTCAGCGGGGTGTCCGGCGCGCTTTTGAGCACGAGGGCGTTGCCGGTGGCGAGTCCGTGGTGCACCTTCCAGATCGCGGTCATGAACGGTGCGTTCCACGGGGTGATCGCGCCGACCACACCATAGGGCTCGTACCGGATGCGGCGGTTGCTCGTGAAGCCGAGGATCTCGTAGGGCGGCAGGTCTTCTTCCCACGGAAACGACGTGGTGAGGTCGTTGAAGAAGTCCATCCCGTCGATCATCACGTCGACGTGGCTGTTGATCACCGAGGTGCAGACGCCAGCCTCGGCGGTCACCAGGGCGCGGACCTCTTCGATCTCCTTGCGCAGTCCGTCCTGCAGCTGTTCGAGGCAGCGTCGGCGGAACTCGTGATTGGTGCTCCAGTCGGTCTCGTCGGCCGCTCGGCGTGCAGCGGAGATCGCGTCGTCGACGTCCTCGGCCGAAGCATCCGCCGCGGTGGCGACCACCGATTCGTCGGCGGGGTTGATGACGTCGTAGCGGCGACCGGAACGCGCTTCACGGAACTCGCCGTCGATGAAGAGTCGACCCTCGTGCTCGGCCATGTGGTCCACCTTTCTCGCCGCTGCCGAACGGCAACCTTACGCTGTAACGTGATCGGCCACACAGTAACACTCGAAAGTGAGCGTGAGCAATGAATCGAGATGCGGACGGCATGCTCGTCGGCAGGGTCGCGTTCGTCACCGGCGCGGCACGCGGGCAGGGGCGCAGCCATGCCGTGCGGTTGGCGCGCCAGGGTGCGGCGATCATCGCGATCGACGTCGCGGCCCCGGCCGCTTCGGCCAACACGTACCCGCCCGCCACGGCGGACGACCTCGCCGAAACCATCCGGCTGGTGGAAGCCGAGGGCGCGTCCGTCTTCGCCCGCGTCGCCGACGTCCGCGACCCCGACGCGCTCACCGACGCGGTGGCCACCGGGGTCGCGGACCTGGGCGGGCGGCTCGACGTGGTGGTGGCCAACGCGGGGATCTGCAACTGGGCACGGTTCTGGGAGATGCCCGACGACCAGTGGCTCACGCTGATCGACATCAACCTGACCGGAGTGTGGCGGACTATGAAAGCCGCTGTGCCACACATGATCGCGGCCGGCAACGGCGGATCGATCATCACCGTGAGCTCGGTGGCGGGCATCAAGTCGCTCCCCGGCCAGGCGCACTACAGCGCCGCCAAGCACGGCGTGGTCGGCCTGACCAAGAGTGCCGCGATCGAACTCGGCGAGTACGGCATCCGGGTCAACTCGATCCACCCCTGGGGCGTCGCGACGCCGATGGCCGAGGACCCGATGACGGCCACCATGCTCAGCGAGCACCCGTCCTATCTGGCGTCGTTCGGCAGCATGCTGCCCGATCTGGTGCTCGCCGAACCCGGCGACATCTCTGACGCGGTGGTGTGGCTGGCCTCCGATCTGTCGCGCACCGTCACCGGAACGCAGTTGACACTGGATATGGGCGCCACAAAAGTGTGATTTCGGCGTGTACGGTCGCGCTGGGCGCAACTCGTCACGCCGAAATCGCTTATTTGTTGCGCGCTTTGGCGACGGCATCGCGGTGCTGGGGTGAGGCCATGCTCTCCAACTCACCGGTCAGCGCCAGTTCGAAGGCCCCGTCCAACTGCGGTTCGAGATAGGCGTTCAGCGCCGACTTCGTCCGCTGCAGCGCGGCGGGGGACACCGTGGCCAGCCGGTGTGCCAACGCCATCGCCTCGTCCATCAACTCTCCGGCGGCCACCACCCGGCTGGCCAAGCCGAGTTCGACCGCTTTGTCGGCCGGGATCCGCGACCCGAGGAACAGATACTCCTTGGCGCGCGACAACCCGATGAGCGCCGGCCACACCATGCCGCCGTCGCCGGGCACCAGTCCCATCCGCAGATGCGGGTCGGCGAGGAAGCTGTCGTCGGCCATCAGCACGAGATCGCACAGCAAGGCGACGCTGCAGCCCAGCCCCACCGCCGGCCCGTTCACCGCGGCGATGACCGGCAGCGGACACTTCACCATGCCGCGGATCATCGCGCGCCCCTCGGCGATGGTCTCGGCGCGCATGGCCTCGTCATCGATGTTCTCCTGCATGTAGTCGAAGTCGCCGCCCGCGCTGAACACCGAACCGGCGCCGGTGACCACCACCACCCGAGCCTCCGGGTCGGCCTCGAGGTGACTCCACACCCGGCCCAGCGCCTGGTGCATCGGGCGGTTGGCGCCGTTGAGTTCGTCGGGGCGGTTCAACAGCACCACCCGCACCGGGCCGTCGGCCGTGACGCGTAGTTCGTCACCGAACCCGTAGAGCGCCTCGGGTGGGGTGGAAACGTCGTTGTTCATGTGCGCCTTTCAGTCCGGATGCGAAGCTACGGGTAGTTGAGAATGGTCTCTGTTGCCAGCACCACCCCGGTCCTCGGCGAGAGCCAGTCCGAGGTGTCGGCCCTGCCTCGATGCAGTTCCGCGGTGATCGCGGCGGCCTGCTCCGGCGATGCGCACCAGAGTTCGTGGACGCCGTCGAATCCGTAACCCGGTGGTGCGGGCGCGATCAGATGGTTGAGCACCTGACGGCCGAGGACGCCGTCGAGTGATTGGGCGAGTCGACGTGCGTACTCCCGCCACGCGTCGGCGAAGGCGCTCGGTCCGATGTCGGGGGAGCGACGCACGAAGTGCAGCACCGCATGAGTCGAGGGCTCAGCGTCGGTGACGATTTCTTCATCGCAGTAGATCGTGAAGTCCTTGACATAGGTGGAGAACGTTCGCAGTTCGTCGGCGAGGCTGACCTCCGTGCCGATCAGCGCCTTGTGCATCGTCGGGATCGAGTTCAGGCCCGGTAACTGCAGCAACCCGACGCCGTCGTACTCGTCGCTGGCGTGTTCGACGCCGGATTGGACCAGACAGTAACGGGCCGTGCGGATCTCGGTCAGTGCGCCGGGCGCCCCCGCGCCGACGTGCGCCGAGTGCTTCAGCCAGCGCTTGGCGAACTGCTCGTGGCTGAGTGTCGGATTGCGCCGGGCCAGGTAAACGAGCTTTCCGGTCATCGTCGTCGATCCTTGCAGTGGAGGAGCCTCAATTGTACAGTGTATAGCTAATAGTTCCGGTGGCGTAGTGACGGGTGAGCGACACTGGCCGCACATCGCATCACACTTGATGGAGTCGTCGAATGGGCCCGTGGGACACCATCGAAACGTCCGCGGAGTTGCGCGATCACTACCGCGCACAAGGATGGTGGGACGATCGGACGCTGCCCACCCTGCTGGCCGACGCGCTGGCGAGGTCGGCGGCGACCACCTTCCGCGTGCACTCGCAGCACCGGCCGTTCGACGGCACCCTCGCTGACGTGACCGATCTCGCCCGCCGCCTGGCGACCGGTCTGGCGCGGCGCGGCGTCGCCGCCGGTGATCCCGTGGCCTACAGCCTGCCCAACAGCGTCGAGGCGGCGGCGGTGTTCTACGGACTGGCGCTGTCGGGCGCGACGCTGGTGCCGATCGGGCACACCGCCGGCCCCAGCGAGGTCAACCACGCGCTGCGCGAGTCGCGCGCCCGTGCACTGATCGTGTGGAACGAGCCCGACAGACCGTTCGCCTTCGACGCGCTCGTGCCGTCGTGTGTCGAATTGATCGTCGCGGTCGGTGACGCGCCCGCACCTGCGGCGGTGGTGAGCTTCGCCGAACTCACCTCCGGGACACTGCTTGCCGACCCGGCGGCAGTGGACCCGGCGCAGCCCGCGGTGATCGGCTGGACTTCCGGCACCACCGGTTCGCCGAAGGGCGTCATGTCCAGCCACCGGGGCATGTGCGCCGAGACGCGCATGCACATGGCGCCGATGATGGCGGCGCGGACCCGTCCGCTGGTCAGCACCTCGCCCATCGCCCATGTCACCGGGATGCTCGTCTCGGTCCTCGTTCCGCCGTTGCTGGGCCAGGAGATCCACCTGCTCGACTACTGGGACGCCGGCGACGTTCTCGACCTCATGGCCGCCCAGGGCCTCTCGGCGGGCACCGGGGCCCCGCTGTTTCTCACCAGCCTGCTCGACCACCCCGACTGCACACCCCGTCACCACGAACTCATCGAGATGAGCTCCCTCGGTGGCGCCGCGGTACCGCCCCAGTTGGTGCTGCGGGCACAGCAGGCGGGCATCGTGGCCATGCACGGCTACGGGTGCACCGAGCAGCCGACGATCGCGTTGGGGATTCCGACAGACCCCGTCGACAAGCGCGCCCACACCGACGGCAGGCTGTGCGCCGGGGTGGAGGTCCGCATCCTCGACGACGAGGGCAGGCCGCTGCCGACCGGTTTTAGCGGTGAGATCTGCAGTCGCGGGCCCGACTTGTTCTGCGGCTACACCGATCAGGGCTTGAACGCCGACGCGTTCGAGGACGGCTGGTACCGCACCGGCGACGTCGGTTTCCTCGACGACGACGGCTACCTCACCGTCGTCGACCGCAAGAAGGACATCGTGATCCGCGCGGGCATGAACATCAGCCCCGCTGAGGTCGAGGCGGCGATGGTGTCCATGCGCGAGGTGGCCGACGTCGCCGTCATCGCCATACCCGACCCGAGGACCGGCGAGCGCGCGTGCGCGTTCATCCGGCCCGCGCCGGACGCCTCAGTGCCGACGCTGGAACAGGTGCAGCGACACCTGGCCGCCGCCGGGCTGGCGAAATACAAGTGGCCCGAGGAGATCTGTTGGCAGCGAGAAGACTTCCCGCGCACACCCGCGGGCAAGGTACGCAAGACGGAACTGCGCGAGCAGTGGACCGCGCGCCGACATACAGGGGAGCGACAGTGACTCAGGGCGTCAAACCGGACCAGCGACGACTGGACCTGCTGATCGACCGATGCCGGCTCGAGGTGGACAACGGCACCCTGCCGTCGGCGCAGTTCGCCCTGCAGGTCAACGGCGAGGAGTACGTCAACGAGACGCTCGGCGATGCGACGCCGTCGACCCGCTACGTGCTGCAGTCCACCGGTCGCAGCGTGGTGGCCGGTGTGCTGTGGAAGCTGATCTCCGACGGATTGCTCGACATCTCGCGAACCGTCGCCTCCTACATTCCCGAGTTCGGCACCAACGGAAAGGAATCCGTCACCGTCGAACAGGTCGTCACCCACGTCGGCGGGTTCCCGCTCGCACCGTTGAAGTATCCCGACATGCTGCACCGCGAGGAGCGCCTCAAGGCGTTCGCCAAGTGGCGGCTCACCTATGCACCCGGCACCGAACTGCAGTTCCACCTGACCTCGGCGGCCTGGATCATCGCCGAGTTGTGCGAGCGGCTCACCGGAGCGCCGATCGGCGAATACCTGCAGAACACGTTGACCACGCCACTGGGGCTGGACTCCATCGAGATCGGCCCCCCGCTGGACCGCCAGCACGACGTCGCGAAGTTCGTACGCACCGACGGCGGAAGCGACGACGACGTCTATGCCTGGGGGCCTTGGTATCTCGCCGAACCGGAGATTCTGGCCGCCGGCGAGCCGAGTCATTCCATGGTCGCCACGGCCGGTGACCTCGCCGGCTGGTATCAGGCGCTGCTGTCGTCGGACCTGTGGCGCCGTGAGGTGGTCGAGGATGCGACGCGCATTCGGGTGACGCTGCCGGTGACCGGCGAACGCGGCGGCACGCCCAGCGTTCCGGGCAACATCGGCCTGTTCATCATGATGGTGGGCGACGACGGGATCTCGCGCGGCTTCCTGCCGACGGCAACGAGTCCGCGCACCTTCGGCCACGGCGGCGCGGCGTGCCAGATCGGCTTCGCCGACCCCGACACCGGGCTGTCGTTCGCGTTTCTCACCAACGGGTACCCCAGCACCGGCTACGAACAGTCGCGAATCGGTCTGAACCGGATCATCAACATCGGAAACCTCGCCGCGGACGTGTTCAGCTGATGAAACTCGACACCGGTGACCCCACCGCACTGGTCTGCGACTTCGACGCGGCGCTGACCGACGCCGAGGTTGACCTGGCCCACCTGCGCGACACCGGCGGCGATCTCGTCGCTCAGATCGCCCGCTCCGCGGAGTTGATGCGCTGGCTCTACGACGGCGACTGGATCCGCATCGGCTGGCCCGAAGCGGTCGGCGGAGTCGGCGGACCGTCCTCGCTGCGTTGCCTGATTCTCGAGCGACTTGCCCTGCGCGGCTACGAGATTCCCAGCCACCTGTATGTCCTCGAGGTGGTCGGCCCGGCGGTCGTCAACCACGCGCCCGCGCTGGCCGCCGAACTGCTGCCGGCCGCGTTGCGCGGTGACGAGCTGTGGTGTCAGGGCTTCTCCGAACCCGAGGCGGGCAGCGACCTGGCCGCGCTGCGCACCCGGGCGCGGCGTCGCGACGACGGTGCCTTCGTGCTCAACGGGCAGAAGACGTGGACGTCCTACGGCGCCCGCGCCGACCGCATGGTCATGCTGGCCCGCACCGGTGCCCTCGAGGACCGCCACCGCGGCCTGACGATGCTGCTCGTCGACCTCGACGCCGAGGGCATCGAGCGCAGGCCGATCGCGTTGGCCAGCGGCAAGGAGGAACTCGCCGAGGCGTTCTTCTCCGATGTCGTGGTCGACGCGAGCCGGGTGATCGGTGAGGTGGACGGCGGCTGGGCGGTCGCCATGGACCTGCTGCAGTACGAGCGCGGCACCTACGCGTGGATGCGGATGGCGGCGGCCACCGCCCGGCTCGAGGACCTGATCGGGGCGCTGGACACCGCGGGTACGCCGCCGGGCGGCGAGGCAGTGATCGGCCGGGCGTATCTGCGGCTGGCCGCGCTGCGGGCCAGGACGTCGTCGACGCTGCGGGCGCTGGCCGCCAACGAGGTGGTCGGTGCCCAGACGAGCGTCGACAAGCTACTGCTGTCGGCGGCCGAACAGGAGGTCTACGACGCGGCAGCGCGCCTGCGCCCCACCGAGTTCCTCATCGGTGACGCCGACGCACGGTGGCGCGAGGAGTGGTGGTACTCGCGGGCCGCGTCGATCTACGGCGGCGCCCGCGAAATCCAGCACAGCATCATCGCCGACCGCATCCTGAACCTGCCCAAGGAGGGCGCCCGTGGACGCTGACACCCGCGACCTGCTGCGCGACTCGCTTCGCGCCATGTTCGCCGACGACACCGCCGACCTGCTCACCGAGCTCACCGAGATGGGTTGGGACGACGTGGTTTCCGACGACGAAGCCGCCGCCGTCGATCTGCTGTTCACCGAGCAGGGGCGAGCCGGCGCGGCGTCGGCGGCCCTCGACGACGTGATACTCGCCGCTGCGGGCGGGGTAGCCGACGCGCCTGTCGTCGTGCACCCGCTCGGGCACGCGCGCAGCACAGTCACCGCGGGCCGGCTCGTCGTCGACGGCGTGGTGCTGCACACGCCACCGGACCGGCCGGCCCTGGTACCCGACAGCGGCGATTCGGCGTTCGTGGTGGCGACCTGGTCGGCGGACCCGATCGGCGGTTTCTCACCGCGGTCCAGACTGCGCCGGATCCGGCTCGACCTCCCGCTCGACGACGTGCAGACATGCGCGATCGACAACCCGGCCGCGGTCGCCGCGGCCCACCGCGCCCTGTGTGCCGAACTGGTCGGCAATGCCGGCGCGATGCTCGATCTCGCCGTCGAACACGTCAGCCAGCGCACCCAGTTCGGTCGTCCCCTCGGGACGTACCAGACGCCACGTCATCGCCTGGCCGACGCCTACGCCCAGGTGTCGGCCGCGCGCGAGCTTCTCGATGTCGCTTGGAACAGCCGGTCGGCGTGGGATGCGCAGGTGGCCAAGGCTTACGCGGGCGCCGCGGCCGACACCACCGCGGCCGCATGCATGCAGGTGTGCGGGGCGATCGGACTGACACAGGAGCACGCGCTCGGTGCCTACGTGGCGCGCTCACGTGTGCTCGACGCGCTCTACGGCGGCTGGCAGGACGCGATCCCCGCCATCGGTCAGCAACTCCTGACCGAGGCCGGCCGATGACCGGCGCACCGCACACCCGCTTCGAGATCACCGAACCGGGGGTCGCGCGACTCACCATCGACCGGCCCGACCGGTTGGGCGCCTACACACCGCAGATGTGCGCCGAGATCCTCGACGCGGTGCGCACGGTGCGCCTCGACGACTCCATCCGCGTACTGGTGCTGACCGGCACCGGCCGCGGCTTCTGCACGGGCGGCGACGTGTCGTCTGACGCGGGTTTCGACCAGCACACCGAGCACCAGATCGGCCGCGCCCGCGAACTGCGCGAAGACTCCCACGCCGTGGTCACCGCTCTGCACAAGCTGGACAAGCCGGTGATCTGCGCGGTCAACGGCATCGCGGTCAACGGCGGACTGACGTTCGCGCTGTGCTGCGACATCCGGATCGCCGCCGCCAGCGCCAGGCTTGGCGACACCAGCGCGCGCGCCGGATTGCTGCCCGACGAGGGCGGCGCCTGGCTTTTCCCCCGAATCATGGGCTACGACAAGGCGTATCGCATGGTGGCGCTGTCGGAGATCTACGACGCACACACCGCCCAACAGTTGGGCCTGGTCTCCGAGGTGGTCGCCGACGACGAACTCGACGACCGCGTCATGGAGTTGGCCCGAGCGCTGGCCGCAGGAGCGCCCCTGGCCTTGCGGGCGGTCAAGATGATGATGCGCCGCGGCATGGAGTCCACCCTTGACTCGTCGCTCGGTGATGCGCAGCAGGCGGTGCTCTGGGTGGGACCCAGCGCCGACGCCGGCGAAGGTAAGGCTGCCTTCCTGGAGAAACGCCCACCGAAGTTCACCGGGTTCTAGGGCGGTTCCGGCGTTTAACTTTACCCTGTATAGTCGGGTCAGCGACCGAGGAAGGATGCTGCTGATGGCCCTGATCGAGAACACCGTCGGTGAACTCCCGTACCAGCTGACCGACTTCGACCAGCACTCGTACGAGACCGAGGACTGCTTCACCCGGCACATGCCGAAAGCCAAGCTGGACACCGCGGTTCGCCCGATCGTCGCACCGTCGGGCCGCAAGCTTCTGCTGGCCAACGAGCGGATCGTCACCGCACTGGAGAACGACCTCGATCAGGCGTATGTGCCGGGGTCGCTGGCCGAGATGTTGCGGCAGCGGTCGTCGGGTGAGGCCGCCGACGCCGAACGGTTCTTCGAGCCGATGCAGCCGGAGTATCTGGACCGCGCGGCCCGCCTGTGTCAACTCGACGAACAGCAGGTGGAGCGCGCGATCATGTACCCTGGCGGCTGGGCGTTGATGGCCGAGGAGTACCTCGACGGCATCGATCCGCTCTACGACAACATCGAAGCGTTCAACAGGTGGATCGACGAGGACTGGGGCTTCAACTACCAGGACCGCATCTACGCCCCCGCGATGCTGTCGATGCGCGATCTGGACCGGGCGTGCGCAGAACTCGACCGGGTGCTCGACGCCGGCGCGCGGTTCATCGTGGTGCCCGCGGGTCCGGCCTACGGGCGCAGCCCGGGGGATCCCTACTTCGACCCGTTCTGGGCCCGCATCAACGAGGCGCGCGCGGTGGTGTGTTATCACATCGCCGAATTCCACTATCAGGCCAACGTCGCGTCCCAGTGGGGATGGGGGTTGCGGCCGCCGTTCCAGTTCTCGGCGTGGCAGTGGCAGAACACCTACGGCGAGCGGCCGATCACCGACACCCTGTCCGCACTGATCTTCGACAACCTGTTCGGCCGGTTCCCCAACATCAAGGTGCTGGTCAGCGAATTCGGCGCCGAGTGGGTGCCGCACTTCATCCGCCACATGGACAAGAGTCGCGGCATGGGCCGCCTCGGGCCGTGGCTTGGCGGTCAGTTGACCGAGCGACCGAGTGCGATCTTCAAGCGGCACGTCCGGGTGGTCCCGTACCCGGAGGACGACGTCACCGAGCTGATCGAGAAGCTCGAGACCTCCGAGACCCTGTTGATGGGATCGGACTGGCCCCATGCCGAGGGCCTGCGCGAACCCGCCGAGTTCTATCACCGGCTCGACGGGCTCGACGAGGTCACCCGCCGCAACTTCCTGCGCGACAACGGTATGAAACTGTCCAGCGGGATCTCGTGACGACTGCGAAGGTCTCCGACGAGGAACTCGTCCAACGGTTTCCGGGTGAGCCGATCACCCACGACAATGCCGCCCACTACCGCGGGCGGTTGCGTCGCGAGTTGCTGGTGAATCGGTGTGAGGACTGCGGTCGCTGGCATGCACCGGCCAAACCGGTCTGCCCCGACTGCTGGTCGTGGCGGATCACAGCGACACCGGTCAGCGGCGACGGCGTGATCTTCATGGCGATTTTCCTGCACCGGGGCCCGGCCGCCGAGGGTGTCGACTACGCGACGCCCTACCCCGTGGTCACCGTGGAACTCGCCGAGCAGGAGGGGCTGCGGTTCACCTCGACCGTCGTCGACGCCGACAACGCCGACATCACGATCGGCGCGCCGGTGAGCCTGACCTGGATCGAACGCGGCGGTGCCCCCCTGCCGGTCTTCGAGCTGAGGAGATCGTGATGAAGGACAAGGTCGCCATCGCGGGGGCGTCCACGACCGGTTTCGTCGCCAGGAACAGCGGCCGAAGCCAGGCCTCGCTGGCCGCCGAAGCGAGCATTGACGTCATCACCAAGTGCGGGATCACCCGCGACGACGTCGACGGGCTCTGCGGCAGTTGGCCGTCGGCGGCGGTGTTGCAGTCCACGCTCGGAATTCCCGAACTCACCTGGTTCGGCAACCCCGTCATTCCCCTGGTGGACCACGTCGCGACCGCCGCGGCGGCCGTCCACGCCGGACTGTGTGAGGTGGGGCTGGTCTATCACGCCGCCTACCGTGCGCCGTGGAACAGCGGATCGGCGCTCAAGGACCCGTTCCGCAGGATCGCCACCCCGGGCCTGACCGATCCGCAGCCTGGTCCCGAGACCATGGCCGCGTCCGTCGGCTACACCGGTTGGGCGTCGCGCTACATCCACGAATTCGGCCTGACCCGAGAGGATTTCGGTCGGGTGGCGGTCAACGCGCGGTCCAACGCGCGCCGCAATCCCGCCGCCGCGATGCAAGAACCGCTGTCGATGGCGGACTATCTGGATGCACCGATGATCCGGGAGCCGTTGTGCCTCTACGACATGGACCCGGCCGTCGACGGCGCCGACGCGTTCATCGTCACGACGACCGAACGGGCCAAGGACATGGCGCTGCCACCGGTACTCATCAACGCCGCCGTGCTCGGGCAGGTGCCGCACAACGAAGAGGACCAGACCGTGAGCCTGCGCCATCACGGGCAGCACGTCGTGATCGAGACGCTGAAAGCCAAAAGCGACTTCTGGATCGACGACATCGACGTGTATTTCCCGTATGACGGGTTCACGCCGATCACGCTGAACTGGATCGACAACGCGGGATGGTGCAAGCCGGGGGAGGCGGGCCAGTTCCTGCAACAACACTGGGACGACGACGCGGGACGGGTGCTGATCGACGGCCGGATTCCGGTCAATCCGCACGGCGGGTCGCTGTCCGAGGGCGCCACCCAGGCGTCGGGCCACATCCGTGAGGCCGTGCACCAACTGCAGGGCCTCGCGGGTGAGCGTCAGGTACCCGACGCGCGTCGCGCGCTGATCACCGCCGGCGGATTCTTCTTCAACGCCCAGGGCTTGACGCTGCACACCGCATGACCACCATCCTGGCCGACTTCGGATCGGCCGCCCGATCTCGACCAGACCACCCGTTTCTGGCCTACTTCGACTCCACCCTGAGTTACCGCGAGGTCGGCGCCATTTCGGATGCGTTCGCGGTTGCGCTGGCCGACAATGGGTTTCGTCGCGGCAACCGAATCGCGCTGTACCTGCAGAACGTGCCGCAGTACGTGCTGGCGCTGTTCGCGACGTGGAAACTCGGCGGCATCGCAGTCGCGGTCAACCCGATGCTGACCCCTCGGGAAGTGGCCAAGCTGCTCGCCGACTCGACTCCGACGGTGCTGGTCACTCTCGACGAACTACACACCCCCGAACTTGCCGAGATGCTCGAGCAGTCCCCGGTCCGGCGGGTGATCACCACCAGCGCCCTGGACTTCCAGACTTCCGGCGACGCTCGAGTTCTACCCTCCCTCCGCTGTGCGACACCGCCCGGCGCGCAGGACTTCTGCGAACTCGTCGAGACGCGCCGCGGCAAGACGCCAGATCCGGTCACCGTCGACGCCGACGACGTCGCGGTCATCACCTACACCTCGGGCACCACCGGCGCGCCCAAGGGCGCGATGAACACCCACCGCAACGTGGCGACCGGCGGGCACGCCTACCGCGAATGGTTCGCCCTCGACGGCGACGATGTGGTGCTCGGTGTGGCACCGCTGTTTCACGTGACCGGACTCAGCGGCCACATCGCCTGTGCTGTCGCGGCCGGAGCGACGCTGGTGCTGTGCTACCGGTTTCACGTCGAGGTGATGCTCGACATGATCCGCAGGCACCGGCCCACATTCACGGTCGGCGCGATCACGGTGTTCATCGCACTCGGTGAGTCGCCCGAGGTCTCCGTCGACGACCTGTCCTCCCTGACCAAGATCGCCTCCGGAGGTGCGCCGGTGGCCGCCGCCACGGCGGAGCGGTTCCAGCGGCGGTTCGGCACCTACATCCACAACGTCTACGGGATGACCGAGACCACCTCACCGGTGCTCGCGGTGCCCATGGGTGCGACGGCCCCCGTCGAAGAGGAAACCCAAGCCCTGTCGGTGGGAGTGCCGATGCTCAGCGCCCGCGTTGCCGTGCTCGGTGACGATGAAAAGCCCGTTGCCGCAGGCACACTGGGCGAGCTCGCGGTCGCCGGACCGCAGATCGTGCCCGGCTATTGGCGAAACGAGACGGCGACCAAGTCGGCCATGCGCGACGGGTGGCTGCTCACCGGCGACGTCGGATACGTCGACGCCGACGGATGGTTCTATCTCGTCGACCGCAAGAAGGACATGATCGTGGCCAGCGGCTACAAGGTCTGGCCCCGCGAGGTCGAAGACGTGCTCTACACCCACGAGGCCGTGCTCGAAGCGGGCGTGGTCGGCGTTCCCGACGAGTACCGTGGCGAGACGGTCAAGGCCTACGTGTCACTGCGCAACGGACATTCGGTCGCGCCCGACGAACTGATCGCCTACTGCCGAGAACGCCTGGCGGCCTACAAGTATCCACGTCAGATCGAGATCGTCGACGCCATCCCGAAGACCGCGACCGGCAAGATTCTGCGCAGGCAGTTGCGCGACGCCGACTCGGGCTGACTCGTCACCGCCGCTGTTGCCGCAGGCGGTCAGCGAGGTTGGTCAGCGCGGCGATGGCCGTAGCGATCGCCTCGTCGGCTTCGTTTGCCACCGAGATATGTTCGGTCACCGACGATCTGGGTGCTGCCAGCGCCGGGATGATGAAATTGCGCACGCGCCTGCGCACCGCGGCGTCGGAGCGGTCGAGATCCTCCGCGGCGATGTACAGCTGTTCCAGCAGGAAGTCGACGATCTCGTCGGTCGGCACGTCATCTCGCAGTTCGCCACTGCGCCAACCCTCGTCCAGAAACGGGCCCAACGCTTCGACGGTCATCCGGTGCACGCGGGGATTGCGGACGGATTTCGCCCGCTGCGGGATGAGCGCCGAAAAGGACGGATCGGTCGGCAGCTCCCGCGTCGAATAGAGCAGAAGCGCCTCGAGTTTGGCAAACGCCCCGGTCTTCTCGGCCATCAACGCATGCACCGCTTCGACATGCCGGCGCGCCCGCAGCAGTCCGACGTGCATCAGCATGTCGCTGACGCTGCCGAGCTGGCGGAACGCGGTCGCGCGGGACACCCCGGCCCGCAGCGCCACGGCCTCCATCTGTACGGCGCTGGTGCCGCGTTCGGCGATCTCGGCATCGGCGGCCCGGATCAATCGGTCCCGGACAGTGCCGTCATCGGCCACGGACTCCGCCGCGGTCAACGGTCGGCTTCCTGGAACGTCACCGCATGACCTCCTGCGACCCGTCACCGCGCGGCGCACCTCCGCGCACCGTGGGATCGAAAGTAGCACCGAAGACCGGTCGCGCACGACCCTCCAACTTTTGACAGTTTTGTCAAAACTGCTCTAGGGTGGAGTCCGACATGACACGCGGCGAAAGGCGGTTTGATGCCCCAGGCAGTGACATCCGTATCGGCGTCCGCACCGACGCTGCCCAGCCCGGTGCCCACGGGCTGGTTCCAGGTGGCGTGGAGCGCCGACATCGGCGAGCGTGCGGTGGTCCCACTGCGCTACTTCGGCCGTGACCTGGTGGCGTTCCGGCGGTCCGACGGCCAGGTCAGCGTTCTGGACGCGCAGTGCCAGCACCTCGGCGCCAGCCTTGCCCACGGCGGCTGCGTGGTGGACGACGGAATCCAGTGTCCGTTCCACGGTTGGGTTTGGGACGGTGCGGGCCGAAACGTCCGGATCCCCTACGAGAAGAGACCGAACAGAGGCCGTCGGATCCGGCACTATCCGGTCGCCGAGAAGAACGACTCGATCTACATCTGGCACGACGTCGACGGCAACGAGCCGGCCTGGGAGGCGCCCGACGCCTTTGCCGTGCTCGGCGACCATGTGGCGTCGAGGAGCTATTTCCCGTTCGACGAGCAGTGCCGGACCCGCTTCGAGCGGGTCAAGGTACACCCGCAGATCATCGCCGAGAACGCCGTCGACCCACACCATTTCAGGTTCGTGCACAAGACCCCGATCAGCCCGACGGTGCTGCGTGAATCGCAGGGCCATCCGACGTGGTCGACGAAGGTCGGGTTCGGCAACCGGTGGGCCGACGGTGCCGATCGGCCGGGCGACACCCTCAACACGATCGAGATCTATTGGTCGGGGCTGGGTGTCAGCTTCAACGGTGAGCACACTCGTGACGGGATCCGGGTCGTCTCGATCTGCGCGACACCGGTGGACGAAACCACCTCGGACATCTTCGCCGGCTACTGGATCAGCGACGACACCGACGGTTTCGCCGAACGCCTCGACGCCGCGAAGGCGGCGCTGCCCGACGACATCCGGATCTGGGAGCACCAGGTGTACATGGATCTACCCGCGCTGGCCCCGTCGGAGGCGGCGGGCTTCGCGGCGCTGCGGACGTGGGCACGCGGCTTCTACCCGGAATCTGCGTGGCGTGGCGCCTGACGAACCGTCACGCAAGTCAGACCGGACACGGCTGGCGATTCTGGACGCCGCCCGAGTAGCGTTCGCACGCAAGGGGTTCTCCGGTGTCACGATCCGGGACATCACGGATCTGGCGCATGTGACACGGGCGAACTTCTACTACTACTTCCGCGACAAGACCGAGTTGTTCGTCGAACTCGGCACGGCCACCTACCGCGAGGCGATGGACGTGATCGAGACGCTCGGCGACGTCGACGATCCGCTGTCCCGGCAGTCCATCGGCAACTGGGTGCACCGGTACTTCGACTATCTGGACCGCAACGGTGCATTCGTCATCCGCTCGGAGCACGACATGCCGGGCGACTCGACGTTTCGTGCGGCGGTCGTGCGATCGCACCGCCGGGCCGCGACCGCGCTCGGTCAGCGCCTCGGCAAGATCGCCGCCACAGCGCCTGATGCCGACACGGCAGCCACCGGCCTCGCCGTGATGGCCCTACTCGAACGGTCGTGGTCGATGGTGCAGCACGACGCGCCGTCGGCGGTGCCACGCATCGAGATCCTGGCCGCGGTCTCCGAGGTGGTCTGGCGACTGGTCGCCTGACTTCGACCGGCGAGCAACGGTGTCGAAGCGCTAAACGTTTTCCTCGGAGGGGCACACAAGCGTGCGACACTTTCACCGAGTTGGATATCGAATTAGCTATATAGATAGATCATTAACGGATACTAGTGCGTCACCCGAAATCGCTGTTACTCCCGGGTACCGGGCGCGGTAAAGACGCCGCTCGTCGCGATTTCATCGGTCACGGTTGTGTTATCGACGGCCGCTATTTGGCCGCGGCGACGACGGTCCGGCGGGGGTGGCCGACCGCCGGGTTTGCCGCTCACGAGCGCTTGCACCGCTGATGAGACCCGTCTCACCACAGAGTAAGCGCGGTGCGCCGTCGGACCGCACCCCGACGTTGTCTCCGCCAATTCGGCACTGCGTCGAATTCACCATATATCTGCTGTGCAATTTATTTAGTCCGGTTCAATTCCCATAATAGCGCCGAAAGAATAAGCGTAAATAAGTGCGGGATGCATTTTCGTTCGGGGATGACACCATTCCTCCAGCCCCGCAAAGTGCATTTAATGGCGAGGCGCCGAATTCAACTTGCCCAGCAAATTCGAGGTAAGTCAGAAGCGCGCGACGGCGGTCGGGTCGGTGGCCTCGGGCATCGTCGAGAACGATCCGCCGAGACGTGGCTGGCTTTACGCCTTAAATGAGGCCTCAACTGTGCTGATAGCCCATCGCGGGGGCGGGGGGAGGCGCGGTTTCACGCCACTCCGGGGCGTCGCTCTCACTTGCGTTCGGATGAGACGGTTCGGCCGTTACTGTCGCACACCAGATGAGCAAACCGACCAGTAAAAACTTCTACACCCGCTGAGGTGCGCGTTTAAAACGCCGAAGTTGTTGCTCCGGCCGAAAAGCGTGGTGTACGGTTTGTCCGCAGTCGCGGGTCTGTAGATTCACAACTCGCACGACCGCCAAAGCGTTGATTGCAGGAGGATTTGCGGCCCATGACAGGTGCCAGCGCCGATGCTGTCGACAGGGTGCTCACGAGGCCGGGAGTGAGGTGCTAGTGGCCACCAAACAGTGGGACGTCGCAAAACCGCTTCGCCACCTCGGTGACTTCTTCGCGTTGTCGATGGACACCGTGGTGCAGATGTTCAAACCGCCGTTCGCGTTCCGCGAGTTCGTGGAGCAGACCTGGTTCGTCGCCAGGGTGGCGGTGGTGCCGACCATCATGATGGCGATTCCGTTCCTGTGCCTGACGGTGTTCATCATCAACCTGCTGATCCTCGAGCTGGGTGCGGCCGACGCCTCCGGCGCGGGCGCCGCTCTCGGGGCTGTCCTCTATATCGGACCGATCGTCACGGTGCTGGTCATTTCGGGGGCCGGCGCCACCGCGATGTGCGCGGACCTGGGTTCACGCACTATTCGCGAGGAGATCGACGCGATGCGGGTGCTCGGCCTGGACCCCGTGCATCGGCTCGTGGTGCCGCGGGTGCTGGCCGCCACGGTGGTGGCGACCATGCTGACCTCGCTGGTGGTCGTGGTCGGCTTGTTCTTCGGCTTTCTGTTCTCGGTCTTCCTACAGGGAGTCAACCCCGGCGCGTTCGTGTCCAGCCTGTCGCTGCTGGTCGGGATACCCGAGTTGGTCATCGCGGGAGCCAAGGCCGTGATGTTCGGCTTCCTCGCCGGCCTGATCGCCTGCTACAAGGGCCTTTCGGTGGGGGGTGGCCCGCAGGGCGTCGGCACCGCGGTCAATGAGACCGTCGTCTTCACCTTTATTGTGCTGTTCCTGGTCAGCACCATCATCACGGTCGTCGGCGTGAAGGCGACGCTGTGAGCGCTCCGGCACGACACTTCCTGCCACGGCTGCAGCACAGCACCAGACCGCTGGTCGGTTTCTGGAACCAGCTCGGTGAGCAGATGCAATTCTTCGGCAGGACGCTGGTGGGCACCAAGGACGTCTGGGTCCACTACAAGGTCGAGATGCTGCGCCAGATCGCCCAGATGAGCCTCGGCATCGGCGCGATGGCGCTGATCGGCGGCACGATCATCGTGGTGGCGTTTCTGAGCACCCAGGTCGGCTCGCTGGTGGCGATCCAGGTGTTCGGCACGCTGGCCAACATCGGCATCGAAGCGATGACCGGGTTCGCCTCCGCCTACATCAACACCCGGTTGGCGGGTCCTGCAATCGTCGGAATCGCGCTGTCGGCGACGATCGGCGCCGGCGCCACCGCACAGTTGGGCGCGATGCGTATCAACGAGGAGATCGACGCCCTAGAGGTGATCAGTATCCGCACCATCCCCTTTCTGTGCTCCACCCGCCTGGTCGCCGGCGTCGCGTTGTCGATCCCGTTGTGCTGCTTCGGGTTGATCGCCGCGTGGACGGCGACACGCCTGGGCACCGTGGTGTCCTACGGGCAGTCCTCCGGCGTCTACGACCATTACTTCTCGACGTTCCTCAACCCCATGGACGTCTTCGTGACACTGCTGCAGACCTTGTTGATGGCCACCATCGTGATGTTGATCCACACCTACTACGGCTACACCGCCACGGGCGGTCCGGCGGGTGTCGGCGAAGCAGTCGGAAGGGCGGTGAGGGCCTCGCTCGTCGCGGTCATCCTCGTCGTGTTGTACGTCGCAATGGGCATCTACACGCAGGCCGGCGGCCTGAACATTTCGGGATAACAACATGGCGAAACGACAGATACGCGCCGGTGACACCCGCCTCCGCCCCGGCTGGTGGGCCCTTTTTGCGGTGCTTGTTGCGGTGGTTGCCCTGGTGGTGCAGGCCGTGCTGTTCACGGGCGCCTACAAGACCGGCATACCGGTCACGATCAAGTCGGAGCGGTCCGGTCTGATCATGGACCCGGGCAACGACGTCAAGCTGCGCGGCCTGGTGGTCGGGGAGGTCGAGGGCGTCGACCCGGACAACCCGGCAGCAAGCTTGCGGCTGAAAATTTACTCCGATCAGGTCAAGTACATCCCCGCCAACGTCGAAGCCGAGATCAAGGCGACCACCGCGTTCGGGGCGAAGTTCGTCGACCTCATCGTTCCGGACGACCCCAGCCCCGCACATCTGGCCAAGGGAGCGGTGCTGACCGCCCGCAACACCGCGACCGAGATCAACACGATCTTCGAGAATCTGACCGAGATCCTCGCCCAGATCGACACGGCCAAGCTCAACGCGGTGCTGTCGGCGTTCGCCGACGGTTTCCGCGGCCAGGGTGAGGCGTTCGGCGAGGCGATCACCGCGGGCAACGAGGTGCTGCTGGAACTGAATCCGCGCGCCGAGACCATCCGCGAGGACTGGCAGGCCTTGGGTCGCTTCAGCGAAACCTACAGCGCGGCCGCCGGCGACATCATCGAGGTGCTCGACGCACTCAGCACCACCAGCGAAACGATCACCGAGCACGAGAAGCAACTCGACGCGGTACTGCTGAACGTCGCCGGGATGGCCCGCAGCGGTATCGATCTGCTGGCTCCGTCCAAGGACAACTTCATTCGCACCATCAACGCGCTGGAATCCACCACCAGCCTGTTGATGAAGTACAACCCCACCTTGACGTGCACGTTCGTCGGAGGCAAGAACGTCATCGACTTCGGGTTCGCCGACATCGCAGGCGGCAAGACCGGCAAGTCGGTGCTTCTCGACGTGGCGCTGCTGTTCGGCGACGACCAGTACAAGTACCCCGACCATCTGCCGATCATCGGGGCCAGGGGCGGGCCCGGCGGTAAGCCGAGTTGCGGCTCGCTTCCCGATGTCGCGCAGAACTACCCGATGCGTTACCTGGTCACCAACACCGGGTGGGGCACCGGCCTGGATGTGCGTCCCAACCCGGGCATCGGGTTCCCGGGGTACGAGAACTTCTTCCCGTACACGCGGGCGAACGGTCAACCGCCGACGGTGAACCGCATCGGGCCGCCGGCGCCGGGGCCCATCCCGTATCCGGGCGCACCGCCCTACGGTGGGCAGCAGTACGCGCCCGACGGAACACCGCTGTATCCGGGTCTCCCGCCGGCGCCGCCACCTGGCGCGCCGAAAGAGGGCGGGCCCCGGCCGGGCACCGAGCCGTTCGTGCCGCCACATCCCGCGCAGATGCAGCCGGTGCCGCCCCCGCCCATCCCGCCCGGCCCCGTCACCCCGTCCCCGTGACCGTTCCGCAGATGAGAAGGCTGACAATGAAGGACCGCCACCATGGGTAGCCTGCGAGGCAATCTGGTGCGCATCGGCATTTTCGTGTCGGTGTGCCTGCTGGGTTGGGCCTTGATGGTCGCCGAATTCGGTGAGATCCGATTCGGCGGACAGTCGACGTATCGGGCGCAGTTCTCCAACGTCACGGGGCTGGAGTCGGGCGACTTCGTGCGCATCGCCGGGGTGGAGGTCGGCAAGGTCAACAGCACCGAGGTCCAGGACGACGGGTCGGTGCTGGTGGGTTTTGCCGTGGACGACTCAGTGGTGCTGACCCAGGGCAGTCGGGCGGTCATCCGCTACGAAAACCTGCTCGGCGACCGGTTTCTGGCGCTCGACGAGGGCACCGGCGGCACCGAGAGGCTGCAGGCGGGCTCGACCATGGGGTTGACCCACACTCAACCCGCCTTCGACCTCGATGCGCTGATCGGCGGGTTCCGCCCCCTGTTCAACGCGCTGGATCCCGACGATGTCAACGTGCTCACCGGCCAGCTGATGGCGGCTCTTCAGGGACAGGCGGGGACCATCGGTTCGTTCCTGAATCAGACTGCCGCGCTGACCAATACCTTGGCCGACCGGGACCAGTTGATCGGTCAGGTGATCGTCAACCTCAACACCGTGCTGGGTTCGCTGGGAGACCAGCAGGATCAGTTCGGCAAGGCGGTCGACTCGTTGTCGGAACTGGTTTCGGCACTGCGGGAACGCAAGGAGGACATCGCCAACGGCGTGGCCTACGCCAGCGAGGTCGCCGGGTCGGTCGCCGATCTGATGCAGCAGACCCGGCCGTCGATTCAGAAGGTCGTCACCGAAGCTGATCGGGTCGCGGGCACCATCGTCGCTGACGCCGATTACGTCAACAACCTGCTCGATACGCTGCCCGAGTCCTACCGGATCCTGAACCGGCAGGGTCTCTACGGCGACTTCTTCAGCTTCTACCTGTGCGACATCGTGCTCAAGCTGAACGGAAAGGGCGGGCAACCGGTGTATGTGAAGGTGGCCGGCCAGAGCTCGGGGAGGTGCACGCCGAGGTGAAGTCCTTCCAGGAACGAAATCCCTTGATTATCGGCCTCATTGGAGTGGCGCTGTTCATCGGTACCGCGCTGGCGGCAGTGAACTACGACAAGCTGCCGTTCTTCTCACGAGGTAACACGTACTCGGCGTACCTCGCCGAGGCCAGTGGTCTGCGCCAGGGTGCCGACGTCCGCGTCAGTGGTGTGAAAGCCGGCAAGGTGGAAAGCCTCAAGCTCGACGGCAATCAGGTGCTGGTGGAGTTCAAGGTCCTCGACAGCATCCGAGTCGGCGACCGCAGTGAGGCGGCGGTGAAGACCGACAGCGTCCTGGGCGCCAAGATCCTCGACATCACGCCGCGTGGTGAGGGCCGCCAATCGGGACCGATACCGCTGGCGAGGACGACGCCTGCTTACCAACTGCCCGACGCGCTCGGCGATCTCACCGCCGCGATCAGCGGATTGGACACCGATCAACTGTCGGATTCGCTGGCGGTACTGGCGGAAACATTCGCCGATACCCCGCCCGATGTGCGGGCTGCGGTGGAGGGAGTCGGCCGGTTCTCCAAGACCCTGGCCGATCGCGATGCCGAGTTGCGTGGCCTACTTTCCAACGCGGACAAGGCCACAACGGTGCTCGCCGAGCGCAGCGACAACATCGTGCAACTCGTCCACGACACCAACCAACTGCTCACCGCTCTGCAGAACCAAAGTGCCGCACTGGATCAGTTCTTCGAGAACATCTCGGCGGTGAGCCGGCAGCTGGACGGATTCATCGCCGAGAACCGCGCCGAGCTCAAGCCCGCGCTGGAGAAGCTCAACGGGGTGCTCGCGATCGTCGACAACCACCGGGCGGAGGTGCGCCAGGCAGTCCTGGGCCTCAATCGGTATGCGTTGGGGTTGGGCGAATCGGTCGGCTCCGGTCCGTTCTTCAAGGCCTACGTGGTCAACTTGCTGCCCGGCCAGTTCGTTCAGCCGTTCATCGACGCGGCGTTCTCCGACCTCGGACTGGATCCCAACGTGCTGGCGCCCACCGAGCGCGCCGACCCTCAGGTCGGCCAGCCGGGCACGCCTGCGCTGCCGGTGCCGTTCCCGCGCACCGGTCAGGGCGGGGAACCGCGGATGACGATCCCGGACGCGATCACCGGGAATCCCGGCGATCAGCACTGCGGGCCGCCCGGCATCGCGTTGCCCGGACCCGGGTGCTATCCGTACCGCGAACCGCTACCCGCCCCACCGGCCGGTGGTCCGCCGCCGGGTCCGCCGGCTGTCGCGCCGCCGGGCCGGGAAGACACACCTGTTCCGCCGACGCGAGTGCTGATGCCCGCGCCCGGTGAGCCGCAGTCGAATGTCCACGGCTCCGGCTCCGGCTCCGGCTCCGGCTCCGGCGCTGGCGAAGCCACCGCAGGGGGAGACCGATGAACATGAGATCTCGTCCAGCACGCATCGGCCTGGCCGCGGTGCTGGTGGCGCTGTTGGTAGGCGCCGTGGCAGTGGTCAACTTCGGCCCAGCCGCGCAGCGCTACACGCTGGTCGGCTACTTCGCGAACAGCAACGGCATCTACGAGGGCGACGACGTCGTCATCCTCGGGGTGCCCGTCGGCACGGTGCAGAAAATCGAGCCGCAACCGCTGAGCACCAAGATCACCTTCACGGTCGACAAGAACTACAAGGTGCCCGCCGATGCCAAGGCGGTGATCTTGTCACCGGCGCTGGTGACGGCGCGCTCCATCCAGTTGGTGCCGGCCTACACCAACGGCCCCGCGCTGGAGGACGGCGCGGTCATCCCGCAGGAGCGCACCGCGGTGCCGGTCGAATGGGACCAGTTCCGAGCGCAATTGGAGCGATTGACCGACACGCTGCAGCCGACCGAACCCGGTGGTGTGAGCACGTTGGGTGCTTTCATCGACACCGCCGCGGACAATCTGCGCGGCCAGGGCGCCAACATCCGGGAAACGCTGATCGAGTTGTCGGCGGCGTTCTCCGCGCTGGGCGACAACAGCGAGAGCCTGTTCGGCACCGTGCGTAACCTCGCGATCCTGGTCTCGGCGCTGGAGTCCAGCGACGACGTGCTGCGCCAACTCAACCGCAACCTGGCTTCGACGACCCGGTTGGTCGTCAACGACCGCAACGAGATCGGCACCGCGGTCCACGACCTGGCCGCCGTCGCCAACGACGTGCGCACCTTCGTCGCGGAGAACCGCGACACCCTGGGCACCACGTCGGAGAAGCTGGCCGGGGTGTCGGAGATCTTGACCGAGAACCTCGAGGACATCAAACAGTTGCTGCACGTGGCGCCCAACGCGTTCCAGAACTTCATCAACATCTACCAGCCCGCGCAGGGCACTTTGACGGGCGCGTTGGCCTTCAACAACCTCGCCAATCCCATCCAGTTCCTCTGCGGCGCAGTGCAGGCGGCCTCTCGACTCGGCGCCGAGCAGTCGGCGAAGCTGTGCGTGCAATACCTCGCGCCGATCGTCAAGAACCGTCAGCTCAACTTCTTCCCGCTGGGTCTCAACCCGTTCGTGGGTGCCACCGCCCGGCCCAACGAGCTCACCTACAGCGAGGACTGGCTGCGGCCGGACTACATCCCGCCGTCGGGTTCGGATTCGACGTTGCCGGCCGAGGCCGGGACGCAAGCCGAGCACGGCACCGGTGCTGGGGGGCCGCTACCCCCGCCGGGCAATGTCTTCACGAGATTCGGTGAGCCGGCCAACCCGTTTCACGGTCAACCGCCGTTCGTGCCCCCTCGGCCTCCGGACCGGGTGCCGCTGAACCCGGGTGACGCTCCGGCAGTGCCCGCAGCCACAGATCCGGCCGCCGGGCTGGAAGGATTGATGGTGCCGCAGGGAGGTGGGCAATGACCCGAATCCGCTGCAGGGGCGGGGTTCTCGTACTCGCCTTGGCTGCGCTGCTGACGCTGTCCGGCTGCGGGTGGCAGGGGCTCAACGCGCTGCCGATGCCGGGCACCGAAGGCCGCGGATCCGACGCGTACACGATCCAGGCGCAACTGCCGGAGGTGGTCAACCTCAAGGCGAATGCGCGCGTGCGGGTCGGCGACGTCACGGTCGGCAACATCACCAAGATCGAGCGTCAGGGCTGGCACGCGCTGGTGTCGATGAAACTGAATGGCGACGTGGAGTTGCCGGCCAACTCGACCGCCAAGCTGGGCCTGACCAGCTTGCTGGGGTCGCTGCACGTCGAACTGGCCCCGCCGGTGGACGAGCCGCCACAGGGCAGGCTGCACGACGGATCGTTGATTCCGCTGTCGCATGCGGGCTACTACCCGACCACCGAGGAGACCCTGAGCGCGCTGTCGATGGCGATCAACAACGGCGGTGTCGGGCGGATCGGCGAGATCACCATGGAGCTGAGCAAGGCGCTCGACGGCCGGGCCGACGATCTGCGAAGCCTCATCGAGCAACTCGACCTGTTCGTGGCCTATGTCGACGACCAGAAGGACGACATCATCTCGGCCGCCGACAGCCTGAACAACCTGGTCGGTCAGATCGCCGATCAGAAGCCGGTCGTCGACCGGGCGCTGAAGACCGTTCCCGACGCGTTGTCGGTGCTGCGCGACGAGCGCGAGGTTCTGGTCGACGCGGTCGACCAGATCGGCAAATTCAGTGCACTGGCGGCCGATTCGGTCAACCAGACCAAGGAGAACCTGGTCAAGGAGCTCAGGGATCTGGGTCCGGTGCTCGAATCACTGGCCAACGCGGGCCAGGACCTCACCCGCTCCCTGGACTTCTACGCCACCTTCCCGTTCCCCAAGCCCACACTGAGCAAGTGGCTGCGGGGCGACTACGCCAACTTGACGGCCGTCGTCGACCTGACGCTGAGTCGTCTGGACGCGTCGTTCTTCACCGGCACCTTCCTGGAAGGCGAGCTGACCGAGCTCGAACTGCAGTGGGGCAGAACGATCGGCCAGATGCCCAGCCCGTACACGGCCCGCAACCCACTGGTCGTTCCATATCATTTCCACGAGGAACCCTGACATGCACCTGACAAGGCGGATTCGGATCCAGTTGCTCGTGGTGGCGGTGGTTGCCCTGACAGGTATCGCGATCATGATGTTCGGATACCTCAAGGTCCCGTCGCTCTGGTTCGGTGTCGGCAAGTACACGATCACCGCACAGCTGCCTGAGACCGGAGGTCTCAACCCGCGCGGAAACGTCACCTACCGCGGTTACAAGGTCGGCCAGGTGAAGTCGGTGCGGTTGTCCGACAACGGTATCGAGGCCGAGTTGTCGTTGAACTCCGATGTCAAGATTCCCGCCGACGTCACCGCCGAGGTGCACAGTGTCTCGGCGATCGGCGAGCAGTACATCGATCTGATTCCCCGCAGCGAGGACGGTCCCGCCCTGCGCAACGGTGACATCCTGGCGTTGGGGCAGACCACTGTGCCGCCGAACATCAGCACGCTGTTGGATGCCACCAACAAGGGACTGCAAGCGATTCCGCAGGACACCCTCAAGACCGCGATCGACGAGGCGTACACGGCCTTCGGCGGGTTGGGTCCGGAGATCAGCCGCTTCCTCAAGGGCGCCAGCGCGCTGGCGGTCGATGCGCGGGCCAACATCGACGAACTGACCACCCTCATCGACAAGTCCAAGCCGCTCCTGGACTCGCAGAGCGACACCTCGGGCGCCGTTGCGGCGTGGGCGGCCAACCTCGCGACGGCCACCGGCCAGCTGCGCGACCACGATGCCGAGGTGGCCACGTTGCTCAACGAGGGCGCACCGGCCGCCGACGAGGTGCGGGCGTTGTTCGACGAGTTGCAGCCGACATTGCCGGTGGCGTTGGCCAACCTGGTCTCGGTGGCCGAGGTGGCCACCGTGTACCGGCCAAACCTCGAACAGCTGCTCGTGTTGCTACCGCAGGGCGCAGCGATCGTCCAGGCCGTCGGCGTGCCCAACCGCAACACCAAGCAGGACTACCCGGGTGCGTTCCTGAGCTTCAACCTGAACCTCAACCTGCCGCCCGCGTGCACCACCGGCTTCCTGCCCATCCAGCAGCAGCGGGCCGCCGCCCACGAGGACTATCCGCCGGTGCCCGACGGCGACATGTACTGCCGGGTGCCCCAGGATTCTCCGTTCAACGTCCGCGGTGCACGCAACACACCGTGTGTGGACAAGCCGGGCAAGCGTGCGCCGACCGCCAAACTCTGTGAGAGCGACGAGAATTACGTGCCGCTCAACGACGGCTACAACTGGAAGGGCGACCCGAACGCGACGCTGTCCGGGCAGAGCGTTCCGGCACCGCGTGACCCGGCCGCGCCCGGTGCCGGCCTGCCGGATCCGGCGCCCACACCGCCGATCGCGGTCGCCGAGTACGACCCGGCGAGCGGACAGTACGTCGCCCCGGACGGGCGCACCTATACCCAGAGCAACCTGGCGGCCAACGCCGGCGAGCGCAACTGGCAGGACTTGCTGATACCGCCGAACGGCAACTGACGTGGGCTCCCGGTGGCTCTGATGGGCCACCGGGAGATGGCGGATGTCGACGTCTAAAGGCCCTAAAAGGTGGCCTGGACGGGTCCGAGGTTTGTGCAGCGCGATGTGAACGAGCCCAGGATGTGTTGGGAGCACACCTTGCCGGTGGCGGTGAACACTCCGTCGGCCGGTGTCGGGGGAACGATGACTTGCACGGTGTTCCACCCCGGCTTGCTGTCGCACATGTTGTAACCGGTCGCCGTCGTCAGACACACCACGACATCGGTCGGCTGTGCAGGTGTCACGCAACTGGTCGTGGTCACTCTCGCTCGGACAGCATTACCGCCGCCGGGCAGCACCACCAGTTCGGGTCCGGACAGGGCTCCCACGCATTCGATCGGTTGCGCGGTCTCCTCGACCGGTGTGGCCGACGCTGACGCCGTGCCACCGACGATCGCGCCTGCTATCGCTGCGGTGAGCAACGTCGACAGATACAGCGAACTGCGTAAGCTCATCATCGAATTCTAGCCTCTGCTCGGTTGGGGGACAGCCGCTTTGAACTCGGCGATCAGGCCGTCGACGGTGGTCAGGCGGCCGAGTACGGCGATCGTGTGATCCAGTACCTGATCCCCGTATTCCGCCGGGGTTCCGCCGACCGCGTCCCGGGCGACGGTCAGAGCGAAACCCGCCTGGGTGAGGTGCCCGGCGGTGAAGGGCAGCGCGAGGTTCAGCGAAACCCCGGCGAGAATCACGGTGCGGACACCGAGGCCGCGCAAGACCGGCAGGAGTTCGGAGTCCAGGGTCGGAAACAGCCCGTGATGACGCGGCAATACCAGATCGGTGTCTTCGAGAAGTTCAGGGATGACCTGGGTTTCGGGCGTACCGGGGGCCCAGTTCACGGTCGCGGGTCCCAGCACCCGCCAGAGCCGCGCCGTGCCCGGGTGCTCGCCACCGAGCGAGCCCTCGTAGGTGGCGTGAACCACCCGCACCCCGGATGCCCTTGCGGCGTCGAGCAGGCGACGCAGGTTGTCGATCAACCCTGCGCTGTCGCCGGCGAGCACGGGTAGCACCGAGTCCGGTCCCAGCACGCCGTTCTGGCATTCGACGCACAGGACGGCGGTTGTGGTGTTCATAGCGCGTTCGCTCATTGGTCAGTAGCGCAGAGGTAGCCGGTCGAGGGCGAAGGTGTTGGCGGGGAAGACGATCTCGGGTTCGTAACCGGGCGCGAGTTCGAACTCGGGTACCCGCTTGAGCCACTCACCGATCACCAGCGTGAGTTCCATGCGGGCCAGATGGGATCCGAGGCACCGGTGTGGTCCGCCGCCGAATCCCCAGTGTGCGTGCACCTTGCCGTCCATCACCACGTCGTTGGTGGAGATGGCGTCGCTGTCGTCGCGGTTGATCGCCGCCAGGCACAGCCGCACTTTGGTGTTGGCGGGTAGTTCGACGCCGCCGATGGTCAGGTCCTCGGTGACGACCCTGGGCACGATCGGCGCCGGGGGCTCCAGCCGGACGATTTCCTCGACGAATACCTTGAGCTCATCGGGGTTTTCGCGCAGGGCGCGCCGAAGTTCCGGGTTTCGGGCCAGCTCGAGCAGTGCGAACCCCATCGAGGAAGTGACGGTGTCCAACCCGGCGAGAACGAAAAGAAAGCTCAGCCCGATGGCCTCGGCATCGTCGAGCGGGTCATCGCCGGTGAGCACGTTCGACAGCAGATCGTTGCGCGGATCCTGCCTGCGTTCGTTGATCGCCTCCGAGACGTAGGCGACCAGTTCCAGCGCGGGGGTGAGGTCGGCGCCTTCCATCGAGGGCAGTTCGGACAGCGCGATGACGTTGTCCTTCCAGGCGATCAGGCGGTCGCGGTCCTGCAGTGACAGCCCGAACAGGGTCAGAAACACCTGTGACGGGTAGGGAATCGCGATGTCGGCCATCGCCTCGCATTCGCCCTTGGCGGCCGCGGCATCCACGATCTCGATGGCTTGGCGCTGCAGCGACGGGAGCATCTCGTTGAGCGTGTGCGGGCTGAAGAACGGTTGCAGGATCTTGCGGTACCGGGTGTGTTCGGGCGGGTCGAACGAGATCGGGACGAGCGGCAGCGGGCTGCCCAGTTCCTCGAACGCCTTCTTCGAAGAGAACAGTTGCGGGTTGCGCAGGGCGGTCAGGACGTCGTCGCGGCGGGTGATGTAGTACCACCCGTCCATGAACACCACGGGCCCGGCATCACGCAGCTTCTTCCACCCGACGCCTCGGTCGCCGGCCATCGGCAACGTGGCCCACTCCAGCACAGGGATCTCGGCGTTGACGGCTTGAACTTCCTGGTGAGTGCCCATCGGTCTCCCTCAGTCCTCTAGAACGCCGAGCGGTGCAGGCCACCGTCGACTTCGATCCATGCCCCGGTGATGTAACCGGCGGCCTCCGAGCACAAGTAGGTGATCAGCGACGCGATCTCGTGCGGTTTACCCATCCGCGCCGCCGGGACGCGGGCCTGTTCGAGCATGAACTCGCGGCGCTGCTTCTCGGTGCTCGCGCCGAAATGGCTCTGTAGGTACGCGATAGAGTTGTCGGTCTCGATCCACCCGGGCGCCACCGTGTTCACCGTGACGCCGTCGCGGGCGTACTCGTCGGCAACGGTCTTCAGCATGCCGATGGTGGACGGCCGACTGGTATTGGCCACCGCATGGTGGATGTTTCCGGCTGGCTCTTTGGCGGTTCCCGAACCGATGTGGACGAACCGGCCCCAGCCCGCCTCCCGCATACCGGGCAGCACCGCCCGCAGCAGATAGATCTGGCTCATCGTGTGCGCTTCGAAGGACTCCCGGTACACGTCGAGGTCCTCGATGTCGGCGAAATCGCCCGGCCGCTGATACTTGGCCTGCCCGACGGTGATCAGCGGTGGTCCGAACTCTTCGCCGACCTGCCGGACCCCGTCCTCGATCTCGTCGCGCCGGGTGACGTCGGCGCAGATCCCCAGCGCGGTGCCGCCGGCTTCGGTGATCGAGGACACCGCGGTGTCCACATCGGTCTTGGTTCGCGCCAGCACCGCGACTCGGCACCCCTCGGCGGCAAGCATTGTGGCGACCTGGAAGCCGATGCCCTTGCTGCCGCCGACGACCAGCGCGGTCTTGCCCTCGATCCGATAGTCCACCGGTTTGCCCTCAGCGCCTGATGTCCATACCGGCGTCGACCTTGAGCAGGCTCCCGGTAAACGACCGGCCGGCGTCGGAGATGAGGAACAGGATCGCGTTGCTGACGTCCCTCGGTTCGATCATCGGCAGATCCGGCAGCGCGGTCTGCATCGCGTTGACCAGGTGTGGCATCTCCTCGATCACCTTGAAGAGCGCGGGGTTGTCGGTGACCATCGGGGTCGCGCAGTTGGTCGGCGCCACGGCGTTGACCCGGATGCGTTCGGGCGCCAGCCAGTTGGCGTACGCCCGGACCAGTCCGGTGATGGCCAGTTTCGCCATTCCGTAGGCGTCTGTACCGCCGCGACCGTCGGTCAGGTCCAGCAGCGCCGCCATCGAACTGGTGGCGACGAGGTTGCCGCCCTGGCCGCGTTCCCGCAGGTGCGGGATGGCGACCTGGAAGGTGTTCCACACGCCGATCTGCATGATGTCGATGCCCAACCGCAGCGCTTCGGAGGCGTCGCGCTCATCGGCGTTGGTGAGGATGACCCCGGCGTTGGCGATCACCGTGTCGATGTGGCCGAACTTCTGCACGCCGGCGTCGAAGGCCGCCTGCAGGGCTGCCTTGTCGCGGACATCGGCCTTCTCGAAATGCATGCCCTGACCGGTCTTCTCGACCAATCGGGCGGTCTCCTCGAGATCCTCCAGGGTGCCCATCTTGTACGGCACCACGTCGAGGTCTTCGCAGATGTCGACGCCGACGATGTTCGCGCCTTCTTCGGCGCACAGCTCCGCGTGCGAACGCCCCTGCCCGCGCGCGGCCCCGGTGATGAATACGACCCGGCCGTCGAGAACGCCCACCGACTACTCCCTTGTTCAACCCAATGGTGTGCGCGCGGCATCGCGTGCGATACCGCGCGCGTCGCCATGGTAAGCCGATGCCTTTGAATCATACAACTATTTGGCTAATTTGGTGGCATGACGATGTCGAACAGCGGCGGCGCGCGTCCGCCCGAGGGTGACTGGCTGGGCACCCCGTACCTGAAGTTCACCCGTGACGGCGCGATCGCGACCTGCACACTTGACCGTCCGCAGGCGCGCAACGCGATGACCCCGGCGATGTACTTCGGTATCCGCTACGCGATCAGCCGCACCAATGCCGACCCCGACCTCGCGGGGTTGATCATCACCGGCACCGGCGACGTCTTCGCGCCGGGCGGCGACCTCGGCCAGGGCGGTGACGACAATTGGATCGACTTCGCGACCGTCTTCGGCATGGACGTCACGCCGTTCGACGCCCTGCGTCAGTCGACGAAGCCGGTGGTGGCCGCCGTCAACGGCCTGTGCCAGGGCGGCGGTCTGCAGATCGCGCTGTGCAGTGACATGGCCGTGGTCAGCGAACACGCACAGTTTCGGGTGCCGGAGTTGTTCCGCGGCATCGCCGACACCTACTACAGCCAGATGCTGGCCCGCCTGATCGGCCCGGTGCGCGCCAGGGATCTGTTGTTCACCGGTCGCACGCTGACGGCGGACGAGGCGCTGGAGTGGGGCATGGTGAGCCGCGTCGCGGCGCATGACCGCTTGCTCACCGACGCCCGTGAGGTGCTGGCTCAATGCTGTCGAACCGCCCCGGCGGCGCGGGCGACCGTCAAGGCCAGCCTGGACAACTATCTCGGTCTGTTCGACCGCATCGGCATGAACACCAGCATGTTCGGGCCGGAGGCCCGGGAGGGCTTCGTCGCGTTCAAACAGCGGCGGTCGCCGTCCTGGGTGCATCCCGACCTGCGGGTGGACGGCCGGCTGTGAGCCGACCGTCCACGCCGTGAAGTCGGTTACCGCGGGCCGAACCGCTGCGCCCCGTCGAGGCGCATCACCTCGCCGTTGACGTAGCCGTTGCGCAGCAGGAACGCCGCCGCGTCGGCGAATTCGGCCGGCGTGCCGAGCCGCTTCGGGAACGGCACGTTGGCGGCGAACTTCGCGATCGCCTCCTCGCCGACCGATTCCATGATCGGGGTCTTCATGGTGCCCGGCGCGATGGTGTTGACCCGGATGCCCACCGAACTGAGGTCGCGTGCCGCGGCGATCGTCATACCGATCACCCCCGCCTTGGCGGCTGCGTACGCCGACTGGCCGATCTGGCCCTCGTATCCGGCGATCGACGCCGTGAGCACCAGCGCACCGCGCTCACCGCCGTCGTCGGGTTCGGCGGTGGCCACCGAGGCCGCCGCCAACCGGGCCAGGTTGTAGGTGCCGTTCAGATACAGGTCGATGATCTTCTTGAAGCCGTCCATGTCCGCGGGGCTGCCATCGCGACCGACCATGCGTTGCGCGACACCGAATCCACCGTGCGCGATCACCGCGTAGCGCAGCCGCCCGAGCGTGTTGGCCTGCTCGATCGCCGCGTTGACCGAATCGTCGTCGGTGACGTCGGTGCTGGCGAAGATCGCCTTGTCGCCCAATTCGTCGGCCAGCGCCTTGCCCTTGTCCTCGGCGAGGTCGGCGATCACCACCGCCAGGCCCTCGGCGTGCAGCCTTCGCACCGTCGCCTCCCCGAGGCCGCCCGCGCCGCCGGAGACGATGGCCGATGCACCCTCGAACTTGTCTGTTGCCATGAGTTCCCTTCCAGATCAGTACATTTCGTTGTCAGGTCAAGACACGTTGCCGACCACCAGATCCCACGGTTCGTCGGCGGCCAGCGCCATCCGGCCGAGGCGGCGGGCGTGCCCGACGGTGGTGCCGAATTCGGTGGCCCACGCCTGCGCGCGAGTCGTCACCGGCCACAGCGCGTGTTCGGCCGTGACGCCGATGGCGCCGTGCAACTGGTGGGCGATCGTCGTCACCGGGATGACCGCGCGGCCCACGGCCACCCGCGCCACGGTGACCGCGTATTCGGTCTGGGGTGCCGAGAACCCGTGGTCGGCGGCTGCGGCAACCGCGAGAGTGGCTGCCGCGCGGGCACGTTCGATGTCGCCGGCCATCGCCGCCAACGCGTGTTGGACCGCCTGGAACTTGCTCAGCGGGCGCCCGAACTGCTCCCGCTGCCGGGTATGGTCCACCGTCATGGCCGCCGCGGCGTCGAGCGCGCCGATCATCTGCACGCACCGGCACCACGACCCGCGCAACGTCAGTTCGGTGCCGACTGCCGGGTCGACGGTCCGCAGATCGGCGGCGCTGACGTCGAAGGTGACGCGGTCACGTGGTTCGCCTGCCAGATTGTGGCCGTCCTCGATGCCGGCGCTGTCGAGGTCGAGGAGGCCGACCCGCCAGGTGTCGCCGACATGCGCGGCGAGCAGCACCGCCGCCGCGGTGCGGGTCCACGGCACGTCGGTCGCCACGCCGGTGACGCGGCCGCCAGGATCGTCGGCGTCGGCGATCGCTACGGTCAGCGGTCCGTCCGGCAGTTCGATGCCGGCGGTGTTGGCCAACCACGCTGCCAGCGCGTCGGTTTCGGCAATCGGCACCGCGCCGGCGTGCCGGGCCAGACCGCGCAGCACGACGGCCAGTTCGACCGGGCCAGCGTCGGCATCGGGCTCGCTGGTCAGCCGGGTCAGCCCGGTGTCGGAGAGGTTGCGCCACAGGTCGGTGTCGAACTGATCGGGCATCCGCCGACGGCCGAGCCGGGCGTCGAAGGAGCGTCGGCCGATGTCGTCGACCAGCCGCCGCAGCTCGGTGTAGTCGTCGTCGGCGGTGGCGGCGTCGAACACGCCGCCCGAAAGTGCGCTCACCGCAACCCCATTCCCCGCGCCACCACCCCGCGCAGCACTTCGTTGGTTCCGCCGCGCAGCGTAAACACCGGCTTGTGCAACCGCGCCGTGGTCAACAGCTCGGCGAGTTCTGCCGTCATCGGCACCCGGTCGACCACGTCGGCGATGGTCTCGACGGTGTCCTGTTCGAAGCGGGTGCCCAGATCCTTGACCAGTGCCGCCTGGTTGGCGGCGTCCTGCTCGGCGGTCAGTGTCCGCGCCACCCACACCGACAGCTGCCGCAACGAGATCAACCGCGCCAGCAGGTCGCCGAGATCCTCTGCCGTGCGGTCATCCGGTGTCGGGCCCGCGCGCAGCACCCGGATCGCGGCGGTGATCAGCGGCGCGGTCGACAGCAGGCGTTCGGGTCCGCTGCGCTCGAAGGACAACTCGGAGGTGACCTGCCGCCACCCGTTGCCGACCTCACCGAGCACATCGGCGTCGGGCACCAGCACGTCGTCGAAGACGACCTCGTTGAAGTGGGGCTCGCCGTCGAGCAACTCGATCGGGTCGATCCGCACCCCGTCGGCGTCCAACGGCACGATGAACTGGCTGAAGCCGGCGTGGCGCTTCTCGGGATCGGCCGGACTGGTCCTGGCCAGCACGACGACCTGATGGGCCAGATGGGCCCCGCTGGTCCACACCTTGGTGCCCGACAGCCGCCACCCACCGTCGACCCGGGTGGCCTTGCTCTGCACGGCGGCCAGGTCGGATCCCGCGGCGTGCTCGCTCATCCCGATCGCCGAGAAGAGCGTGCCCGCCGCGATCCGCGGCAGCAGGCGCTTGCGCTGCTCCTCGTTGCCGTAGGTGAGCAGTCCCGGCGCGACCTGGCGGTCGGCGACCCAGTGCGCGGCCACCGGCGCGCCCTGGGCCAGCAGTTCCTCGGTCACCACGTAGCGGTGCAGGTGACTGAGGCCTTGGCCGCCGTACTCCCGCGGAATGATCATGCCGACGAAACCGGCGGCGCCGAGCCGGGCGCTGAAGTCCTGGTCCCAGCGGCCCAGCCAGGAGTCGACGGCGGGCCGCCAGCCGAATTCGGCGCGGTCGGCCGTCACGAAGTCCCGCACGGAGGCGCGCAGCTTGGCCAGTTCGGGTTCGTTCGCGCCGAGCGCGGCGAAGGAGTCCACGTGTCAACCCTTACACCGAGGGCAGCGGCGCGGAAGCCAGGTAGAAGTTCGGGCTGAGATCCTCTTCGCGGGCGGCGAGGCGGTATCCGGAGAAGTCTCCGACGCCTTCGCCGCGCAGCACGTCCTCGTCGGTGTAGAAGTTTCCGGTGCATTCCGCCGCCGGGCGGGTGACCAGCGCCGCGATCGCGTCGGAGATGATGCGCGGATCGCGTGCCTGAGCGCGGATCGTGTCCTCGCCCATCGCGACGATCATTCCGGTGCTGGCCACCGTGGTGGCCGGCCACAGCGAGTTCACCGCGATCGGAATCGACGCGAACTCGGCCGACCAGCCAAGGGTGAGAAGGCTTTCCGCGTACTTGCCGACGGTGTGCCCGACGTGTGCGCCGACCCACTCGGGCGCCAAGTTCAGCGGCGGGGACACGTTGACGATGTGGGCGTTGGCGGACCGGGTCAGGTGCGGCAGCGCGGCCTGCACGACGGCGAACGGCCCCTCGACGTTGACCTCGAGCAACCGGCGCAGATTCCTGGGCGGAAGTTTCGGTGTGCGCCGCAGGTCGAGCGCGCCGGCGTTGTTGACCACGACATCGATGCCGCCGAAGCGCTCGGCGATCGCGGTGACGGCCTGCTCGACGGCGGCGGCGTCGCGCACATCGCAGGCCACCGGCAGCGCCCGGCCACCCGCGGCAGACACACGCTCGGCGGTCTCGGCGATCGTGCCGGAGATCTTGGGATTCGGGGTCTCGGTCTTGGCCAGCAGTCCCACCGACGCACCGTCGGCGGCCGCGCGTACGGCGATTTCGCGTCCGATGCCCCGGCTGGCGCCGGTGACCAGCACCACCCGATCTTTCAAGCTGCGTGGACCCGCATCAACCACCGTGCCGCCTCCATTGGATCGCCGGACCGCCAAATGCTATAACTATATAGCTTATTAACGGAGGATGTTCCGGCCCACCCGCGGCCGGGCCGAAGCGAGGCCACATGACCGAAGTCGTATCGATCGGCACCTATCTGCCGCCGTGGAGCGAGCGGGTGGGCAAGAAGGACCGGCGGGTGAAGGGGCCCGACGAGGACGCGCTCACCATGGCGGTGGCCGCCGGGCGCGCCGCCGACCCCGACGCCACCGCGCAGCGCGTCGTGTTCGTCTCGCGCAACTTCCCGCTCGTGGAGGGTGGCAACGGCGCCGTGCTGCTGGCCGCGCTCGGGCTGGCGGGCGACACCCCGGTCGCCGAGGTGCTCGGCGGGGCGCCGGCCGTACTGGACCAACTCGCCGACGCCGCACCCGGCACGCTGGTGATCGGTTCCGACGACACCGATCTCGCCGTGGGGGCGGCGGCGGCGCTGACCGGAACCGGCGGTGTCGACGTCTCCGCGGTGGCCCGGCAGAACCGCAGCCTGCCGCTGACCGCGCGTCGCGACGACGGTTCCCGCCACATCTATCCCGACCCTCGGCTGCAGCGCGAGGTCGGGGTGCGCGCCACGCTGGCCTCATTGGGCCTGCCGGACGGCTCCTCGGTGGCCGCCGTGGTGGGTGCACCCGCGGGGCAACTCGGCGGCTTGGACACGACCGGCGCCACCGAAGAGCCGTCGTCCACGGCCGCCGGGGCGATCCGGGTGCTCGCCGGCGCGCTCGAGAGCGGGGCGGCGGGGCTGCTGGTCGCGGTCGAGCAGGCCACGGTCAGCGTCGCCACGATCGCCAGCGGCGCGGTGCGCGTCGCGCGTGACGAGGTGGCGCCGCTCGAATTACCGCGATACCAGACCGCCGAGGGCATCGGCATCCCGATCTCGATGCCTGCCTACTCTCGCGCGTTCGAACCGAAGATCCGTTGGGAAGCAGCTGTTTTCGAGGAGCGCCCCGGTATTGACACCGCGCCGCAGTTCCCTCCGCGCGTGCGGGTCGACGACGCCGGCGTGCTGGCCGACGAGTATCGGCTCGAACCGTTGCCACGTACGGGCACCGTCTACACCCACACTACGATCCGTATTCCGGTGCCCGACCTGCCCAGCCCGTACTCGCTGGCGCTGGTCCAACTGGACGACAGCCCGGTACGTGTACTGATGAAGGTGACGGGCGTGCCCGCCGGCGAGGCAGCCATCGGCCAGCCCGGTGAGGTGGTGCTGCGCAAGATCGCCACCCGCACAGGCATACCCGACTACGGCTACGCCTTCTGGCCGGGCCGTACGCAGGAGGGAGTTCCGGCATGAGGAACGTCGCGATCGTCGGTGCGGGGATGACCCCGTTCGCCGAGCACTTCGAACTGGGCGTCAAGGACCTGGTGCCGATGGCGTATGCCGAGGCGGTCGGAAACGTCGACAAGGGCATCGCCAAATCCGAGATCCAGGCGGCGTGGTTCGGTGAACTGTCCACCACCGACGGCTTCCCGTCGGGCATCCTCGCCGACACGCTCGACCTCACCGAGATCCCGGTCACCAGGGTCGAGAACGCCTGCGCCACCGGTAATGACGCGATCCGCAACGGGGTGATGGCGATCGCCTCGGGGCTCTACGACGTCGTGCTGGTGGTCGGCGCGGACAAGGTGCGCGAAACCGCGTCGAACACCACGTTCTGGGACTGGGCGGCGATGACGCGCGACAACGCCTGGGACTACCCGCTCGGGCTGGTCGCACCGGCCAACTTCGCCCTGCACGTCACCCGATACCTGCACGAATCGCCGGCGACCAAGGAACACATGGCCATGGTCGCGGTGAAGAACCATTTCCACGCGCTGAACAATCCCAAGGCGCAGTTGCGCTACGAGATCACCGTCGAGCAGGCGCTGGCCGCGCCGATCGTGGTCGAACCGTTCGGCCTCTACGACTGCACGCCGCAGAGCGACGGTGCGGCCGCGGTGATCCTGGCCGCCGAAGAGGTGGCCGACCGCTACACCGACCGACCGGTGTGGGTGCGCGGCGTCGGGATCGGCATGGACCGCGTCATGCACCAGCACAAGCAGGACATGACCACCTTCCCACCCACGGTGCGAGCGGCCAAGGCCGCCATGGGGATGGCGGGCATCACCCCCCGCGACATCGACGTGGCCGAGGTGCACGACTGCTTCACCGGGGTGGAGTTGATCAGCTACGAGGATCTGGGCTTCGCCGACCGTTTCGAGGCCTACAAGCTGGTCGAGGGTCGCGAGAACTACGTCGGCGGCGCGATACCCGTCAATCCCAGCGGCGGCCTGAAGGCCAAGGGGCATCCGCCGGGCGCGACCGGCGTCGCGCAGTGCTATGAATTGTTCAACCAACTTCGCGGCCAAGCCGAGAACCAAGTCGACGGCGCACGATACGCGTTGGCGCACAACATCGGTGGACCGACAGCCGTCTCCGCCGTGACCATTCTCTCCACTGACAAGGACTGACATGACGACTTCGGAAATCGCCACCCTGCCCGGCTACGAGGAGTTCGCGCCGTGGCTGCTGGTCGAGAAGACCGGCAACGTGCATGTGGTGCGCATCAACCGGCCCGAGGCGTTCAACGCCGTCAACGAGGAGTTGCACCACGCGTTCGCCACCATCTGGCGGGCGCTGGCGGCCGACGACGACGTGCGCGCCGTGGTCACCACCGGTGCGGGCAAGGCGTTCTCGTCGGGCGGGGACATGGTGATGTTCGGTCGGCTGATCGAGGATCCGGTGGCCCGTCAGTTCCAGATCACCGAGGCGCGAACGGTTTTCCTCGAAGTGATCAATTTCGCGAAGCCGCTGGTGTCTGCGGTCAACGGCCCGGCCGTCGGGCTGGGCTGTTCGATCGCCCTGCTCAGCGACTTCCTGGTGATGGGCGAGAGCAGCTATCTCGCCGATCCGCATGTGGCGGTCGGCCTGGTCGCGGGCGACGGCGGTGCGGCCATGCTGCCGCTGCTGATCGGTCTGATGAAGGCCAAAGAGTATGTGCTGCTGGGTGATCGCATCACCCCGGAGATCGCCGAAAAGCTCAACCTGGTCACCCAGGTGGCCACCGACGACGCCGTGCTCGACGACGCGCTGGCGATCGGCGAGCGCCTCGCCGAGCTGCCCTCTCAGGCGCTGCGCGCGACGAAGGTCGCGATGAACATGCACCTGTCGCGCGCAGCGCTCGGTGTGCTGGAGTACGCCCTCGCCGAGGAATACACGTCGTTTACCACGCCGGAGTTCCACGAGCGGGTGGCCGCCTTCCGCGCCCGCTCCAAAAAGTAGCGATTTCGGCGGGCTGAGTCGCGCGTAGCGCGACCAGCCACGCCGAAATCGCTAGCGGTAGGCCGTCAACCGGGCGATCAGCGCGGGCCGGCCGTCGTCGGCGACGGCCTGCGCGTCGGCGACCGCGGTGTTGCGGCCGATCCGCGTGGCCGACGCCTCGTAGCGCGAATTTTCACCGGCGAGGTACGGCCGAAGGAAGTTCACCCGCAGCGACGCCGTACGCATCGGCGGCCCGGACTGGTTCACCACCGCAGACGCGGCCAGCTCCAGGCCGGACGAGGCGATACCGCCGTTGACGACGCCGACGGCGTTGTTGAGGAACACATCCCGCTTCTGGCGCAGGACGCAACGGTTCTCCTCGGTCGCCGTGATCTCCACGGCCATCAACTCGGCCAGCGGGGTCTGCGCGGTGATCGTCAATGTCTCGGGCGGCTCGTCGAGCGCGACCGTGTCCGGGGTGACGAAGTAGGACCGCACCGTGCCGCCGCCGATCACGGTGTCGCCGCAGGACAGCGTGTAGAACGACAGCGACGTACCGCCTCGGGGCCCGAGCAGACGTCCGGCGGCGATCACCGGCGCGGCCCCCTGCGCCGTGGCGAGTTCGGCACCGCCGGGACTGAGTTCCACGGTCAGCTCGGTGGTGACCGTCCACTCACCGGAGTGGTGTCGGAAGTGGTTCAACGTGCCGCTGACCGCGTCGGCGAGCAGACCCAGCGGGGCCACCGTAGGGTGGCCGGTGAACGGATTGCGCATGCCCGCCAACGGCATCGACATCGTCACGGTCTCGGCCTCGACGCTGGCTTCGAGCACCTCGATACCGAATCGGCCGAGCAGATGGATGGGGGTTTCGATATCGCCCCGGAAGGCCTCGGGCAGTCCTGTCATTCGAGAAGGTCGACGACGGTGGACATCTCGGCGCCCGAAAGCACGAATTCCTCCGCCTTCTGCAGGTGGCGCCGCCACAGCTCGCCGGCCTTTTCGGCGTCACCGGACTTGATCAAGTCCAGCACCATCTTGTGGGTCTTGGCCGAGCGGCGGACCGCGCCTTCGGCGCGGTCGCCCTTGGTGGGCTGCAGCGACCGGTTGGCCTTCTCGATGATGTGGTGCAGCATCGCGCTGATGATCTGCATGGTCTTGTTGCCGGACAGGCGGGCGATCGCGGCGTGAAAGTCGGTCAGTTGATCCACGGCTTCCTCGCTGCCGGGCTTCACCTGTGCCTCGTGCTCGACGATGCGCTCCAGTTCGGCGATCACCGCGGGGTCTTGTTCCTTGGCCAGGGCGACGATCATCGGCATCTCCAACGCGACCCGGGCCTCGAAGACGTCCTTGAGCGTGACGCCCTCGTACTCGAGGATCAAACCGGCGTACCGGGCGAGAGTCTCACGCCGAGGACGGGTGACCCGGGCGCCGCCGCGCACACCGCGTTGCACCTCGATCAGCGACTCGGACTCGAGCACCCGGAACGCCTCGCGAAGCGTGGGCCGCGACACCCCGAACCTCTCCATCAACTCCGACTCGGGCGGCAGCATGGTGCCCTCGGGTATTTCACCTCGGATGAACATCTTGCGCAGCACGGTGGCCACCCGATCGGCCATCTTCGGCTCCCGAAGGCTGGTGACCTCCACTTCGACCTCCACCGGTGTCTAATCCACTAACTATTTGCCAGGTTAACTGATTGCGCGCTCCGAAACCGGTTTCCGCGCCAGGACAGTGACCAAACTCATCGTCAATACCCCATGGCCCGACCCATCAGGTCCTTCATGATCTCCGTGGTGCCTGCGTAAAGCCGCTGTACCCGGGAGTCGCGCCACAGCCTGGCGACCTCGTATTCGTTGATGTAACCGTAGCCGCCGTGCAGCTGGAGGCAGCGATCGATGATCTCCCACTGCACTTCGGAGGTCCACCACTTCAACCCGGCCGCATCCGCGTCCGAAAGCGTTCCGTCGTTGACCGACAACACGCACTGGTCCAGGTAGGTCTGCGCGGCGTCGAGCTTGACCTGCATCTCGGCAATGAAATGCCGGTTGACCTGAAACTTCCCGATCGGCTGGCCGAATGCCGTGCGCTCCAACGCATACGCCTTGGTCAATTCGAGCGCGCGCCTGGCCGCGGGCAGCGCGTAGCACGCGACACCGACCCGCTCACTGGGCAGGTTGGACACCAAATGGTAGAAGCCCCTGTTCAATTCACCGACGAGGTTCTCCTTGGGCACCCGCACGTTGTCGAAGAACAACTCGGCGGTGTCGGCGGAGTACTGCCCGATCTTGTCCAGTTTGCGGCCGCGGGTGAAACCCTCCATACCGTCCTCGATCATCAACAGGCTGATGCCCTTGTGACCTGCCGAGGGGTCGGTCTTCACCGCGGCGAGCACCAGTTTGGACAGCAGGCCGTTGCTGATGAATGTCTTCTGTCCATTGACCACCCAGTGGTCGCCCTCGTCGCGCGCGGTGGTCTTGATGCCGGCCAGATCCGATCCCGCCGCGGGTTCGGACATCGCGATCGAACCGATGTACTCGCCGCTGATGAACTTCGGAAGCCAGCGCTGCTTCTGCTCTTCGGTGGTCAGCGTCTTCAGGTAGGGCATCAGGATGTCGTTCTGAACCCCAAGACCGATCCCGACCGATCCGGTCATGAACAACTCTTCGGAGATGATCTGGTTGAACCGGAAATCCTTGATGCCCAGCCCGCCGTACTTCTCGTCGAACTCCCACCCGATCAAGCCGTGCTCACCGGCGGCCAGCCACGCCTCACGGCTGACCTTGCCCTCACGTTCCCATTTCTCCACGTGCGGAACGCATTCGCGTTCGAAGAACGCACGCGCGGTGGCGCGGAATTCGTCGTGAACCGGTTCAAAGATATTGCGGCGCATTTTGTTCCTTGATCATCAATTGGAGTTGGCTATGGCGGGTAGTGCGCGACCGGGCATGTAGATGTCGAACAGCCGGTCGGCGAGCAGGGCTTCCAGTTGCAGATGTGATCCGCACAGCGCGTCGATCTGAAATCCTCGCGCCACGTAGCGGTGTAGATCGTGCTCAGCGGTCAGGCCGATCGCCCCGCAGACCTGAAGTGCGACGTCGCAGACCGCCCGATGTGCGCGGCCCGCAGCGACTTTGGCGCTCTGCGCCGACAGCACCCCACCGTAGCGCCATGACTCGGTGAGCAGAGCACGCGCGCCCTCGAGTTCGGCGGCTGCGTCGGCCAGGGAGTGCCGAACCGACTGCAACGACCCGATCGGCGAGCCGAACTGCACGCGAACGCTGGTGTGTTCGACCGCAATCCGCAATGCCTCGTCGGCCAGTGCGACGAGTTCGGTGGCCAGCGCACGGTGCGCGGCGGACAGCGCGCGGCCCCACTCGGTCGAGGCGTCGATCAGTTCGCCGGTTCTCGAGCCCTCAACGCGGGTCCAGAACACCGACGGGTCGAAGGTGTCAAGTCGCTGGCCGGCCAACTGCTCGGCGTCGACGACGGTGATCGACACCGTCCCCAGCGCGCGTGACACCGGCACCACGACCCGACCGCGCAGGGGGCCCACCAGGATGCCTTTGACCTGGTCCTCATTGGAGCTCGGCGACCAACCGTGGCTGAGTGCGGGCAGCACGATCCCGTCGGCCGGTTCGTCGAGCAACGCGGTGAGTTCGGCCAGCACCACCCGGTCCAGCGCGTCGGTCAGCGCCAGCGAGCGGCCCTGCGCGCGGAACAACAACGCGCACGCGTCGACCGGATACTCGGCTTCGATCTCGTCCCAGCCGAGTTCAGCCAGTCGCGGCCCCAGCGCGATGTGCTCGCCCTTGGCGGCGAGTTCGTCGAAGAGCCGGAACACCGCCTCCTCGACCATCGGCCACGATTCGTCGTGCCGATCTGCCTGTGCATGCATGGTCACTGGCCCCGCCTTTCCTTCGGCAGCCCGAGGAGATGGTCGGCGACGATGCCGCGCTGGACCTCGGCGGTGCCGCCCATGATCGTCGCGGCGCGCGAGTACCACCACTCGGCGCGGCCGGTGTCGAGTTCGGCGTCGTCGGCCACGCCACGGCCCGCCATCATGTGCTCGCGCGCGACGTCGAGGATCAGGTCATTGACCTGCTTTTCGGCGCGGCCGAACAGGAGTTTGTCGATGCTGCTGTCCGGGCCGACGCTCTGGCCCGCGGCCAGCTTGCGCACGGTCGCGCCGGTGCGGGCCTGCGCGGCGATCACGTCGACGTAGGTGCGCGCGAAGCGTTCGCGCTGCGACGCGCTCGACCCGCAGGTCACCATGTACTCGCGCAGCCGCCCCAACTCGGTGAGCACCTTGTTGAGCACCGCGTAGCCGTACATGCCGCGTTCGTACTGCATGAGGAACATCGTCACGCCCCAGCCGCCGTCGACCTCGCCGACCAGCCGCTCGCGGGGCACCCGCACGTCGTCGAAGTACATCTCGGCCAGTTCGCGCCTACCGCTGGCCAGCGCGATCGGCCGGATGGTCAGGCCGGGGGAGTCGGTGTCGATCAACAGCATCGACAGTCCGCGGTGCCTGCTCTCCGGCGCCCCGGTGCGTACCAGCACCAGAACCCTCTTGGCCGTGGCGCCCTGGCTGGTCCAGATCTTCTGGCCGTTGACAACAAAGCCGCCGGAGCCGTCGGCGGTGGCGCGGGTCCGCAGCGATGCCAGGTCGCTGCCCGACTCCGGTTCGGAGAAGCCCTGGCCCCACCATTCGGCACCCGACAGATAGTTCGGCAACAACTCGGCGGCCAAGGCGGGGGAGAACTTCAGCATGGCCGGGCCCATCACCTCCAGCGTCCACTGCTGGGCGGGGATGGGCAGCATGGCGTAGCCGAGCTCCTCGTAGTAGACGGCGCGCAGCATCTCGTCGCCGCCGAGCCCGCCGGCCTCCTCGGGCCAGCCGTACCGGTTCCAGCCGTCGGCGTGCAGGCGTGCCATCACGGTGGCGTCGTGGGCGAGCCCCTCCTCGGCGGTCCGGAAGGCCGCAGAACGCCAGTCCTCCGCACAATCGAGGGTGCGAAGATAGTCTCGGAAATCGGTCCGGAACTGGGCGACCTGCGAATTAGGGGCTGGCACCGAGTACCCCCTTCGAATCAGCTAAACAGTTATCTATAACAGGTACACTAGCGGACGCCCACAGTCCAGCGAGAGGAAGCACCATGACGGCTTCATCGGTTGCCGCCACAACCGTCCAGTTCAACCCGGAGGGCCGGCTCTACATCGACGGTCAACTGCGGGACTCGTCGACCGGCAAGACCGTCGACAACCTCAACCCCGCGACCGAGGAAGTGCTGGGCGTGGCCACCGATGCCGGGGCCGACGACATGGAGGAAGCCATCGCCGCGGCGCGGCGCGCCTTCGACACCACCGACTGGGCCACCAACCACGAGTTCCGTCAGCACTGCCTGATGCAGTTGCACAACGCGCTGCAGGAGGAGAAGGAGGACATCCGCGCCGAACTGATCGCCGAGGTCGGCGCGACCGTGGGCATGACGTTCATCGCCCAGCTGGAATGGCCGTTGGCCGACGCGGTGAGGTGGCCCGCGGAATTCATCTCGAAGTTCCCGTGGGAGCGGATGCTCGATCAGGACGCCAAGATGGGCGAGCCCTACAACCGGGTCGTGGTCAAGGAACCGATGGGTGTGGTCGGCGCGATCACTCCGTGGAACTTCCCGTTCGAGATCATCAGCAACAAGCTGGGCCAGGTCCTGGCCACCGGCAACACGGTGGTGCTCAAGCCGGCGATGGAGACGCCGTGGAGCGCGCTGCGCTGGGGTCGCATCATCGCCGAGAAGACCGACATCCCCGCCGGTGTGGTCAACATCGTTCCGGCGTCGGACAACAACATCGCGCAGGTGCTCGCCACCGACCCACGCGTCGACATGGTGTCGTTCACCGGGTCGACGGCTGTGGGCAAGCTGATTCAGAACCTGTCCGGGGACACGATGAAGCGCAACATGCTCGAGCTCGGCGGCAAGTCGGCCTATCTGTTGCTCGACGACGCCGACCTGAACACCGCGCTGCCGGGCTGCATCGGCGCGCTGATGCACTCCGGGCAGGGGTGTGCGCTGGCCACCCGAATGTTGGTGCCGCGCAAGTTCTACGACCAGGCTGTCGAGGTGGCCACCGCGACCTTCGGCGCGCTGGCCGTCGGTGATCCGGCAGACCCGAATACGTTCTGCGGGCCGCTGGTCTCGGCCAAGCAGCGAGACCGGGTACTCAACTACATCGAGATCGCCAAGCGCGACGGCGGCCGCGTCACGGTAGGCGGTGGCGCGCCCGAGGGCCTCGAGCGCGGCTACTTCGTGGCCCCGACGGTCGTCGCGGACGTCGAACCGGATCACACGATCTTCCAGGAGGAGGTCTTCGGACCGGTGCTGTCGATCACGCCCTACGACGGCGGCGACGACGCCGCCGTGGAGCTGGCGAACAACTCCACCTACGGCCTTGCCGGTGCGGTGATGGGGTCCACCGAACGAGCGATGGCCGTCGCCAGGCGCATCCGTACCGGTTCGGTGATGATCAACAGCGCCATGTACTACGGGGCCGACGCGCCGTTCGGCGGCTACAAGATGAGCGGTATCGGCAGGCAGAACGGGCTCGAGGGCTTCGAGCAGTACCTGCAGACCAAGACGATCGCCTACCCGCTGGAGTCCGCGCAGTGACCGACATTCTCAACGGAGTTCGCGTCGTCGAACTCGCATCGTGGACCTTCGTACCCGCGGCCGGTGCCGTACTGGCCGACTGGGGCGCCGACGTCATCAAGATCGAACACCCCGAAACCGGTGACCCGCAACGCGGCCTGATCAGTTCGGGCATCGTCGCGGGCGCGGGCGGGGTCAACCATTTCATCGAACAGCCCAACCGCGGCAAACGCAGCTTCGGCTTGGACACCTCCAGTCCCGACGGGCTGGAGATCCTGATGAAGCTCATCGAGACCGCCGACGTGTTCCTCACCAACCTGTTACCCGATTCGCGACAGCGGATGGGCATCGACGTCGAGCAGGTGCGCGCGCGCAACCCGAAGATCATCTATGCCCGCGGCCACGGTTACGGAACCAAGGGCGATCTCGCCGCGCAGGGCGGCTACGACCTGGCCGCCTACTGGGCGCGCGGTGGCGTCGGCGAGGCCTACGCCGCAGGTGACGGCTCCTATCCGCCGCTGCAGCGGCCGGCGTTCGGCGACGTCTACGGTGGGCTGTCGATAGCCACCGGTATCGCCGGGGCGCTGTTCAAACGCGAACGCACGGGTGAGCCGTCGGTGGTGGACGTCTCGCTGCTCGGCGCGGCGATCTGGCAGCTCGGTCCGGACATCGTCGGGGCGGGCATCACCGGTGAAGACATCCCGCGGTTCGCGTTGTCGGAGATGCCCAACCCCGTGGCGAGCATGTACAAGACCCGCGACGGCCGCCACATCGCGTTCGTGCTGCTGCAGGCCGACCGGTTCTGGGCCGACTTCTGCACGCGATTGGGCAGGCCCGACCTCATCGACGACGAGCGGTTCGCCAACGCGATGGTGCGCTTCGAGAACCGCGCGGAATGCGTCGCGGAGTTACGCAAGACGCTGGGCTCCCAAGACCTTGCCCACTGGGAGAAGGCGTTCGAGGGTTTCGACGGGGTGTGGGACGTGATGCGCACCGCGCGGGAGGTGCACGACGACCCCCAGGCCATTGCCAACGGTTATCTGCCGCGCACCACCGACGCCAACGGCAACGAGTTCGCGCTGGCGGCCAGCCCAGTGCAGTTCGACGAGACGCCGCTGTCGCTGAAGTGCGCTCCCGGCCACGGTGAGCACACCGACGCGCTGCTGTCCGAGCTGGGGTTCGGCGAGGAGGAGATCATCGATCTCAAAGTGAAATCGGTGGTGTTGTAGTGGCATCCGAAGATCTCGCGCGGCGGTTTCTGCACGTCAACCTCAACTGCGAGTCGCTGGACGCGACCGATCGGCTGTACTCCGGCGTGCTCGGGTTGTCGGCGCGGATGCGCACCGACCCGGACGTCGCCACCAACGGCGCCATCCTCGGCATCGACGACGAAACCTACTGCTCCACGGTGTTCTTCTACGACTCGCGGGGCAGCCGGGCCAGTTGCGCGCTGGAGGCGATCCAGTACCGCAAACCGCCGCTGTTGCGTGACACACGAGTCGACGCGACCCGGCCGGGGATCAGGTCGGCCCTGATGCGGGTGGCCGACCTCGATGCGGCGGCCGCGGCGCTGCGCAACGTCGGCGTGACGGTCAGCGAACCGGTCGACGGGCTGATCTCCGGAGCGAAGGCGGTGCTCGCACTCGACGCCGACGGAGCGGTCGTCGAATTGGCGGAAGCGCCACCGGATGTCGATGCCTCGAACGGCGCGTTGTTCTCCGGCATCCGGATCGCGGCGATAAATGCGGTGGCCACCGCGGAGTTCCTGACCGCGATCGGCTTCGTCGAGGTGTCCGCACCCGCGCTGGTGCCGGTCTCCGGTGAGCAGCTGGCGCCGGGCGGTGCGGGCGAACCGGCCGAGTGCGTGGTCGCCCGCTTCGTGCTGCCCGAGGACGGGCACCAGTTCACCGTGTCGGTGGTGCAGCATCCCGACACCGTCGGCGACGAACCGGTGCCGTGGGGCGGTAACCGCCAAGGCCTATACCGGTGCGCGCTGCGTGTGGAGAGCGTCGAGAAAGCCCTTGCTGCCGTACCGGATTGGGTCGAGCAGCGCGGTGAGCCGGTGTGGTGTCCGCTGCCCGGCACCAAGATCGACGGGCTGTACATCGCGTTCCTGCGATCGCCGGACGGGGTGGTGTTCGAGTTCGTCGAGCGTCCGCTGAAGTTCTTCTCCTAATTTTCTTCCCGCGAGCAGACGCAAAATCCGCCGAATTGCCACTTTTCAGCGGATTTTGCGTCTGCTCGCGGAGGAAGATCAGGGGCGGTGGGTGGCGAAGAAATCGTCGACGATGCGGATGCAGTCCTCACGGTCGATGGTGCGCACGCCGGTCATCACCCCGAAGATCAGCGGTCCCAGCAGTTGGGCCAGGGCCAGCGTCAGATCGAAGTCGCCGAGTTGTTCGCGCGCCTCGGGGCTGTGGAGCAGTCGGTCGAAGGGCCGCCGGTACTGTTCGATCACCTGGGCGCGCAGCGAACTTCGCGAGCCGTCGTCAGTCGGGCCCATCGACACCCACGCCAACAACGTGAGGTGCAACGGCGCCTCGTGAAGCAGCTCAGCCTGTCGGCTGAGCAGTTCGATCAGCTGTTCTCGTAGGCTCCCCGTCGGAGGAGGCGGGGTGACCTGCGGCAGGATTCGCTCGAAGGTTGCGGCGAGAAGATCTGTGGCGCTGCCGAAATGGCGGTATAGCGTGGTCTTGGCGACCTTGGATGCCCGCGTCACGGCGTCCACGGTGACGGCTTCGACACCGCCGGTGGTCAGGAGGCGCGCCGCCGCATCGAGCAACCGCGCACGTGACCGCAACCGCCGAGGATCGACGTCTCCGCCGGCATCGGCTACCGGTGTGTCGGTGGAAATCTTGGCTCCGTCCCGCAACTTATGCTACTCATAGTAGCGCAGCGCTACCGATAGTAGCTGAAATTGGCGGGAGTGTCATATGGAATCGTCCACGCTATCCGGGCATCAGAAGTGGACCCTGGCGGTTTCGTGTCTCACGGTCGCGTTGGTCCTCGGGTCCATGGCCGCGCTCTACACCTCGCTCGCCGACATCGCCGCGGCGACGGGGGCCAGCCAGGCGCAACTGACCTGGATCGTCGACGGCTACACGCTGGTGCTGGCCTGTCTGCTGCTGCCCGCCGGTGCGCTCGGCGACCGCTACGGTCGCCGGGCCGTCCTCGTCGCCGGGCTGGCGGTGTTCTCGGCGGCCTCGGTCCTCCCGTTGTTCTTCGCCGACCCCGTTTGGCTGATCGTCGCACGCGCGCTGGCCGGGGTGGGCGCGGCCTTGATGATGCCCTCGACGCTGTCGATCATGACCGCGACATTCCCTGCGGCGCAACGTGGTCGAGCGGTCAGCGTGTGGGCTGGGGTGGCCGGTTCCGGAGCCATCCTCGGCCTGCTGTGTTCTGGACTGCTGCTCGAATGGTGGTCGTGGGAGTCGATCTTCGTCGGGTTCGCCGCGGGCGGTGTGGCCCTGTTGATCGCCGCGTTGACGTTGCCGGAATCCCGCCAAACCGTTCGTCACCGATTCGATTTCGTCGGATCGGTGTTTGTGGTGGCCGCGATTGGGCTGATCGTGATCGCGCTCATCGAGGCGCCGGCACGAGGGTGGACCGATCCGACGGTGCTCGGGATGTTCGCGGGCGGGGCGGTCGCGACCGTGGTGTTCGTGGTCGCCGAACTGCGGACCGCTCACCCGGTACTGCAGTTGCGGCTGGTCGCCGACCGCCATTTCGGCGGCGGTGCGCTGTCGGTGGCCCTGCAGTTCATGGTCATGTTCGGGCTGGCCTTCCTGATCGTGCAGTACCTGCAACTGATCGTCGGTTACGGACCCCTGCAATCGGCTGTGGCGATCGCACCGTTCGGTATTCCGCTGTTGGCGGTGTCGACGGTGGCGCCGTGGTTGGATGCCCGCATCGGTCTGCGACTGCTGACGGTGCCCGGGTTCCTGCTGATCGGAGCCGGCTTGTATCTGCTGAGCCGGCTCACGGTCGACATCGAGTACGTCGACATCCTCTGGCCGCTGCTGGTGATCGGGGTGGGGCTGGGGTTGTGCATGGCGCCCGCGACGACGGCGATCATGACGTCGGTCTCCGAACAGGATCAGGGGGTCGGTGCGGCGGTCAACGACGCCGCCCGTGAAGTCGGCGCGGCCTTCGGTATCGCGATCGCGGGAAGCGTTCTCGCGGCGGGCTATTCCAACCAGGTCCGGCCCGTGCTGGCCCATGTTCCACCTCCCGCGAGGGAGCCGGTGTCCGACTCCCTTGTCGCCGCCCTGCAGGTGCTTCCGGATGGGGGCCCGTCGGCCGAACTCGTCGCCATGGCGAAAGCCGCCTTCGTCGACGGCCACAGCCAGGCCGCGCTGATTCTGGCCCTCGCCACCTTCGCGAGCGCTCTGATTCTCGCGCTGTGGATGCCCGAACGTGAACCGCCGCCGTATGGACGGCACGCCAAACGCGACGACCTACCTGTCGAGGAACCGTTGACGGTCTAAGGCTCGGTCGTCGTCTGCCCGCCCAACCGGCGAATGTCGCCGAGATGATGGTGGCATTCATGCCAGGCGCTCCTGGCCACCAGCGCCACGGTGATCGGTTGCCCACCCAACGTGATGACGCGCCGTTCGGCGTCGGGCGGTAGTGCGCCGAGTTGGGCGTTGAGGCGCTGGATACGGCGCTCGAACTGGGCGATCAGGTCCTCGAGGTCGGCGTCGCGGTAGCCCGCACCGGCCACCGATTCGTCCGGATCCACCATCGGCACCGTGGGATCGTCCTCTGCGAGGGCCTTTTCGATCAGCCACCGATGGAACGCCATCGACTCACGCAAGTGCCCGAGATACTCGATCGGCGCCCACACCTCGGGTCGCGGCCGCCGGCGCAACACATCCGAAGCGATCGACCGCATGCTCTCGCAAATCTGCGGCGCCACCTGCTCAAGTGCGACGGCCACCTTGGCCGGCGGCGTCGCTGACTGGTCGAACGCGCACTCGTCGCAGCGGTCTTGCATTGCGGCTCCCTTTACCGACGACACTTGAGCCTAGAACCTACGGTGTCGCGCCCGGCAGGGTGGAAACGATGTAGAAACGATGAGGTGGGCTCGTCCATCACACCCCTGGCCGGAGATCTCGCCTTTCCGGAAGCACCGCGGTGGCGACACGACAGGTTGTGGTTCTCCGACATGATCGGCAAGCGCGTGTGTACGACGAGTCTCGACGGCTCGCTGGAGACCATGGCCGTCTTCGACGAGATGCCCGGCGGCCTCGGGTTTTTGCCCGACGGGACACCGTTGGTCGTCGGTATGGACTCGACCTGTCTGTACGCCATTCGCGACGGCCGCCCGCAGCTGTATGCGGACCTGCGGGCCGCGGCGTCCGGTCACCTCGACGACATGGCGGTAACCGCTGAGGGTGTCGCCTATGTCGGCGTGGTCGGCACCATGGCCCCGGATGCCAAGGGTGCACCGCCGGGTGGAGGAGTCGTACGGGTCTCGGTCGACGGCACCGCGACCCTCGACGCCGACGGCATGGCCTTCCCCAACGGCGCGGTGGTGACGGTGGACGGCCATCGTCTGCTGGTCAACGAAACCTTCGCCGAGCGAATCACCGCCTTCAACATCGGTCCGGACGGACGCCTGTCGAATCGACGGGTATGGGCTGACCTTCCCGGTATGCATCCCGACGGCCTCGCACTCGACGAGGAGGGCGCGGTGTGGGTCGGCTGTTATGCGGAGGAAAAGTTCGTCCGCGTCCTCGACGGCGGTGAAATCACCGACACCATCGCGACTTCGGGACGGTGGGCCACCGCCGTCGAACTCGGCGGGCCGGACGGCCGCACTCTGTTTCTGCTCACCGCCGAGACCGACGTCAACCGCTTCTTTCGCGGAGACTCTCACGGCCGAATCGACACGGTGCGCGTCGAGGTTCCCGCCCCACAAGGAGTGGCATGACGCAAAGTGCCGAGCTACCACCAGAAATCCTCTCGTGGATCAAGGATCTCACCGGAGCCGACCATGCTCGTGCGCAACGCCGACCGGGTGGCGGCAGGCGCGAGGCTTGGTTGATCGATGTCGACGGGCCACGGAAAGGACGCATGCCGCTGTTTCTGCGGTATGACCGCTCCGACCCGGCCGAGACCGGAGATCCGTTCACCCTCGACCGTGAGTCACGGTTTTATGCCGCACTGCAGGACTTCGAGGTGCCGGTGCCCCGACTGGTCGGGTCGCACCCGAAACTGCAGGCGGTACTGTGCGAGCGCGTTCCCGGCGAGACGTGGTTCTCCCGGCTCACCGACGAGCAGCACCGCTTGACGATCGCGCGCGAGTTCATGACGACGCTGGCCGCCCTGCACAGAGTCGACCCGGCCAACGTCGACCTCGACGAACCGCGGGAATCGGTGCACGCCTGCGTGGAAGCCGACATCACCCGTTGGGAATCCCTCTACCGGTTCGGTGGTCCTCCAAAGGATCCCACCATCGAGTTCGGCCTCGCGTGGCTGAAGGCCAACATTCCCACGCCCGACATCGACCCCGTGATCGTCCAGGGGGACACCGGCCCCGGAAACTTCCTCTACCGGGACGGTCACATCACCGCCGTTCTGGACTGGGAACTGGCTCACTTCGGCGACCCGATGGACGACCTCGGCTGGCTGGCGCTGCGGGCAGTGCAGGAGCCGTTCACCGACTTCGTCGACCGGCTCGCCGACTACCAGCGCGCCTCCGGGACCACGGTGGATCTCGACCGCCTGCGTTACTACCGCCTGTTCGCCGAGCTGAAGGTGGTGATTTTGGGCTTTCGGCGCTCGGTGGAGTATGACCCTCTCGCCGAGATCGGCAATCTGTTGATCTACGAGACTCTGCACAACAGGCTGTTCGCCGACGCGCTCGCCGAGCAATACCAGCTGACAGATGACGTCTCGGTTCACCTCGACGCCGAAATCACCGAGCACCAATGGGTATACGACGTGATGCTGGCCCAGTTGCGCGACATCATCGTCCCCGGTACCGCCGATCCTTTTGTCGCGCTGCGGGGCAAGGGGCTGGCGCGCATGACCAAGTATCTGCGCGAGGTCGATCGCCGAGGCCGCGCCGCCGAACAGGTGGAACTCGATCGGCTGCAGGCACTGCTCGGCACCCGGCCGGCGTCGGTGCCCGAAGGTCGCGCAGAGCTGGCGACCGGCATCACCGAGAAGTCGCTGAACGACCTCGAACTCGTCGGCTATCTGTGCGAACGCGCGTACCTGCAACTCGAACTGATGCGGCCGGCGATGGGTGTACTGGCCGACCGCCGGTTCGACCCGCTACCCGCGACACGCACGCTGCACAACGAGTCATCATGACCATCGAGAATGTCTTCGGCCCGCAGGACGACGCTCTGCACCCGCCGGGCGACTCCCATTACGAGAACGAGACGTTCTGGTTCTCCTACTTCGTTCCCGCGCGCCGCATCGGTGGCTGGATCTACGCGTCGGTTCGGCAGAACGCGGGCGTGACGGCCGGGGGCATGTGGCTGTGGGACGACAGCAGCCCGCATCCCATGGACGCACCGTTCTACGAGTACTTCGCCCATCTGAAGCCGCCGACCCAAACCGGTTCGGGGCGAATCGATTTTCCCACCGGCATGAGTGTACGGGTGCGCGAGCCACTGATGGCCTACGACGTCAGCTACGACGACCGGGACCGGATGCGCGCCGAGTTGCGGTTCGACGCGCTGGAACCGCCGGTGCCGCTGCGCACAGGCGAGCCGCCCTATCCCAAGGCACACCACTTCGATCAGACCGGCCGGGTCACCGGAACCATCCGCCTGGACGGCGAGTCGATTCCCGTCGACTGCTTCGCCATGCGGGACCGGTCGTGGGGGCCGCGGCCCGAGCGCGGCTACCGCAGGGTCGGCTACACGTGGGCGGCCGGTCCGGAGCTGAGCCTGTTGACCTTCACCGCGCCGTCGGCCGAGGATTCCGTCGAGCAGATCTACTCTGGCTACCTACGCCGTGGAGACCGGCTCGACCGGCTCGTCGCCGGAACCCGCCGCGTCGAGCGTGACCCTGTCGAAGGCTGGGTGGTCGGTATCGACGTCGAGGCGGAAACCGAAGGCGGCGAACGTATCAGCGGGTATGCGCGCGGAGAGAGCCGGTTGCTGCTCTCGACCGCCAACCACATCTGCGCGTGCACACTGTTGTCCTGGGAGGTCGACGGCACCCGGCTGGCGGGGGAGGACCAGGACGTGTGGCCGATGCACGAGTGGCGGGCCTTGCGCGCGGCGGGCAGGGCGACCGCGTCGCGCACCTCCTATGGTTAGATCATTGCACTTATGGCTGCTCCGAGGATCGTCGTCCGTACCCCACGCGGTGCCACCCGCGGCAGCACCGAACGCCTACGGAATTGGGCTTCCGAGGTGGAAGCCACCCGGATCCACGGCGTGTTCTCCGGCGACCACGTCAGTTTTCACGACGGGACGGGCTACGACGGTCTGCTCGAGGCCACCGCGGTGGCGGTGGCGGCTCCGCGACTGAGCGTGTGGACCGCGGTGTACCTGTTGGCACTGCGGCATCCGGTGACCGTCGCGCGTCAGGTCGCGACGCTGTCCGAAATCGCTTCGGGCCGTTTTGTCTTCGGTATCGGGCTGGGCGGCGAGGACCCGCACGAACTGCAGATCTGCGGGGTGGACCCCCGACGACGCGGCCGTCGCCTCGACGCCCACCTCGACGTGGTACGCGCACTGCTGGCCGGCGAGGAGGTCACCGTCGACGATGAGTTCCTCGACATTCCCGGCGCGATCATCCGCCCCGTCCCCGACCCCGCGGTGCCGATCCTCGTCGGCGGCCGTTCCGAGGCCGCGCTGCGACGGACCGGTCGGGCCGGCGACGGCTGGATCGCGCTGTGGATCACCCCGGACCGCGCCGCCGGCGCGCTGGAGGTCATCGCCGCGCACGCGCGGGGCCGCGCGACGCCGCCGACCCGACACGCGTTGATGATGTGGTGCGGACTCGGGTCGTCCGTCGAGCAGGCCAGATCGCTGGTGGCACCGGTGATGGAGGACTTGTACAAAATCCCGTTCGCCAAGTTCGAGCGCTACACGCCGTGCGGAACACCTGCCGACATCGCCGCCGCCGCAGCGCCGTTCGTCGAACTCGGCTTCAACGACATCCTGCTCAACGGTGTCGCCGAGGACGATGACGCGCTGATCACTCTCAGCGACGAGGTGGCCGGCCTGCTCGGCGGGTAAGTTCCCCCGAATCGTCTAACCAATCTCGGCTCGAGAGGGGTTGAACACCCACGCCGTGCGTCCGGTTCGGTGGCTATATATTACAATCGTCTAACTCAATGCAAAGGGAGCGCGATGGAGTTTGGTCTGTCGGAAGAGCACGCCGCTCTGCAACAGGTGGCGCACGACTTCGTCGATCGGCACTGCCCGCCCCGGCTGGCCAAGGAGTGGGACGAAGCCGGCACCTATCCCGCCGAGTTGTTCACCGCGATGGCCGACATGGGCTGGATCGGACTGCCCTTTCCGGAAGAGGCCGGCGGTGGGGACGGCAGCGCGATGGAACTCACTCTCATCGCCGAGCAACTCGGTCGCGCGAGCCTCGACATCGCGATGTGCTACATCGGCTCGCTGATTCCCGCGCTGACCGTGTACAAGTGGGGCACCGACACGCAGCGCGAAGCGATCAAGACCTCGATGATCCCGGGCCGTTCGCGGTTCGCGGTGGCCATCAGCGAACCCGACACGGGTTCGGACGCAGCGGCACTGCGGTGTTCGGCGGTCGACGCCGGCGACCATTTCGTCGTCAACGGGCAGAAGATGTGGTGCACAGGTGCCGGACTGCCCGGCACGGACATCATGATGTACGTGCGGACCGCCAAGGGCGAGCGCAAGCACGACGGGATCAGCATCCTCATCGTCAACGCCGAAACCCCCGGGGTCAGCCTGCGCAAGGCGCCCACGCTGGCCCGTCACATCCTGGGCACCTACGAGGTCTTCCTCGAAGACGTGGTGGTGCCGAAGGAGAATCTCGTCGGCGAACAGGACGACGGCTGGTCGGTGATGCTGTCGAACCTGGAGCTGGAGCGCGTGTTGATGAGCGGCGGTTACGTCGGGGTGGCGCAGGCCACGCTGGACGAGGCGCTCGAATACTCCAAGGAGCGGACGGCGTTCGGCCGGCCCATCGGCAACTTTCAGTCGCTGGCCCACGCGATGGCCGACATGCAGGTCGAGATCGACTCCGCGCGGTTGCTCGCGTACCGGGCGGCATGGCTGCTCTCACAGGGCAAGGCCTGCTCGCGGGAGGGTGCGATGGCCAAACTGAAGGGCTCGGAAACCTACGTCGCCGCCGCCCGGCTGGGCATGCAGATCTGCGCAGGACACGGTTTCTCCACCGAGAGCGTGATGAGCTTCCGCTGGCGCGAGTCGATCGTCGCGCCGATCTCCGGCGGTACCAGCCAGATTCAGCGCAACGGCATCGCCCGCTCGATGGGGCTGCGCACCTACTGATTCGGTCGCGGCTCGCGCGGTAGTCCCAGTGCCGACTCGGCGAGGATGTTGCGCTGGATCTCCGAGGTGCCCGCGTAGATGGTGCCTGCAATCGCCGTCAGCCAGGTGTGCGACCACGAGGCGGTCGAATTCGGGGCGTCGGCGTCGTCGGTCCGGAAGTGCCGCAACGGCATCCGACCCTGCGGCACCATCGCCGCGGGGCCCAGGAGGGTCATCGCGAGGTCGGTGACGTCGCGGTGATGCTCGCTCCAGTACAGCTTGGACACCGACGCCTCTGCGCCGGGCGGGTCACCGCGTAGCCAGCCGGTCAGGATTCGCTTACCGAGATAGCCCATGATCTGCGCCTTGGTGTAGGCCCGGGCCAGTTGGTCGCGCACCAGTTCGTCGTCGGCCAGACCGCGTTCGCGCGCCAGCGCGATGAGCCGATCGACCTCGGCGCGAAACAGCACCGGGTTGGTGGCCGCTTCGTCGCCGCGCTCCAGCCCGAGCAGCGCCATCGCGGCCTCCCAGCCGCGGTCGACGCCGAGGACGACGTTGTCGACCGAGGTGCGCGCGCCGGTGAAGAACACCTCGTTGAACGCCTGGCTGCCGGACGGCATGGTGATGGGACGCACCTCGATACCGACCTGATCCATCGGCACGAGCAGCATCGAGATGCCGCGGTGGCGCGCGGCGTCGGGGTTCGTCCGCGCCAGCATGAAGATCCAGTTCGCCTGTGCGGCCTCGGAAGTCCAGATCTTCTGGCCGTCGATCACCCACTCGTCGCCGTCGCGGCGGGCGCTGGTCCTGATACCCGCGAGGTCGGACCCGGCCGCGGGTTCGGAGAACCCCTGACACCAGCGGTCGGCGCCGCTGACGATGCGGGGCAGGAATCGCTGCTTCTGTTCGTCGGTGCCGAACCGCAGCAGCAGGTTGCCGATCATCTTGATACTGAAATTGTCGTTGGCGCCGTTGGCCGGTACGCCGGCGCGGACGAACTCCTCGACCAACACCACCTGCTGCAGCTTGGTCAGCCCGGCACCGCCGTACTCGGTGGGCCAGGCCGGAGTCAGGTAGCCGTGTTCGGCGAGCAGCCCTCGCCACCTCTCGGTGAACGCTCGGGCCTCCTCCGCGTCGAGGTGTCCCAGGCCCTGCCAATCGGTCGGCAGATGCTGTGCAAGAAACGACCGCACCTCGGCGCGAAAGCCTTCGACTTCGGCGGGATAGCGTGCGTCCACTCAGCCTCCACCGAATCTGGGGGCGCGGCGTTCGGTGAACGCGGCGAAACCCTCCCGGCCGTCGGGGGAGGCGAACAGGTCGGCGACCGTCGCCCGTTCCCGCTCGATGCCCTCCTCGATCGGCATCGTCGAGGTCGTCTGCAGCAGGCGTTTGGCCGCCGACGGTACCTGGGCGGCCCCGTCGGCCAATTCGCGCGCCAGGCCCGCCGCGACCTCGAGCAGGTCTTCGTCCTCGGCGAGACGATTGACCAGACCGAGTTCGTAGGCCCGCCGGCCGTCGACCGGGGTTCCCAACATGAGCATCTCGTTGGCCACCCCGGGGGGAACCAGTCGCGGCAGTCGCTGTGTGCCACCGGCGCCGGGCAGCAGGCCCAGCTTCGCTTCGGGCAGACCGAGTTTGGCGGTGGGGGTCGACACCCGGAGATCACATGCCAGTGCAAGCTCCAGGCCGCCGCCGAGTGCGGAGCCGTGGATCGCGGCGATGACCGGCAGGGTGCTCGACGCCAGCACCTCGAGCGCATCGGTGAAACCACGGATGAACTCGGCGAACTCGTCGCGGCCGGTGAAGCCCCGCATCTCGGCGATGTCGGCGCCGGCGCAGAACGCGCGTCCGCTGCCATGGATGATCACGGCCCGCGCCGAGTCCCCCTCGACATCGCGGATCGCTGCCGCCAGCTCACCGTAGGTCTGGGAGCCGATCGCGTTGAGGCGGTCGGGTCCGTCGAGTTGGAGCCAGCCGATGCGGTCCTGCGCCCGGGTTCGGACTCGGGTCGTCACGTCAGCTCACTGGGCGGGGAGGTCGAGGAAGTTGGGCTGGCGTTTTTCCCGGTGGGCGGCAAGCCCTTCGCGGACCTCGGGCCCGCCGAAGCCGATGAACTCCAGGCCCAGCGACGCCTCGAACGTCGGACCGAACACCCGGTACCACTGGTTGAGGCTGTGTTTGGTCCATCGGATCGCCGTCTGTGCCCCTGCCGCAAGGGATTCGGCGATGCGCTCGGCCTCGGTGACAACGTCGTCGTCGTCGACGACCTTGGACACCATGCCGATGCGCTCGGCTTCCTCCCCGGTCAGCGTCTCGCAGGTCAGCAGGTAATACTTGGCTTTGGGCATGCCGGCGAACAACGGCCAGCAGATCGCCGCGTGGTCACCCGCGGCGACCCCAAGCCGGGTGTGGCCGTCGATGATCCGGGCGGTGCGGGCGGCCACCGAGATGTCGGCCAGCAGCGCCACCACCAAGCCCGCTCCGACCGCGGGCCCGCGGATGGCCGAGATCACCGGCTTCGAGAAGCCGACCATGTTCATCACCAGGTCGCGTGCCTCGCGCATGATCTTGATCCGCGTGTCGTAGGCGTCGATCATGGCGTCGAGCAGGTCGAAGTTGCCGCCCGCGGAGAACGCCTTGCCCTCGCCGCGGACCAGTACCGCGCGCACGTCGTCGTCGCGGTCGATGACCGGCCACATGTCGGCAAGGTCGCGATGCATCTGCGGGGTCACCGAATTCAGCCCGGGGGAGTCCAGCACGATGTGCAGCACCCCGTTGTCGGCGACGTCGAAGCGAAGACTGGGGAACTCGGAATAGTCGTGCGGCATGTATGCCCCTTTCGGCGGCCGGGGAAAGCAAGTATATAGTTAGATGATTGTACCGTAGCTCGAGCCCGGAGGGCTGATGCCAGAAATTCCGCAGGTCGTTGTCGTCGAAGCTGTGCGGACTGCCGTCGGTAAGCGTAAGGGAGCCCTTGCCCACAAACTCGCACCCGATCTGCTCAGCGACGCGCTCGCCGCGCTGATGTCGCGGGCCGGCGTCGATTCGGCCGTCGTCGGCCAGGTCACCGGCGGATGCGTCAGCCAGGTCGGGCAGCAGTCCGGCAACGTCGTGCGCAACGCGTGGCTTGCCGCCGGGCTCGACCAGCGTGCCGCCGCCTCGACGATCCAGTCGCAATGCGGGTCGTCGCAGCAGGCCTTCACCCTGGCCTACGGTCTGCTCGCCGGCGGTGTCGTCGACGTCGCGGTGGCCTGCGGCGTGGAGTCGATGGACCAGGTCCCGATGACCTCGAGTGTCATGCCCGAGCTCGGACCGTCGAAAACGCCGCGTTATCAACAGCATTACGAGATCACCACGCAGTTCGAGGCCGCCGACCGGATCGCCGAGGCGTGGAACCTGAGCCGCGACGACCTCGAGGAGTTCGCAGTGATGTCGCAGTCGCGAGCGGCCGATGCGCTGGCTGCGGGCCGGTTCGACGGGCAGATCGTGCCGGTGGACGCACCGGTCGTCGACGAGCACGGAAAGATCGCCGGCACAAGGACGGTCAGCGCGGACGAGGGGCCGCGCCCGACCACCCGGGAGGGGCTGGCCGGCCTGCGGGTCAACCTCAAGGACCGGCCGGGCGCGCTGCACACCGCCGGTACGTCGTCGCAGATCTCCGACGGCGCCTCGGCGCTGCTGTTGATGACCGAGGACAAGGCCGCCGAACTCGGGGCGTCACCGAGGGCGCGGGTGGTGGATTCGCTGATGATCGGCAGCGATCCGGTGCTGATGCTGACCGGCCCGATCCCGGCCACCGAGCGCATCCTGGCCCGCAACGGCCTGTCGTTGGCCGACATCGACGTCGTCGAGATCAACGAGGCCTTCTCGTCGGTGGTGTTGGCGTGGGCGAACGAGATGAAATCCGACCTCGGCAACGTCAACGTCAACGGCGGGGCGATTGCGCTGGGCCATCCGCTCGGGGCGACCGGAGGCGTCCTGCTGACCAAGGCGCTGCACGAACTCGAACGCGTCGACGGGCGCTACGCACTGGTGACGATGTGCGTCGGTGGCGGGATGGGCACCGCCACGCTGATCGAACGCAGCTGAGCCGACGCCATGGACTTGCAACTGGATGCCGCGCTGCAGGGCTTTCGCGACGAGATCCGCGACTGGTTCGCCGAACATCTCGTCGGACGGTTCGCCGATCACCGCGGTGTCGGTTTCTCCTGGGACGACTCGGCGTGGGACGTGCGGGTGGCCTGGGACCGCGAACTGGCCGCGGGCAACTGGTTGTGCCTGGGATGGCCGCGTCGATACGGGGGCCATGACGCCAGTGTGGACGAGCAGTTGGTTTTTCAGCTGGAGTACGCGGCGGCCGACGCGCCCTACCGGGCCGGTGTGCAGGGCCAAGACCTGCTGGGCCCGATCCTGCTGACGTTCGGCACCGACGCTCAGAAGGACCGGTTCCTGCCGAAAATCTCGGCCGCCGAGGAGTTCTGGGGGCAAGGGTTCAGTGAGCCGGGCTCCGGCTCCGACCTGGCCAGCCTGCGCACGAAGGCGGTGCGTGACGGCGACGAGTGGGTGCTTGACGGGCAGAAGATCTGGATGTCGGCCGGTGCGCGCGCCGACTGGATGTACGTGCTGTGCCGGACCGACCCTGACGCGCCCGCTCATCGCGGTATCTCGCTGCTGCTCGTACCGGTCGACCAGCCCGGCGTCGAAGTGCGCCAGATCCGAAACATGCTCGGTGGCGCAGACTTCTGCGAGGTGTTCTTCACCGGGGCGCGCACCGATGCCGACTTGCTGGTCGGCGGCGAGAACCAGGGCTGGAAGGTGGCGATGGGTGCGCTCGGGACCGAACGCGGCACCACTTTGCTCGCCGAGCATCTGCGCATCCAGCGCGAGGTCGACCAGATGATCGCCGCCGCGGCGGCCTCGGGGCAGCGGGGACTGGCCGCGGTGCGGCGGGATCTGGCCACGGCATGGATGGAGGCGAGGATCATCGAGTGGAACGGCCTTCGGCTGATGAGCGCGCTCAAGGACGAGCGCGGCGGCCAACCCGCGACACAGGCGTCGGTCAGCAAGGTGTTCGCCAGCGACGCGCACCGCCGGATGGGTGAAACCGCGGTACGCGCGATCGGGCCTGCCGCCGAAATCGTCGGGGAGGACTATGAATTGGACAGGCTACAGCAGGTCATGTTGTCCAGCCGGGCCGAGTCGATCTACGGCGGCACCACGCAGATCCAGCTGAACCTGCTCGCCGAACGCGTGCTGGGATTGCCGAGGGAACCGCGATGACCGCACCCGCCGAGCGTTTGCTGCAGCGCCTCGATCTGACCCCAGCAGGCGACGATCGCTTCATGAGCCGGGCCCCGGGCGCCCCGGTGCGGATGTACGGGGGCGAACTCGCCTCCCATGCGCTGGCCGCGGCCAACCGCACCGTCGAGGGTGATCGACTGCCGCACCACCTGCACTGTGTCTACCTGTCCGGCGGCGACCCGGACCACCCGCTCGAACACTCCGTCACTCGGGTCCGCGACGGGCGGTCGTTCTCGATGCGCAGGGTCGACGTCCGCAACGACGGGCGGGCCGCGCTGACGGCCACAGTCGGCTACCACGTGCCCGACGCCGGCTTCGCCCACGGCAGGCCGATGCCGAGCGTACCTGTGCCCGACGACCTTCCAGGCATCGCCGATTCCGACGACACCGCGTGGATTCCGTGGGCCGCTCGCCATCCCGAACTGGAGATGCGCGTGGTGCGGCCGGATTGGGACGATCCTCTGGGCCGTCGACGCTTCTGGTGCCGGATATGCCATGACGAGGCACCGGTCGACGAACTGACGCAGGCTGAATTGGCTACCTACCTCAGCGATTTCACGATGATCGCCTCGATCCGCCTGCCACACGAGACACCGCGGGTGAAGAGTTATCTGCTGACCACGCTGACACAGAGCCTCTACTTCCACACTCCGTTTCGGGCGTCGGACTGGCATCTGGTCGACCACTGGTCGCCGGTGGCGGCGAGATCACGCGGCCTGGCGATGTCCCACGTGTACACCCCGGACGGTGAGCTGGTGATGTCGGGTGTGCAGGAGGCGCTGGCGCGTCGCTTGCCTCCCGACTATCAAACGTGACCTGCCGTGCTGCCCAACTCGCGACGCAGCAACTTGCCGTTCGGGTTGCGCGGTAACGCGTCGACGTACCGCCATTGCACGGGGATCTTGAAGCCGGCCAGGCGTTCCCGGCAGAACGCGCGCAATTCCTCTGAGTCCGGCGGATTCCCGGGGTCGGCAGGCACGACCACTGCCGCGACGGTCTCGCCGAGGCGGCGGTCCGGTATGCCCACCACTCCGGCGTCGAGGACGCCCGGATGGGTGGCCAGCACCTGCTCCACCTCGAGCGGGTAGATGTTCTCACCGCCGCGGATGATCTTGTCCCCGCGCCGGCCGACCAGGTAGAGATAGCCCTCGTCGTCGAGGCGTCCGATGTCGCCGGTGTGCTGCCAACCCTCGGCGTCCACGACGAACGAGTGCGCACAACGCGCCCAGATCTCCCCGACGCCGTCGGGGCCCGCGTCGTGAATCTTCAGTTCCACGCCGGGTGCCGCACGCCCTACCGACTTGAGCAGTTCGGGGCGGCCCGCCACCGCGGCGCGGTGGTCCTCGGGGCTCAGCACGGTCAGTGGACTGCCCTCCGTCTGCCCGAAAAGGTTGACGAAGTCCACATCCGGATTGAGTAGCTGGATACGTCGCAGTGTGTCGGGATGGATGGGGGAGGCGCCGTATCCGATGACGCGCAGGCTCGGCAGCACGAGGGCCCCGGCGTCCAACAGCGTCTCGATCGTCGACACCACCAGAACCGCGTGTGTCGGCGCCACCGCTTCCAGGCTGCGCCAGGCCGCCACGCTGAAGGCCGGGAACATCACCACGGTGGCACCGTTGGCCAGGGCGACAGCGATGTTGCCGATCGCGGCGATGTGATGGAAAAGCGCGGTCATCACGAACCGTGCGCCGGGTTCCAGTCCCAGCAACCGGCCGTTGACGGTGGCGCGCTGTGCCAGTGCCGCCTCGGTGACCAGCACCTGCTTGGGCAGCCCGGTGGTGCCGGAGGTGTGCATCACCAGCGCGATCGCATCGGGGTCGCGTGCCTCAGGCAGCGCACGGTCGACGAGTACAGGTTCGCTGACGACGAGTACCCGACGGCCGGTGGCAGCGGCCAGATCGCTTGCCATGTCGAGCCATTCGGGTTCGGTGAGAATCACGTTGCCTGCGATGTTCTCGATGCACGCCAGCAGTTCACGGCGCGTCAACCGGTGCCCCAAAGGGGCCAATGGACGGTTGGTGAGCGCGCACGCCAGCAGCATCGCGATCGACCACGGGCGAGTCGACAGCAGCCCGACCACCTGCTCGCCCTCGGCGACGCCGCCGTCGTCGAGGAACGCGCATGCCCCTGCGGTCATCGCCGAGAACTCGGAGCGCGAATACTCCTGCGTGCCTTCGGGTGTCACCGACACCACCGCCGGCAGGTGCGTGTCGTGGCGCAGCTGCCCGAGGACCCGCTGGGACCAGGTGGGGTCAGACGCCATCTCGGGCACCCTCCTGGCTCATGGAATCTAGAACGAGGTTTATTATATAACTGAATATGTCGCGCGACGGGACAGGCAGGTCACGGTGGATTTCGCATTGGACGCCGAGCAAGCGATGCTGCAGCAGGTGGTGCGTGACTTCCTGGACGCGAAATCTCCGGAGAACGCGGTGCGCACGCAGATGAGCGACCCCGCCGGCTATGACCGCGCGCTGTGGCGACAGATGGCCGATCAGCTGGGTCTGCAGTCCCTGGCGATTCCCGAGGAGTACGGCGGCGGCGGGTTCAGCTTCGTCGAAGTCGGCATCGCCCTGGAGGAGTTGGGGCGGGCGTTGGCGGTCACGCCGTTCCTGGCGTCCTGTGTGATGGCGCCCCAACTGCTGCTCGCGGTGGGCGACGACGTCGCCAACCGGCGGTACCTGCCCGCGCTGGCGAGCGGCGAACTCATCGGCACGGTCGCGCTGGCCGAGGACCGCGGGTCGTGGCGGCCCGCCGACGTCACGACGACCGCGACACAGCGCGGCGACGGCTGGGTACTCGACGGGCACAAGAACTTCGTGCTCGACGGCGCGGTCGCCGATCTGATCCTGGTGGTCGCCCGAGCGGGTGAGCACATCGGGATCTTCGCCGTCGACGCGCCCGCTGCCGGCTTGACCAGAGCCGCCCTCGAGACCATGGACCAGACGCGCAAGCAGGCCCGGCTGGAGTTCGCCGACTGCCCCGCGACGCTGGTGGGCGCGCTGGAGGCGGGCCCAGCGGCCGTCGACGCGATGCTCGACCGCACGCTGGTGGCGGTGGCCGCCGAATCGCTTGGCGGGACCGCGCGGGTGCTCGAGATGGCGGTGGACTACGCCAAGGTGCGCGAGCAGTTCGGCAGGCCGATCGGCTCGTTCCAGGCCATCAAACACAAATGCGCGTCGATGCTGGTCGACCTGGAGTCGTCGCGGTCGGCGGTGTATTACGCGCTGTGGGCCGCCAGCGTCGACAGCGGGGAGGTCTCGGAGGTGGCCAGCCTGGCGAAGGCGTTCTGCACCGACGTGTACCTCTCGGCGTGCGGGGAGAACATCCAGATCCACGGCGGTATCGGGTTCACCTGGGAGCACCCCGCTCACCTGTACCTCAAGCGCGCCAAGAACTCTCAACTGTTCCTCGGCAGCTCGGACTTTCACCGCCAGCGCCTCGCGGACCTGATCGGCATCTGACGATCAGGCCATGGTGAGGCCGCCGCTGACCGACAACGTCTGGCCGGTGATGTAGGCCGCGCCGTCGCCGGCGAAGAACACGACTGCGGGAGCGACATCGTCGGGCGTGCCGATTCGCTTCATCGGCACGGCCTTTCCGAGCGCGTCGTACATGCCCTGGCTCTTCTCGGCGATCTGGTCGAGCAGCGCGGTGTCGGTCGGCCCCGGGCACACGGTGTTCACCGTGACGCCCTTGGTCGCGGTCTCACGGGCCAGCGCCTTGGCGAACGCGATCACCGCGCCCTTGGTGCCCGAGTACACCACCTCGCCCGACGAGCCGACCCGGCCCGCATCGGACCCGATGTTGACGATGCGGCCGTACCGGCGCTCCAGCATGCCGTCGAGTACGGCCCGGGTGACGATCACGGTGCCGAGGTAGTTCACCGACACCACCTGGCGCCACGTGTCTTCCGTCGACTCGACGAACCGCTCGATCTTGTCGATGCCTGCGTTGTTCACCAGGATGTCGACGGGACCGACCGAGGACTCGACGGCGGCCACCGCCGCGCCCACCGACGCGCTGTCGGAAACGTCCATGGCGAAGCCCGCGCACTCGCCGGGCAGGCGGGCGGCCAGGTCCCGGGCCGCGTCGCCGACGAGGTCGCAGGCCGCGACCCGGGCGCCGGCGTCGGCCAGGTGCCGACAGATGGCGCTGCCGATGCCGCCGGCGGCGCCGGTCACCAGCGCGATGCGTCCTTGCAGGGTCATCAGGCCTCCTCGGTGGGCAGTGGTGCGGGCTCGGACGTGGTGTCGGGGTCCCACGGCGCGAAGACGGGCGCGCGCTTCTGCAGGAAACTGTCGACGCCCTCGCGGAAGTCGCCGTGGTCACGCACCACGTCATACCAGTAGCGGAACGCCAGCAGGCGGGCCTGTTCGTGGGCGTCCTTCTCGGCGGCGTACACCTGGCGCTTCATCACCCCCATCGCCAGCGGCGAGGAGTTGGCGGCCAGCCCCTTGGCGTAGGCCACGGACTCGGCCAACAGCTTGTCGGGTTCGTACACGCGGTCCACCAGTCCCAATCCCAGGGCCTCCGGCCCGGAGACGACTCGGCCGGAGAACAGCAGATCAAGCGCGGTCGACAGGCCGACGAGCTGCGGAAGCGACCACGCCAGGCCGTGTTCGGCCATGATGCCGCGCTGCGCGAACGCGGTCGTGAGCTTGGCGTCGGCCGCGGCGAAGCGCAGATCGCAGTTCACCGCGGCGACCAATCCGATGCCGGCGCATCCGCCGTTGATCGCGGCGATGATCGGTTTGGGAATGGTGCGCGGCAGCGTGATCGGTGGCCGCAGATGCGGCTGGGTCGAGGCGCCGCCGTGCGCGACGTCGGACAGCGCAGTGGCGTCCATCCCCGGACAGAAGTGCCTGCCCGCGCCGGTGACCACGATGACGCGGACGTCCCGGTCGTCGGCGCACGTCCGCAGATGGCGGTAGTAGTCGGCCTCCATCGACACCGACCACGCGTTCTTGCGCTCGGGATTGTCGAAGGTCAGCACGGCGACCCCGTCGGACACCTCTCGCCGTACCAAGCCGGCGGTCTCCGCGGTCGTCATGGGCAGTCTCCTTCCTGGAGCGTAATCGTGTCAGCGTCGAAACCCCAGTCCCGCAAAACATCCCGAGTGTCGGCACCACGCGGGGGAGGGGCGGCGGGTAGGTCGGCCGGGGTACGGCTGAATCGGGGCGCCGGCGCGGGCTGCACGGTGCCCCCGATTTCGACGAACGCCGACCTAGCGACCGCGTGGGGGTGCTCAGGCGCCTCGTCAAGGCTCAGTACCGGGGTCACGCAGGCGTCGGTGCCGTCGAACAGCGCCGCCCAGTGCGCGCGGTCGCGGGTGCGAAAGACTTGAGTCAGCACCTCTTTGCAGCGGGTCCACTGGTCGGGATCCTCGCGCGGCGGCATGGAGCCGTCAGGCAGGTCGAGCAACTCCATAAACCGTGCCCAGAACTTGTCCTCGAGCGCACCGACCGCGACGAACTTGCCGTCGGCGCATTCGTAGACCTCGTATTGAGGGGCGCCGGTGTCGGACAGATTGTGCCCCGGCGGGTTGGCGAACCGACCCTGAGCGCGCATCCCGTACGTCGTGGCCAGTTGCAGCGCAGCGCCGTCGACCATCGCGGCGTCGACGACCTGTCCCTCGCCCGTGCGGGCGACGTGCACCAGCGCGGCCGCGATGCCGAACGCCATCAGCATTCCGCCGCCGCCCATGTCGGCCACCAAATTAAGTGGGGGCACAGGCCGTTCGCCGGCGCGCCGGAAGTTGTCCAGAGCGCCCGCCACCGCGATGTAGTTGATGTCGTGGCCGGCGGTGTGGGCCAACGGACCGGTCTGGCCCCACCCGGTCATGCGCGCGTACACCAGACGCGGATTGCGGGCCAGGCATTCGTCGGGCCCGACCCCGAGCCGTTCGGCGACGCCGGGCCGGTAGGCCTCGACCAGCACGTCGGCCCGGTCCACCAAGCCGAGCAGGGTCTGGCGCCCGCTGTCGGACTTGAGGTCCAGTTCGATGGAGCGACGTCCGCGGTGCGGGACGTACTTCTCGGCGTCGACACCCGACCGCCCGGCGTCGGAGTCAGCGGGCACGTCGCGTTCCACCCGGACTACCTCGGCGCCGAGATCTGCCAGCAGCATGCAACCGAACGGGGCAGCGCCGATACCGGCGAGCTCGAGAACGCGAATTCCGTTCAGCGGACCCATCACTGACGTGTTTCGTCGAAGTCGGCACCGCGGATGAGTCGGACCGGGGTGAACACCAGGACCTCGTCGTCGCGCTGGTTGCGGACGCTGACGTGCGCGGTGACGACACCGCGCCCCGGTTTGCTCGAGGCGCGCGATTCGGTGGTGGTGACCACGGCGTGCAGGGTGTCGCCGACGTACACCGGGCGTTTGACCGTCAGTTCCATGTGCATGAATGCCAGTCCGGTGCCGTTGAGCACGTTGGTCTGCAGGATCAGTCCCTCGGCGATGCAGTAGATCATCGCGCCGGGCACCAGGCGCCCGGTGTAGCCGCCGGCCGCGGCGTGTGAGGCGTCGTAGAACAGCGGTTCGTTGAAGCCGCCCCAGGTGATGAACGAGATGAGATCGGCCTCGGTGACGGTGCGTGTGGCGGTGCGGAACTGCGAGCCCGCCTTCATCTCCTCCCAGGTGCGGCCTCGCACCAAGGGGGCGACGTCGGCACTGGGAGTGGGCGTGTCGGTGGTCACGGTTGTCACCTTTCGTCGTGGGAGGTGTGGTGTGGATGTGCATTGCGGATGTCGTCGATCGCGGGTTCCCACATCACCGGGTCGTGGGGATAGGGCGCGTAGAAGGTGAACCGGTCGACCAGGCCCGCATAGCGCTGTGCGACAGCAGTGCCGACGTCGTCGGGTTCGGCCACGACGGCGAACGCGGTCAGCATCTCGTCGTCGATCAGATCGCCCATCCGCGTCCACCGGTCGGGAAAGTCGCTGCGCGACAACTCGTTCAGATCTGTCCCGAGATCGCTCCACCCGTGCAGCTCCAGTACCGAGTGGTAGGCGGGAGTACTGGCGTAGAACGCGATCTGTTCGCGGACTCGCCGAACCGCCTCGGCCATCTGCTCTTCGGTCCGCCCGGATGCCACCAGCCCCTGGAAGCTGATCGAGAAGTTCTGCAGACTTCGACCGGACGCGTCGAGTCCGCGCTGCAGCGCGGGCAGCGTGCGTTCGCGCCAGTACCGCAGGGTGGTGAACGGATGCGGCATCAGGCCGTCGCAGACCCGGCCCGCGACCTCGGTCATCGCCTCGCCGACGGCGGCCAGGTACACCGGCGGGGCACCGAACGGGCTGGTGCCGGGGGAGAAGAACGGCGTCATCAGGGTGTGGCTGTAGAAGTCGCCGCGGAAGTCGAGCCTCTCCTCGTTCTGCCATGCCGACCAGATCGCCTGCATCGCCTCGACGAACTCGCTCATCCGGGCCGCCGGGCGACTCCACGGCATGCTGAACCGGCGCTCGATGTGCGCCTTGACCTGGCTGCCCAACCCCAGCATGAACCGGCCGCCGCTGAGCACGTGCAGATCGAGGGCGGTCTGCGCCAGCGACATGGGGTTTCGCGCGAATGCCACCGCGATCGACGTACCGATCTGCAGGTGCTCGGTGGTCTGTGCCACCGCGCCCAACGGAAGGAACGGATCGTGTGCGGATTCCGCGCTCCACAGCCCGGCGTAGCCGGCGCGCTCGGCCTCGCGACCGCGATCGGTGAAATGCGCAAACGTCGGCGGCGACGACCAGGTGAGCTTCGCATCAACCAGCACGGCTTAATAGTATAATTAGATAGATATATTTTGGCGACCGGGCCGTAGATGTGCGCCACGGGTCGAACCCCATGATCTGGCATAATCATCTACCTCAAACTTCGGCGGCGCGGGAGATGACATGACGGCTGACTCGGCTGATCAGGCGCAGCCCTTCCGGGTTCCCAAGATGGCCGAGATGATCGCCAACCGTCTGCGGCGCCAGATCGTGCGCGGTGAGTTGGTCGAAGGTGAGGCACTGCCTTCAGAGCAGGAGCTGCAAAAGAAATTCGACGTGTCCCGCCCGACGCTGCGGGAGGCCTTCCGCATCCTGGAGTCCGAGTCGTTGATCACGGTGCGACGAGGCGCCCACGGCGGGGCCCGGGTACGGGTGCCCGACTTGGAGGTCGCCGCGCGGTCCGCCGCGGTGATCCTGGAATACCGCGAAACTCCGCTCAGCGATCTGTACGAGGCGCGCATCGTCATCGAACCCGCGGCGGTCGGACTGTTGGCCGCCAAGCGGACCGACGACGATGTCGCGCGGTTGCGGGCGGCGCTGGCCGAACACGACGCCACAGCAGACGATCCGAATCGTTCGATTCGCACTCACACCGCTTTTCACGCGATGCTGATCGAATTGACCGGCAACCACACACTGCAGTTGCTGACCGGGATGATCGACCACATCATCAGCCTCGCCAACTGGAAGCACATCGAACGCGACGCCGGCTCCCCCGAACACGCCGTCGCCGCGTCGCGCGGCCTCAAGGCACATCACCGCATCGTGGACCTCATCGAGGCGGGGGGTGTGGCTGGCGCGACCGAACTGTGGCGCAAACACCTCACCGAGGCCCGCGACTACCTGCTGCGCGCCGACGAGAAGACCGTCCTCGATCTATTGGGCTGACAGGACAACTCGCGCCTTATCGGGGTGCGCCCTTGTGCTGGGCATCGGCCAGCAGTTCGCGCGCGACGATGATCTGTTGGATCTCGGCGACGCCCTGGGCGACGTCGAAGAAGACCGCTTCGCGGTACAGCCGTTCGACCACCATCTCGCGGGTCAGACCGTATGCCCCGCAGACGTGCAGTGCGGCCGTGGCGGCCTCGCGGGCCGCGCGTGCGGAGGTGAGTCGCGCCGAGGCCGCCGCCGCCGTGACCGATGCCCCCTCGTCCAACCGATCGGCACACGCCAGCACGAGAGCGTCGGCGGCCAGCGTCTGGGCGGCTGCGCTGCCGAGCACGGCCTGAATCGTCGTGAACCGTTGGGCAATTGCCTTGCCTCGATGCTGTCGGGCGAGGCCGTAGGCGCTGGCTTCATCCAGTGCGCGGCGGGCGATGCCGACGCAGATCGCGGACGCCCGAACCTTGCCGAATGCCTCACCGGTGAGCATGATGTCGAATCCGGCGTCGGGCGATCCGACGGCCATCGAGTCGGGTACCCGCACCTCGTCGAGAAAGACGGGCCGGGCTTCGGTGCCGCCCATCGACAGCACCTCGCTGCGCGGGCCGACAGACCAGCCGGGGGCGGACGTGGAGACGACGAACGCGCCGATGGTGGTGTCAGAGGTGCGGGCGAAGACCAGCGCGGCCTCGGCCTGGTCGGCATAGGAGATGAATTGCTTGGTGCCGGAAAGCACCCAGTCTGCGCCGTCACGCACGGCGCGCGTGGTGATCTGGCGCGGGTCCGAGCCGGTCGCCGGTTCGGTGAAGGCCCACGCCGCGATCGCTTCGCCGGATACCAACCGGGGCACGAGCGTCGCCACCGCGTCTGCGGTGCCGTGCTCGATGAGCGTGGCCGCCACCTGAATGGTCGTTCCGGGATACAGCGCCGCGACGGCGCAGTGACGGGCGACTTCGGCCGAGGCGACGGCATAGGCGCGGACCGTGCCCCCGTCTCCGCCGTACGTCTCGGCGAAGGGCAGGCGTGTCAGGCCGAGCTCGCGTACGGCAGACCACAGCTCCGGTGAGAAGGCCTGATCGCGGTCCACCTGCGCAGCCAGCGGGCGCACCGTC
>NZ_JBEFST010000012.1:0-194373 GCF_053483675.1 Mycolicibacterium sp. XJ1819 | reverse complement strand
AGGAATCAGTTATCCACAGGCGTTAGAACGTGTTCCAGAAAGCCTGGCCTCGGATGCGCCGCACCCTGTTACGGTGGCGCCCGATGACGAAAGGGAACAGACGGTGATACTCGACAGGTTTCGGCTCGACGACCAGGTGGCGGTGGTGACGGGCGCCGGCCGCGGCCTCGGGGCCGCGATGGCGGTGGCATTCGCAGAAGTCGGCGCTGACGTCGTCATTGCGGCGCGAACCCAGGCCCAACTCGAGGAGGTCGCCGAGCAGGTCAAGGCCACTGGCCGGCGGGCACACATCGTCGTCGCCGACCTCGCTCACCCCGAGGACACCGGCAAGCTCGCGAGTGCGGCAGTCGAGGCGTTCAGCAGACTAGACATCGTCGTGAACAACGTCGGTGGCACCATGCCCGCCCCGCTGACAAACACCTCCACCAAGGACCTGCGCGACGCGTTCACCTTCAATGTCTCCACCGCGCACGCGCTCACCACGGCGGCTGTGCCGCTCATGCTCGAGCACTCCGGCGGCGGCAGCATCATCAACGTCACCTCGACCATGGGCCGACTCGCGGGGCGGGGTTTCGCCGCCTACGGCACCGCCAAGGCCGCGCTGGCGCACTACACCCGGTTGGCCGCTCTCGACCTGTGTCCGAAAATCCGGGTCAACGCGATCGCGCCCGGTTCGATCCTGACGTCGGCGCTCGACATCGTCGCGTCCAACGACGAACTGCGCGAGCCGATGGAAAAGGCCACGCCCATGCGCCGACTCGGCCGACCCGAGGACATCGCCGCCGCAGCGGTGTACCTCGCATCGCCGGCGGGCAGTTACCTGACCGGCAAGACGCTGGAAGTCGACGGCGGGCTGACGTTCCCCAACCTGGACATGCCCATTCCTGATCTGTGAGGCAGCCCGGCTTGTACGCTGAGCGATAAGCCGGGGAGTACTTGAACAGAAGGGCGCGCCTATGCGGACCACACTTCGTTATCTCACTCCGCTGTTCGCCGCCGCCGGAATGGCAGCGGCAATCCTGGCCGCTCCGGCGGCCGTCGCCGAGCCGGAACCGTCACCGACGCCCGCGCCGGGCCAGCTGCCGCAGTGCGTCAACACCGGTGGCGCCGAGGCCCTGGGCGGCTCCAACACCGAATGCGCCACCCCCGGCAACGTGCAAATCGACTCCACGCCCGCCGAGCAAGAGTTCGTCGGCCCCTGGGGCAGCATGTGGGGCGGCGAAGGCTTCTTCTTCCCCTGATCTCGGCGTTCGGCACGCCGAGTCGTTTGCTTTCGGCCCTAGGAGGCCCATATGCGAACGCGGCTCCGTTGTGCCACAGCGCTTTTCGCGGCCCTGGCCGGGATGTACATCGTCTCGGCTCCGGTAGCCGCGCCCACACCGCAATGCACCAACATCAGCCCGAACACCACCCAGTGCCAGACCAACGGCAGCGCGCAGATCGTCACGTCCCCTCCGGTCGTCGATAGCTGGGTCGGCTGGCCGTGGTGGGGCGGCGGCCTCGTCATCACCCTGGGCGGCTGGGGCCACTAGGTTTCGGTTACCCTAACTTTTCTGTTCGACTACCGGACAAAAGGAAAGGGTGGCGTTGGCCCGCGACGAAGCACTGCGGCTGCGGCCGAGCTGGGTGCTGCTCGGGCCCGCCTTCGTCGCCGCCATTGCCTACGTCGACCCCGGCAACGTCGCCGCGAACGTCAGCGCGGGCGCCCAGTTCGGCTTTCTGCTCGTCTGGGTCATCGTGGTGGCCAACGCCATGGCCTGCCTGGTGCAGTACCTGTCCGCGAAGCTGGGCTTGGTCAGCGGGCTGTCATTGCCGGAAGCTGTCGGTCGCGGAATGCGACGCCGCAACCGGCTGGCGTATTGGCTGCAGGCCGAATTGGTCGCCATGGCAACGGATCTCGCCGAGGTGGTCGGCGGCGCCATCGCGCTGTACCTGCTGTTCGATCTGCCGTTGCTCACCGGCGGCGTGATCACCGGAACCGTCTCGCTGCTGCTGCTGTTGGTCAAGGATCACAGCGGCCAGAAGATGTTCGAACACGTGGTCACCGGTCTGCTGTTGATCATCGCGATCGGATTTCTGGCCAGCGTCGTCGTCGCGCCTCCGCCCCCGGACGAGGTCGCGGGCGGGTTGGTGCCCAAGTTCGCGGGATCCGAAAGCGTGCTGCTCGCGGCGGCCATGCTGGGTGCGACGGTGATGCCGCACGCGGTGTATCTGCACTCCGGCCTGACCCGCGACCGGCATGGGCACCCCGAACCCGGCCCGATGCGCCGGATGCTGCTGCGGGCCACCCGCTGGGACGTCGGCATCGCGATGGTGGTCGCGGGTGCGGTCAACCTCTCGATGCTGTTGGTGGCGGCGACCAATCTGCAGGGCCGGGACGACACCGACTCCATCGAGGGCGCGCACGCGGCGGTCCAGAGCACGCTGGGAGCCCCGGTGGCGTTGCTGTTCGCGATCGGACTGCTGGCCTCGGGCCTGGCGTCCACCTCGGTCGGTGCTTATGCGGGCGCGATGATCATGCAGGGCCTGCTGCGTCGCTCGATCCCCCTGCTGGTGCGCCGCTTGGTGACGTTGCTCCCGGCGCTGGTGATCCTGGCGCTCGGCCTGGATCCCAGCCGCGCGCTGGTGTTGTCCCAGGTGGTGCTGTCGTTCGGGATACCGTTCGCGCTGATTCCGCTGGTACGGCTGACCAGCGATCGGGAGTTGATGGGCGAGGACGCCAATCACCGGGTGACGACCGCTCTGGGCTGGGGGGTGGCGGGGTTGATTAGTGTGCTGAATGTGGTGTTGATCTATCTGACGTTCGCGGGCTGAATGCTTCAAGGTATCGGCGGCCACTCGTACTTCGCGTACGGGTCGAACCTGTGTGTTCGGCAGATGGCGCAGCGCTGCCCTGGCGCGGCCGACCCGCGCCCGGCCACGTTGGCCGACCACGACTGGCTGATCAACGAGCGAGGCGTGGCGACCGTCGAACCGTTCGACGGCTCACTGGTGCACGGCGTGGTGTGGCGACTCACCGATCACGACCTCGCCGTGCTCGACAGCGCCGAGGGCGTCCCGGTGCGCTACCGGCGCGACCGCATGACCGTGCACACCGACGCCGGCCCGTCCGAAGCCTGGGTATACATCGATCATCGGGTCGAGCCGGGACCGCCGCGACCCGGCTATCTCGAGCGCATCATCGACGGCGCGACGCACCACGGCCTGCCGCACCGCTGGGTCGAGTTCCTCAAGCGGTGGGACCCGGCGCGCTGGCCCCGTCGGGCAGAGACCTCGAATTTAACGCCGCCACAGTCGCTTTCGGAACTGTTGGCCGAACCCGGAGTACTCGAATACAGCGAATTGCGCTCCCGCTTCGGCTTCCTCGCGATTCACGGCGGCGGGCTGGAACAGATGACCGACGTCATCGCCGAACGCGCCGCCGACGCCGCGGGCGCCTCGGTGTACGTGGTGCGCCACCCCGACCACTACCCGCACCATCTGCCCTCGGCCCGCTACCGCGCGCAGGAGTCCGAACGCCTGGCGGAATTCCTCGAGCACGTCGACGTCGCGGTCTCGCTGCACGGGTACGGACGCATCGGCCGCAGCACCGACCTGCTGGCCGGCGGTGGCAACCGGCGTCTGGCGCACCATCTCGCCCAGCATGTGGCGGTGCCCGGCTACCGGGTGATCACCGACCTCGACGCGATTCCGCGGGAACTGCGCGGGCTGCATCCCGACAATCCGGTCAATCGCGTCCGCGACGGCGGCGCCCAACTCGAACTGACGCCGCGGGTGCGGGGCATCAGCCCCCGTAGCCAACTGCCCGGCGACGACGGCCTCTGCCCCGCCACGTCGGCATTGGTGCACGGTCTGGTGGCGACCGCGCATTCGTGGTCTGACTAACCGACGTCGGCCAACGTCGCGTCGGCCGCCTCGGCCAGGACGTCCGCGACGTCGTGTCCACGTCGCCACGCGCGGCGCTGCCGCATCGCGCCGTTGCCTCGTTCGGCGACACCGTCGAGTTCGGTGGTCACCGCCTCGTAGTCGCCGACCGCCTCGAGCGCGGGCCGGACGTGTTCGACCATGCGGTCAAGCAGCACCCGCGTCGACACCGGGCCGTGGCTTTCGAACAGATCGAGGGCCTCACCGTCCAGCCCATCGCGAGCGGATTTCCAGTAAGCGGCCCGCAGCGCATGCGGGGTCAGCGGTGGGTGTGGTTCGCCGCGGCGCTCCTCGTCGAGCGCGGTCATCACCGCGCCGCGGGCCAACATGGCCAGCAGCACCGTCTCGCCGACGGTGGCGGGCACGTCGGCGACCCGCAGTTCGATCGTCGGGAAGGTGGCCGACGGGCGCACGTCCCAATAGACCATGCCGTCGTCGAGCAACGCGCCCGTATGCCGCAACATGCCCACGACGGCGTCATACTCGTCGACGGAGTCGAATTCCGGTGGTGGCCCGGCGCTGGGCCAGCGTGCCCACAGCACGCTTCGCCAACTGGCGTAGCCGGTGTCGGCGTTGCGGTAGATCGCCGAATTGGCGGTGAGCGCCAACAAGATCGGCAGCCAAGGCCGCAGCCTGTTGCTGACCCGGATCGCGGCCTCGCGGCTAGGCACCGCGACGTGCACGTGGGCGCCGCAGATGCCCTGCTCGTGGGCGATCATGCCGAACCGTTGCGCGATCTCGCGGTAGCGCGGGGTGTCGGTGATCGGAAACTCGTGCGGCACGGTCGGCGGCAGGCCGACGGCCAGCAGTCGCGCGCCGCTGGCCTCGGCGGCGTCGGCGGCGGCGCGTCGCAGCCTCACCAGCTGCTCTCGAAGATCCTGGCTGCCGCCGACCACATCGGTGGCGGTCTCGACCTGGCAGGTGGTGAGCTCGAGTTGCAGTGTCACTCCGCGCTCGGCAGCACGGCCGGCGACCTCTTCGTTGCGTGCGACCGGTTCTCCGGATGCCGGGTCGACGAGAAGGAACTCCTCCTCGACGCCGATGGTGGGGTGGGTGGCCATGGCGGAAGTATTGATCCGGCCCGTCGGAGTGGTTCACGACGGGCCGGATCGGGCGATAAGTCCTCGGTTCGATGACTTCGGGGATCGAAGTCGGCGAGAGACTTATTGCCCAGCGGGGGCACCCGCCAAACCCCTTCGACGAGAAATCTTGAACCTAGGATCGGGTGATGGCCAAGGACTTCCGGTTCGGTGTCGGGCTACAGGCCGCGCGGCGAGCGCAGTCGGTGCAGGAGTGGGCGCGCCGCGCCGAAGATATGGGCTACGACGTCGTGCACATGGCCGATCACCTCTACACCACGGCGCCGTTTCCGATGATGACCGCGATGGCGCTGGCGACCGAAAAGCTGCACGTCGGGACGTTCGTACTCAACGCCGGGTTCTACCGGCCGGCGGTGTTGGCGCGGGACGTAACGACGCTACGGGATCTGACCGGCGGCCGTTTCGAACTCGGCCTGGGGGCGGGCTATGTCAAGGAGGAGTTCGAGCAGGCCGAGTTGCCGTACCCGACGGCCGGTCAGCGCGTCGAGTGGCTGCGCCACGTCACCGAGCACATGAACGACCACGTGCCCGACGTCCCGATTCTCATCGCGGGCAACGGCGACAAGCTGCTGACGCTGGCCGCCGAACGTGCCGACATCATCGGCCTGACCGCCGGCGCGCCGATCACCGCCGATTCTGATCCGCTTGCGGAGCGGGTGGCGTTCGTGCGGGCGGCGGCGGGCGACCGGTTCGACGCACTGGAGTTGAACATCGCCGTGACCGCACTTCCGCTCGACGATTCCGGCAGGCCCGACCTGTCGATCACCCGGCGGTTTCTGCCCCACCTGTCCGATGAGGAACTGTTGCGGACACCGGCCGTTCTGTCCGGATCGACGACCGAGATCGCCGACACGATCCGCCGCTACCGCGACACCTACGGCGTCAGCTACATCACCGTGCAGCAGCGCCATGCCGAGGCGTTCTCGAAGGTCATCGCGGAACTGCGGTGAGCTCGCCAGCCGGTAAGCTGCCACCCGCAGCCCCCGTAGCTCAGGGGATAGAGCACGGCTCTCCTAAAGCCGGTGTCGCAGGTTCGAATCCTGCCGGGGGCGCCAGGCTGTGTATTACGTCGGGTGATGGGTGACAGTCGACCGCGGTGCTGGTGCACATTGCCGGGGTCGAGCCGCCGCTAGTCGAACATCGATCATCAACATCTCGTCCATCTAGATGCCGCATTTTTGTCATTGGTTTGCCATCGAGGTTGTTATCGTGCGGGATATCCCTCGTCAAGGAGGCGGTGCCGGGCATGGGTCGATTTGCTGGTCTGATTCTCGCGCTGGGTGTTGGGGTGGCTGTGCTTTCCGGGCATGGGGTCGCGCAAGCCGAACCGTCAGATACTTCCTCTGACTCCTCGTCGGGAACCTCGACGTCCACCGACGCGCAGACAACGTCGGACACTGGAAGCACTGCCTCGATTACCGACGATTCCCCTAGCAGCGCCACGCCTTCCAGTCCTGAGCCCGCGCCCTCCGATTCTGAGCCCCCACCATTGGACGACCCGACGTCGCTCACCTCGCCTGCTACGGAGTCCCGGCTTCAGCGCAAGGGGCAACCGCATTCAGACACCAACGTCGCAACGCATCTGACACCGAACTCGACCATCGGTTGGTCCGCGGCAGCGAGCGAATCGACGGCTGTGCCGAAAGATGACGACGCCGAACTCACCGCGCCGCCGACACAAACGCCCAACGATGCAACGTCCCCGCTGCCGGCGACGATCAGCGATGTTCCCCTCGCACGCGTTTCGGCGCCGGAGCCGGCCGTGTCGAAGACGGATTCGCCGCAGCCCGCTGCGGCGAACGACCCCGCCGAACCTGTCGAGTTGATAGTCGGTGCGGTGTCGAACTTGCTCGGTCCGCTGGTTACTGGCGGCACGCCAGAAACGCCCCCCGCAGCGCCCGCCGCGTGGTCCCTGTTGGCGTTCGCGCGACGCGAATTCGACACTGCACTGACCCCGGCGTCGGTAGCCGACGATTCTGCTGCCCCGCAGACGACGAGCCAGACGGTCCAGACACAGGTCGAAAACTCACTGACCTATACGCCGCCGCCCACGATCATCGACCAGTTGACGCTCGCCGCCCTGCGCCTGGTGCGCGACATCACCGGCTTCATTGGCATCCCCTACACCGCCATCTTCGCAGGACTGATCGCCAGCGAGAATCCTCCCTTCTTCCTGACACTGGGGTTGAACGCACGCAAGACCGAGTTCGAGGTATCGCCCGGAACCACTTGGAAGGTCTGGGAGTTCGAACCGACAGAACCGACCGGCGCCACCGTGATCGCGATCCACGGCGGCGCGGCGATCTACCAGCCCAATCTGTTGCACTGGGTCGACTACACCCAGATGGCACGTCAAACCGGGGCGACGGTGCTCGTGCCGTTGTACCCGCTGGCGACGACCGAGGCGGGTTCCTTGCTCAACGTCACGCCCGGGGTGACTGATTACATCTCGCATGTGATCGTCGATCGTGGTGCCGAGAATGTCAGCGTCTACGCCGACTCGCAGGGCTACACCTACGCGTTTGCCGCTGCCCGACAACTGATCCTGCGGGCTGAAGAACTCCCGGCAAGAATGGTCGTGGTCTCGGGCCAAGCCGATTATTCGCAGGAGAATGACGGCGCCGGCATCGACGACCCGTTCTTCAATGCCGTCACCATCAAATACTTTTCGACGGGCGTCCACACCTTCGACGGCATCGTCGACAAGGATCCGAGGGTAAGCCCGTTGCGCATGGAGACCGAGGTCCTGCGGGCGCTGCCACCGACCACGATCTATGTCGGGACAGAGGAGATAACGCTGCCCAGCAACCTGCTGCTCTATGAGCGCGCGGTCGAGATCGGGGCGCCGATCTCGATGGTGGTGGGCCGCGGCCAGTATCACGACTGGCCCCTCGGCGGGCTGCCGGTCAACTCCGCTGCGCCGCTGGTGCGCCGCGACATCTATCGTCAGCTCGGCCTGCTGTCCGACACCGCCCAGGTGTGAAACACGGCGGTGTTTGGGGGACCACCGGCCGGGTAGAGCTTCCGCATGGTGGACAGTCAACTGCGCGCACTGGCGCTCATCTGCAGCCTGAAGCCGAGCCCGTGGGCGTCGAGCAGCGCGCTGATCGCCGAGCACGTGTTCGCCACGCTGCGCGACGTGGGCGTCGAGTGCGATGCGGTGCGCTGCGTGGACTACGCGATCGCACCTGGCGTCGAGGCCGATATGGGCGACGGCGACCAGTGGCCGCAGATCCGCCAGCGGGTGCTCGACGCCGACATATTGCTGCTCAGCACGCCGGTATGGGTCGGCCACCCCTCGAGCGTGGCTCAGCGGGTGCTCGAGCGCTTGGACGCCGAGTTGTCGAACAAGGACGATGCCGGGCGTCCGGCGCTCGCGGGCAAGGTGGCGATTGTCAGCGTCGTCGGAAACGAGGACGGCGCACACAAGATCGTCGCCGACCTGTTCCAGGGCCTCAACGACGTCGGGTTCAGCATCCCCGCGCAGGGCTGCACGTATTGGACCGGGGTGGCGATGGAGTCGACGGACTACCAGGAGCTCGATGAGGTCCCCGAGGCCGTCGCCTCTGCGACTGCGGCCGCCGCACGCAACGCCGCGCACCTGGCTCGCACCCTACGGACGGCGCAGTATCCGGCCTACGAATAACCGGGGCGCTCAATCACGTGTTGCGCGTGTCGATGACGCGCTGGGCGATATCGGCCAACCGGACATTGCTGTCTTGCGATAGCCGTTTGAGCATCTCGAAGGCCGCGACCTCGTCGACTCCGTAGCGCTCCATGATGATGCCCTTGGCCTGCCCGATGCGGTCACGGGTCGTCAGCGCCGACTGCAGTTGCTCACCGCGCCGGCTGGCCAACAGCGCCGCCGCGGCGTGCGCGGCCAGGATCGCGCCCGTCGTCTCGTCCTCGGCGTCGAAAGCGTTGGGGCGGAAGCCGAACATGTTCAGCGCGCCGGCGGTGCGCTCGGCGGTATAAAGCTTCACCGACAGCCCGCTGAGCACGCCGTGCTCGACGGCGGCGGCCGCGTACCGTGGCCACCGGTCCTCGCACCGGAAGTCGTCGGTGCGCAGGATGAGCCGATCCAGGGCGGCCTGCACACACGGCCCTTCCCCGTACGTCATCTGGATCTCGTCGAGCGTGTGCGGCAGTTCCGAGGTCCCCGCCAGCGACTCGAATTTGCCGCCCTTGCCGACCAGCAGCACGCCGACGGTGTCCGCACCCGGTATCAACTCCCGCGCCGTCGAGGTGACATCGGCGAGCACCTCGTCGACGGTGCGGGGTCCGGCCACCGATCTGGCCAGGTCAGCCATTCGCTGGGCGAGATCGTGATTCGGCGCAGCCATGTGCCAAGGCTTCCCGCCGCAGCGCCCGGTTACACCAGACCCGGTGCCCCACGTTTGTGCATGTCCCCATGTGGCAACCTCTCTACAAGCTCAGGTGACGGTCGACCGCCACCCGAGCTGAGGTCTCGTCGGTTCAGACCCGCAGCCGACGGGGCCGCCTCGTGAGGCCCGACCGCCGGGAAAACGTCGCGGAAAGTCAACGCAAGGCGTTAGCACTCGCAACATGCGAGTGCTAAAATCGCAGGTGCACAGTGATTCAGCTGCCCGCCAGGGTGGCGGGCCTGACGCGACGTAGGAGGTGGTTACTGTGCTTCGTTTTGATCCGTTCAGTGACCTTGACGCATTGACGAGGGGCCTCTTGAGCCCTCAAGCCGGATCGAATCGGGCTCCGCGGTTCATGCCGATGGACCTGTGCAAGATCGACGACCACTACCTGCTGACCGCCGACCTGCCCGGCGTCGACCCCGGTTCGGTGGACGTCAGCGTCGACAACGGCACGCTGACCATCTCGGCCCACCGGTCCGCGCGCTCCGACGACGACGGCGTGCAGTGGCTGGCCAACGAACGGTTCTTCGGCACCTACCGTCGGCAGTTGTCGCTCGGTGAGGGCGTCGACGCCTCGGCCATCACGGCAACCTACGAGAACGGCGTCCTGTCCGTCACCATCCCGCTGGCCGAACGCGCCAAGCCCCGCAAGATCGAGGTTGCCCACGGCGCGGGCCAGAAGTCGATCGAGCCGACGACCGTCGAATCCGGATAACCACGATCCGCCAGGGCGGTCATGCCACCGGTGTGGCCGCCCAGGCGGCGACCATCGCCCACACGGAGAGCACGACGGCCAGAATCGCCACGGCCCCACCGAGATACAGGCCGAAGCCCGCCGACACCGGTGGGTACACGTACAACCGGTAGTACCAGACCGTGAGGACCACGAGCAGAACCGAAATCGTCAGCGTCGCCGACGATGCCGCCCGCGCCGACAGCCCGCGTGCCGCCATCGCCCCGGCGACGATCAGCGTCGCCGCCAGCAGCACGATCGCCTGACCCACACCGAAACCGGTGAGCTGTGCGGGCAGATCGCCCACCACGCCGCCGATCGCGCCGGCGCGCGCCCCACCCGGCGCCGTCAACCACGGCAGCCAGCAACTCACCACGACGATCGCCCCGCACAACGCGACCAGCCAGCCGGGACGCACGCGTGACATGCGGTTGAGACTACGGTATGGCAATGACCGAACTTCCCGACTGGGCGCGCCGCCTCGACCTTGCCCCGCACCCCGAAGGCGGTTGGTACCGGGAAACATGGCGCAGCGAACTGACGATGCCCCAATCCGCGCTGCCGCCCGACTACACCGGCCCGCGCAGCGCCGGAACGGCCATCCTCTTCCTGCTCATGCCCGGTCAGCAGTCCGCCTGGCACACCGTGCGCAGCGCCGAGGTCTGGCTGTACCACTCCGGCGGGCCGCTGCTGCTCGAGTTCGGACCCGAACAGGACTCTGCGACAACCTATCTGCTCGGCGCCGACGTCGCGGCCGGCGAACATCCCCAGCTCGTCGTACCACCCGGGCACTGGCAGCGCGCCCGCCCCCGCGACGACCAACCGTGCCTGGTGAGTTGCGTGGTGGTCCCGGGTTTCGACTTCGCCGACTTCGCGCTGGGCGCCTCTACCGCCTGACGGTCACTGCAGCGACGACAGGTTGAACGTCGCTCCCGTCGGGTCGGCGACCGCGGCCAACCGGCCATACGGCGTGTCCTCGGCGCCGCGGATCACGCTGCCGCCGTTGTCGACCACCAACTGCACGGTCTTGTCCACGTCGTCGGCACCGAGGAAGAACGACCAAGTCGACGGCGTACCGTCGGGCAGCACAGACCCGTCCATCACACCCAGAAGCGCCTCACCGTCGAAATCAGCTGTGCTGTAACGGAACTCGTCGGTGTCCGAAACGTTGGTCACCTGCCAGTCGAACACCTCGCGGTAGAAGTCGATGGCCTTGCCGTACTCGCGGGTGGTCAGCTGGTGATAGACCGGCGCACCGTGGGCGTTGACAAGCTCGTAACCCTGGTGCCCGGTCGGCTGCCAGAGGCCGAAGAACGCGCCGGTCGGATCGGTGAGCAGACCCATCCAGCCCTTGTCCTTGATCTCCATCGGTTCGACCGGGTCGACACAGGCGAACGCGCCGGCCGCGGTGGCCTTGGCGATGGTGGCCCGCACGTCCGTGGTGTGGAAGTAGGTGCTCCAGCCGTCCGGGCTGTTCCACTGCGGATCGTTGAACATCAGCCCGGCGACGGGCCTTCCCTCCTGCATTGCGTTGAGGTATCCGCCGTAGTCCGGGCCGTATGACTCGAACGTCCACCCGAAGACGTCGCGGTAGAACCGCTGCGCGCCTTCGGTGTCGGAGGTGGCCAGGTCGATCCAGTTGGGGGCGCCGACGGGCGCGCTGAGACGGACGGGCATGGTGGTCTCCTTCGGTGTCAGGAATCAGTCACCGATGAAGACCACCGCCGCGCCGAAAACTCATCACGCGGGCGCGTAGCCCAGCGCCCCCTTGATCTCCAGGTACTCGTCGAAGCCGAACTCGCTCCACTCGCGTCCGTTGCCGCTGCGCTTGTACCCACCGAACGGGGCGTTGAGGTCGAAGGCGTGATTGATCGCCACCGAACCGGCGCGGATTCTGCGCGCGACCGCACGCGCCGCCTCGAGATCGGCCGCCGAGACATAGCCGGCCAGGCCGTACTCGGTGTCGTTGGCGATCTCGACGGCGTCGTCGAGGTCGTCGTAGGTGAGGATGCACAACACCGGCCCGAAGATCTCCTCGCGGGCGATCGTCATGTCGTTGGTGACGTCGGCGAACACCGTCGGCTTGACGTAGTAGCCGGTGTCGAGCCCGTCGGGCCGGCCCGGGCCGCCGACCACCAACGTTGCGCCCTCGTCGATGCCTTTCTGAATCAGCCCCTGGATCTTGTCGAACTGGGCCTTGGAGGCCACCGGACCGATCGCGCTCTTGTCCTCGGGATCGCCGACCTTCACCTGCTCGGCGGTCGACTTGGCCACCGCGATCGCCTCGTCCTTGCGCGAGGCGGGCACCAGCATCCGCGACGGGGCGTTACAGCTCTGCCCCGAGTTCGGCATCATCGCCTTGACGCCGACCGCGACGTTCTGTGCGAAGTTGTCGTCGTCGAGCACGATGTTGGGGCTCTTGCCGCCGAGTTCCTGGGTCACCCGCTTCACCGTCGGCGCGGCGTTGCGCGCGACGTCGATGCCCGCGCGCGTCGACCCGGTGAACGACACCATGTCGACGTCGGGATGGCTGGACAGCGCGACGCCCACGCCCGGACCGTCGCCGAACACCATGTTGTAGACGCCAGCGGGTACCCCGGCCGCGTCCATCACCTCGGTGAAGATCTGGCCCGAATACGGCGCCACCTCAGACGGTTTGAGCACCATCGTGCACCCCGTCGCCAACGCCGGGTAGACCTTGCAGGCGATCTGGTTGATCGGCCAGTTCCACGGGGTGATCAGCCCGCACACCCCGATCGGCTCCTTGATCACCAGCGTGGACCCGCGCGGCTCCTCGAACGAGTAGTTCTTCAGCGCGTCGATCGCGTTGGTGAGATGGCCCAGGCCCATCATCACCTGCGCGCCGGTTCCCAGCGCGGGCGGCGCGCCCATCTCTTCGGACACCGCGGCGCCCAGGTCCGCCGACCGCTTCTGGTACTCGGCCAGGATCGCCTGCAGCAGGTCCAGGCGCTCCTCGCGGGTGGACTGTGACCAGGCCTCGAACGCCTTCCTTGCCGCCTTGACGGCCTTGTCCACGTCGGCGGCCGAACCCACCGCGATCTTGCCCGAGACCTGCTCGGTTGTCGGATTGTCGACGTCTAGGGTCGTCAACTCGACCGGGTCGACCCACTTGCCGTCGATGTAGAACTTCAGATACTCGCGCATGGCTTCCTGCCTTTCCTCGAACCCGAGCTTATTGCGTGCCCTCTGCGTACCAGGTTCGAAATTCCTCGTACTTCGGCATTTCCTCGGAGTTTGCCTTGGGATCGATGCACACGTGCACCACCGCCGGTTTTCCGCTGGCGAAGGACCGCGCGATGGCCGGGCCGATCTCGTCGTCCTTCTCCACGTACTCGCCGTGGCAGCCGAAGCCCTCGGCGATCTTGTCGAACCGGACGTCCTTGCTCCAGTGCACCCCGGGCTGCGGCGACGGCTGCTCGAAGGTGCGCTTGTACACGCCGACCTCCAGGCCCCACTGGTGGTCGACGCCCACCACGCACACCAGCGGCAGCCCTTCGCGCAACGCGGTTTCCAGTTCGGCGATGTGGAACAGGAACGACGAGTCGCTGGTGAGCAGCATGACGGGCCGCTTGCGTCCCTCTGCGATGGAGGCGCCGACCGCATAGGGCAACCCGGTGCCCAGGTGGCCGAAGTTCTGATTCCAGATCACATCGCGAGGTTTGGCCTGCGAGTAGGTCCACTGGAAGATCACCGTCGCCCCGCCGTCGCGGACCATGATCCCGTCCTCGGGGAAGGCGCGGGTGGCCTCCACGACGAACCGCGCCGGGTGCACCGGGGTGCGCCCGGACGGGGCGTTCTCGGCGAGTTGGGCGAGCTCCTCGGCGTCCTTCTTGATCAGCACGTCGAGGTTGGCCGACGAGGTCCGCGGATTGTCGCGCAGCGCCTCGACCAGTTGCGGGACGACACCGCGCAGATCACCGACCAGCGGGACGTCGATCGGGCGGTTGACCCCGATCGCCATCGGATCCTGTTCGACGAGAACCCATTTGCGTACGTCGTCGCGTTCGGCCCAATGCCGGGTCTTGCCGTAGTGCACGGGCTCGCCGAGTTCGGTGCCCAACGCGACGCACAGATCCGAGGCGACGACGGCGTCGACGGCCGAGGGCGAGAACCCGTAGGCGAAGGTGCGGTCCTCCAGGCCGGGGATGAACGACGTGCCGCCCGAGGTCTGGATCACCGGGCACGCCATCAGGTCGGCGAGTTCCTTGACCGCCGCCTGGGTCCGCGACGTGTGCACGCCGTGCCCGACCAGCAGGATCGGGCTCTCGGCGGCCCGGATCAGTCGGGCGGCCTCGGCGATCTCGTTGGCGCCGGCGCCCTGGTTGACCAGCCGATATCTGTTGGGCGGCAACGCATCGGGCACGTCGAGTTCCTCGAGCAGCACGTGCGACGGGTATTCGACGTAGCTCGGGCCCGGGGTTCCCGACAGGGAGCGCCGGATCGCCTCGCGGATGATCTCGTCGGTCTGGTCGGGGTACTCGATCGACGCGCTGTACTTCACCGACGGCGCGAAAAGCGGTTCCTGCCTGACGAACTGGATGCGACCGCGGCGAACCCGGCGTTCGGTGATGCGGGCGCGCTGCCCGCCGAGGAAGATCACCGGCGAGTTCTCCACCTTGGCGCACTGGATCGCGCCTGCGATGTTGGCCATGCCCGGGCCCAGCGTGCCGATGCACAGGCCCGGCCCGCCGGTCATCCGGGAGACGGCCTCGGCCATGAACCCGGCGCTCAGCTCGTGGTGCGGCGCCACCACCGACCAGCCACGGGCGTGTGCTTCGGCGAACATGTGCACGAAGTTGGGATCCGGAATGCCGAACAGCGTGTTGACGCCCTCGGCCTCGAACAGGTCGAGGATGCGTTTGTAGACCGGTACACCCATGGGGACTCCTTAGTTATCGGTAGCGTTTGGCTAGTTCTCTGCGGTGGGTTGCGGGCGAGCCGAACAACGAGCGGTTGAGTGCGGCGCGTTTGAGGTAGACGTGGATCCCGCTCTCCCACGTGTATCCGATACCGCCGTGCAACTGCATGGCCTTGCCGGCGATGTCCACGGCGGTGCTGCCGGCGTACGCCTTGGCCATCGCCGCCGCGGTGGCGGTGTCCGGCGACCCTCCGGCGACGGCCTGCACTGCCGCGCCGACGAGTTCGCGGGTGACGGCGATGCCGACGCGCATGTCGGCGCACGCGTGCTTGACGGCCTGGAAGGAGCCGATGGGCCTGCCGAACTGCTGACGGACCTTGACGTAGTCGACGGTGGCGGTCAGCATCGCCTCGCTGAGACCGAGGCTGTCGCATGCGACCGCGACCGCCGCCCTGTCGTGCAACCGCCGAACAGCGGCCGCAGGATCACTGTCGAAACGCAGTGTCTGCGTACCGGTTTCGGCGGCCGTCGGGTCCACGGCGGCCAGGCTGCGGGTCTCGTCGAGCACCGGTCGGGGTTCGACGGTGGGGGCCGTCACGGTCACATCGTGCTCGCCGACCATCAGGACGCGGTCGGCGCCCTCGGCGTCCGGCACGAAATCTGTCGGGCCCAGCGCGACCGCCACCCGCACGGCGCCGGAGGCCACGTCGGCCAGCAGGGCGTCTCGGGTGTCGCTGGGCTGCAGGGCGTTCAGCGTGCCCACCGCCAGTACGGCGCTACCGAGGTAGTGGGTGGCGGCGGCCGCGCGGCCGATCTCCTCGCAGACGACGGCGACCTCGGCGAAGGTGGCTCCCGCGCCGCCGAACTCCTCGGGCACCTCCAGGCCCACCCAGCCGGCGTCGGCCAGCGCCGGCCACCCGACGGTCCGATCCTTGGCCAGCAGGTCGGCGGCGACGGCGCGCAACTCGTCGTGGAACTCGGTGAACTCTGTGCTTTCCTGGGCCATCATGCGCTACTTGGTTCCCGCGGCAGCCCGAGGCCCCGCTCGCCGATGATGGTGCGCTGGATCTCGCTGGCGCCACCGGGGATCGTCCACTCCCAGGACCCGATGAAGTCGAGCACCCAGGCGCCCGACTCCCAGCCGCTGGAGCGGGGCTTGGCCAACTCGGTGTGGACGGCAAGCCCGCCGATCTCCGCGCCGAAGTCGGTCATCCGTTGCAGCAGTTCGCTGTAGTACAGCTTGACGATGGAGGCACCTGCCGGATCCGCCGGTCCGGTTGTGCTGTCTTCGACCAGCTTTCGGCACAGTCCACGCAGTCCGGTGATCTCGATCTCGAACTGGGCAAGCCGGTCGGCGACGATCGGGTCGTCGACGTCGGCCGCCTCGACCAGCCAGCGGAAGCCGGCATTGCCGAGGCGTTCGGCCAACTCGAGCATGGTCATGCCGCGCTCGGCGCCGAGCGTGGCCTGTGCCACCTGCCAGCCGGTGTTCTCCGCGCCGACGAGGTTGGCCGCAGGTATGACGACGTCGTTGAGGAAGATCTCGCAGAAGTGCGAGTCGCCGATCGCGTTGCGGATCGGGCGCACCTCGACACCCGGGGTCGCCATGTCCATCAGGAAGTACGAAATGCCTTTGCGTTTCGGCGCTTCGGGGTCGGTACGGGCCAGCAGGAGACACCAGTCGGCGTGGGTGGCGCCGCTGGCCCACAGCTTCTGACCGTTCACGACGTACGAGTCGCCCTGCCTGCGTGCGGTGGTGCGCAGGGCGGCGAGGTCGGAACCCGCCTCCGGCTCGGAGAACCCCTGCACCCAGATCTCGCCGTCCAGGATCGCCGGCAGGTGGCGACGGCGTTGTTCGTCGGTGCCCGCCACCAGCAGGGTCGACGCGGCGTGGTGAATGCCGACGAACGCCAACACCAGTCGTGGCGCGTCGTGGGCAGCCAGTTCCTGGTACAGCACCACCTGTTCGGCCACCGGCATCCCGCCGCCCCATTCGCCGGGCCAGTGCGGGACCGCGAAACCGGCGCTGTGCAGCGTCGCGAACCAGTTCTTCTGGAATGCGACGAACTCCTCGTCGGTGACGTCCGTCTGCGCCCGGCGCCAATCGCGCGGAACGTGTTCGGCACACCACTGGCGCACGGTGGTGCGGAACTCGTGTAGCGACGCGGTCATGAGGCGACCGCCCGCAGCCGATCCATCACGTGCGCGACGGCGACGCCGTCGTCGAAGGACGGGGCGATCTGGGTGCCGGTGCGCAGTGCCTCGGTGACCTCGGCCAGAAACGACGCCAGCGCAGGCGGCGGCGACCGCTTCGGCGGCGGGGCGAACTCGAAGCTCTGCGGGTCCTGGCCGGGCCGACGAAGCACGAGCGTGGTGTCGGCGGTCAGCTCGACCACGCCGTCGCTGCCCGTCAGTGTCGCGCGCGGAACGACCGGAACCGCGGCCGCGAACCCGGTGTCGTGGGTGGCGGTGCACCCGTTGTCCATCGTGAACCACGCCGAGTAGGCGTCCTCGGCGGTCGCCCCGGCAGCCGACCCGTCGATGCGGGTCAGGCCACCGCAGTCGGCCACCTCACTGCCGAACAGCCACCGGGTGAAGTCGATGAGGTGTGAGCCGTAGGCCCCGATCCACCCGCCGCCGAGGTCGCGATCGTTGAGCCAGCCGAACTCGCGCCCACGTAGCCCGCTGCCGAAGAAGGTCCAGTTCAGATGCTGGGGGGTGCCGATCGATCCGGTGTCGGCCAGGTCCTTGAGCTTGGCCCACGATTCGGTGTACCGGAACTCGAAGTTCAGGAAGTGCAGGACGCCCGCCCGCGAGGCACGGTCGCGCATCTTCTCGGCTTCGGCCGTGCTGCGGCCGAAGGGCTTGTCGCACAGCACCGCCCGGCCGTTGTCGATCGCGCCCATCACGTGCTCGAGGTGCATGAACGGCGGCGAGTGCACGGAGACGAGGTCGGCCTCGGAGGCCAGGGCGTCGCGCACGCCCGCGGAGTCGCGGGGGCTGACGACGTCCACCTCGTGCCCCAGGCTCTGGTAGACGGGTGCGGCGGCGTGCTTGCCGAACCCGGTGCCGATCACCACGACCCTCACCGTTCACCGCCGCTGTAGAGCCCGGTCAGTCCCCGTCGCCCCGCGCTGCGGGTGAGCAGGTCGCGGGTCGCCGAGAGCCCCCACGGCAGCCGGCGCAGGGGTTGGCTGTAGCGCGACAGCCACGACAGCGTGGTCTCGTCACAGAACCCGACCGCGCCGTGCAGTTGATGACACACCCGGAACACCACCTCGGCCGCCTCCAGCGCCGACATCCGCAGTGCCAGAGCGTCGTCGAGCGCTTCGGGCCGGCCGGTGGCGATGCTCCACAGCGTGTACTTGGCGAGGATGTCCAGCCCGCTGCGCTCCACCTCGGCGTCGGTGAGCTGGAACTGCACGCCCTGAAACGACGACAGCGTCTGCCCGAACTGCTTGCGCAGGCTCACGTGCGCGATCGTCAACTCCAGCGCGCGGTCCAGCATGCCCAGCAGCGTCCAGCACGGCAGCGCCAGGCCGAGCGCAATGTCGTCGGCGCCGGCGTCGTCGATCGCCGCCAACTGAAGTTCGGTGACGAAGGCGGGGCCCGCGGCCGCCTGCCCGGTCACCATGCTGCGGGTGCCGCCGACATCGACGGTGGCCCAACGGGTCTCTAGCCCCACCACCGGCCCGGCGGGGCGGTTGCCTGCGATCACGATCAGTCCGTCGGCGTCGAGGCCGGCGGGCACCGCCAAGCGCTCGGCCACCGGGTAGGGCAGCGCCCAGTGGCCGGCGCTGCGGCACAGCGCGGCGGCGGCCTCCAGGCCGTCGGTGTCGCCGCGCGGGTCCAGATCCCATGCGCCGAGTTCGGCCAGCACCGGGCCGACCAGCGATTCACGCAACTCGGGTTTGGCCTCGGCCTGCTGCACCAGCAGGTCACCGCCAGCGGCCTCGAATGCCCGAAGCGCTTGGCGCCCGTACTCCTTGGCGTCGTCGGACAGATCGAGAATCATCTCGCTCATTTCGCCGCCGCCAACAGCGCGCGGGACAACAGGATCCGCTGCATCTCGATGCTGCCCGAGGACACGGTGGATGCTTGCGAATAGCGCCAGTGGTCCTCGACTTCGTCGAGAAACCACGTCGCGTTCGGATCGTCGTGGCGCACCTCGGCGGCGATGTCGGACAACACCTCCGCGCTGTCCTGATCGAGTCTGGTGACCGCGATCCGGTACGCGGCGGCGTCGCCGGGTTGGACTCGTCCGCTGCTCTGCATCGACACCACCCGGTAGGCCATCAGGCGGGCGCGGCGGCAGTGCGTCAGCATCCGCATCCACCGACCGCGCAGTTCGGCGGGCAACTCGCCCCAGCGGTCGCCCAGCACGGTGGGCGCCGCGGCCAGGAGGCGTTCGCAGCGCGCGTAGCGGGCGATGCCGACCCGCTCGAACGACATCACGTCCTGCACGACCGACCATCCCTCGTCGAGGGTGCCCAGCACATCGGCCTCGGTGACCCGCAGGTCGTCGAAGAACACCTCGTTGAGGTGGTGCGGGCCCAGCATGGCGCGGATCGGCCGCACCTGGATCGCCGGATCGTCCATCGGGACAAGGAAAATGGTCACGCCTTGTTGCTTCTTCTGGCCCTTCGACGTTCGCGCCAGCAGGAAGCACCACTGCGCCATCGTCGCGTAGGACGTCCAGATCTTCTGCCCGCTGACCAGCCAGCCGTCGCCGTCACGACGCGCACTGGTCCGCAGCGACGCCAGATCCGAGCCGGCCTCCGGTTCGGAGAACCCCTGACACCAGATCACCTCACCGCGCGCTATCGGCGGAAGGTGCTTGCGTTGCTGTTCTTCGGTGCCGTGGCGCATGATGATCGGCCCGACCCAGTTGACCCCCATGTACTGCGCCCCGCGCGGTTCGTGGTGCGCCCACATCTCCTCGCGCACCACCGTCTGCTCCCACACCGAGGCGCCGCCTCCGCCGAACTCCTCCGGCCAGGCCATGCACAGCAGGTTGCGCTCGGCCAGCAACCGGCAGAACCGCTGCGCCGTCTCCAGGTCGTCGGGGTCGTCGGTGAATGCGCCCAGAAAGCCGTCGGGTATATGTTCTTTGACCAACGTGCGCAACTCGCCGCGCAGCTGCGCGGCCTTCGGCCCCATCTCGAAATCCACCGCTACCCCGATCCCGCGGCTTGATGTTCGGTCAGCCCGAGCTCGGCAAGCACGTCGTCGGTGTCGGCCCCCAGCAGCGGCGCCGGACCCGCAACCTTGCCGGGGGTGCGCGAGAACCACGTCGGCACACCGGGAAAGCGCACCGGCCCGTGCGGGGTGTCCACGGTCTCGAACAGCCCGACCGCGTTGAGGTGTTCGTTGTCGAACAGCGCGCCCGGGGTGTTGAGCGCGGCGGCGGGGATCTCGAGCTTGCGGAACAGCGCCAGCCACTCGTCGGTGGTGCGCTCCGTCATGGTCTGCGCCACCAGCCCGTACACCGCGTCGATGTTGTTGGCGCGCAGTTCGAGTGTGGCGTAGTCGTCGCTGTTCCACGCGGGCCGCACGGCGTCGACGAACGCGTTCCAGTGTTTGTCGTTGTAGATCAGCGCGGCGATGTAGCCGTCGCTGGTGCGGTACGGCCTGCGGTTGGGCGCGACGGTGCGCGGGTAGACGGCGGGCCCGAGCGGAGGGTCGAACATGGCGCCGTTGGCGTGCTCGACGAGCATGAACGCCGCCAACGTCTCGAACATGGCGACCTCGACCTCCTGACCCTCCCCGGTGCGCTCGCGGTGGAAGAGCGCCATCGTCGTCGCATACAGCGCGGTCAGCCCGGCGACCTTGTCGGCCATGATGGTGCCGACGTAGTCCACTTCACCGGTCAGTTGCTGTTGGACGGCGGACAGTCCGCACTCGGCCTGGATGGTGTCGTCGTAGGCCGGACGGTCGCGATCAGGTCCGCGGCGGCCGTATCCGTAGCAGTTCGTGTAGATGATGGCCGGGTTGATCGCCGCCACGTCGTCGTAGCCGAAGCCCAGCTTGGCCACCGCCTTGGACCGCATCGAATGGATGAACACGTCGGCACGTTCGATCAGTGCCCGCATCACCGCCTTGCCGTCGTCGGTCTGCAAATCGACCACGACGCTGCGTTTACCGCGGTTGACGTTGACGAACACCCCGCTCATGCCCGACTCCGGTCCCACCGAGATGAACCGCGTGTTATCCCCTTGTGGCGGTTCGATCTTGATGACGTCAGCGCCCATGTCCGCCATGATCTGCGTGCAGTAGGGGCCCGCCACCATCGCGGTCAGATCCACCACACGCACGCCCGCCAGTGGTCCGCTAGCCATGGTGAGCTCCCGTGGCAGCCATCGCGAAGCTGTACCGGATGTGGTCGCCGTGACCGTCGGGGACGACGGGAAAGACCAGTGGCTCCGACATGTCGCGGATGGCCGCGAGATGCTCCCCGACCTCTTCGATCGACCAGGACGGCCGGTACACGCCGGGACTCTCGGCGACGACGGCCCGAGCGATCCGGCCCGCCAGCGCGATCAGCACTTCCCCGGTGACCGAACAGGATTCGTGCGCCAGCCAACCGACCGCGGGTGCCACCAACTCCGGTCCCATCGGCGGATAGGCCGAGGTGTCGATGCCCTCGGCCATTCGAGTCACCGCAGCGGGCACGATCACGTTGCTTTTCACCCCGTGCTCGGCGCCCTCCATGGCCGCCACGTTGGACAACCCGATCACGCCCGCCTTGGCGACGGCGTAGTTGGCCACCCGGTGGTTTCCGTAGAGTCCGCCGATCGACGACGTCAGCACGATGCGGCCGTAACCGGCGTCGCACATCACCGGAAAGGCCGGTCGCACCACGTGGAACGCGCCGCGCAGATGGACGTCGAGCACGGCCTCGAAGTCGTCGTAGGTCATCTCCTTCAGCGACGCGTAGCGCACGATGCCCGCGTTGTGGACGACGATGTCGATGCGGCCGAAGCGCTCCAATGCCGTGTCGACGATCGCCTGACCGCCCTGCGGAGTGGCTACCGAGTCGACGCTGGCGACGGCTTGGCCGCCCGCCGTGGTGATTTCGCGCACCACCTCGTCAGCTGGTGTGGCGTTGACGCCGTCACCCGCGAGGCCGCCGCCGGGATCGTTGACGACGACCTTCGCGCCGCGCGACGCCAACAGCAGCGCATACGACCGGCCCAGTCCACGCCCGGCGCCGGTGACAACCGCGACCCGGTCATCGAATCTCATAGCAACCTCCGATTTGTGTGCGGAAAGGAGCGCTCACCGCTCCTAAACGCACACAAATCGCTAGTTTCCGAGGACCAGGCCATCGAGATCGCCCTTGTCCCGCCATTCGGCCAGCAGGTCGCCGAACGCGTAGAAGCCCGGCCCGTAGGGTTCGCCGAGGTGTGACCGGATACCTTCACCGCCGCCCCCGCCTTCGTTGTTGTAATAGCCCGGGGTGCACGAGGCGTCGAAAGCCGAGTTGTCGATGGCGGTTTCACGGATCGTGCGGCACCAGTTGTCCTGGGCCTGCTGGGTCGGCTCGACGGTGGTGGCGCCGCGGGCGAGGGTCTCGGCGATGATGTAGGCGATGTGCTCGCCCTGCAGTTCGTAGTTCGCGGCGATGTTCGCCGAGATGCCGACCTGGGTGAAGCCGGTGAAGAACTGGTTGGGGAAGCCGCGGCTGGTCATGCCGTGCAGGGTGTGGTAGCCCTCGCGCCAGTAGTCGTAGAGCGAGCGCCCGTCCCGGCCCTCGATGGCGTCGATGGAGTAGCGCCTGCTGATGTCGGTGGTGATCTCGAAACCGCTGGCGTAGATGATGCAGTCGACGGCGTACTCGGTGCCGTTGGCCACCAATCCCTTCTCGGTGATGCGCTCGACGCCCTGCGACGACGAGACGTCGACCAGCGTGACGTTCGGACGGTTGAACGCGGGCAGGTACTCGTCGTTGGACAGCGGCCGCTTGCACAGGAACCGGTAGTAGGGCTTGAGCGCCTCCGCGGTCGCGGGATCCTCGACGAGGTCGTCGATGCGGCGGCGCAGCCGCTCCATCAACTTGTAGTCCTCTTCTTCCCGGATCGCCATGAACTGTTCCGGCGTCAGCGACGTCGGATCGTCAAGTGCCATCACCCGGGCCGCGGTGTTGCGGCCCAGTTCAGTCCAGAAGTCGCACACCAGATCCGGCTGGCCCGGCGCCATCCCCTCGAACGTCCAGGCGTGGAAGTTGCGTTGCCGCTCCTTCTGCCAGCCGGGCTGCAGCGTCTTGACCCATTCCGGGTCGGTGGCCGTGTTGTTGCGCTCGTCGACGGTCGACGGCGTGCGCTGGAACACGTACAGGTGTTGGGCGTCGCGGGCCAGATGCGGCACGATCTGGATCGCGGTCGCACCGGTGCCGATGACGGCGACCTTCTTGTCGGACAGCTTGTGCAGGCCGCCGGTGGAGTCGCCACCGGTGTAGTCGTAGTCCCACCGCGACGAATGGAAGCTGTGCCCCTTGAACTCCGTGATCCCGGGGATGCCGGGCAGTTTGGGCCGGTGGAACGGACCCGAGGCCATCACCACGAACCGCGCCCGGATGTCGTCGCCGCGGTTGGTGCTGATGCGCCAGCGCTTGGCGTCGTCGTCCCACCGCAGATCGCGCACCTGGGTGGAGAAGATCGCCTTGTCGTAGAGGCCGAAGTGCTTTCCGATGTTGCGGCAGTGCTGATAGATCTCGGCGCCGTCGGCGAACTTCTTGCTCGGCATGAAGTCGAGCTCTTCCAGAAGCGGGATATAACAATATGATTCGTTGTCGCACTGGATGCCGGGATAGCGGTTCCAGTACCACACCCCGCCGAAGTCGCCGCCGAGTTCGATGATGCGCACGTCGTCGACGCCGGCCTTCTTCAGGTGCACCGCCGACAGCAGGCCGCCGAACCCGCCCCCGAGGACGGCGACGTCGATCTCCTCGGTGATCGGGTCGCGCGGCGCCACCGGCGTGTACGGATCGGTCTCGTAGTAGCCGGCGAACTCGTCGGTGAGCTCGACGTATTGTTTGGAACCGTCGGGGCGCAACCGCTTTTCGCGCTCCAGGCGGTACTTCTCCCGCAGCGGGTCGATGTCGACGTCGTCGGGGGTTTCGGTCGGCGCGCAGCCGCTGCCAAACATCGTCATCAGAGTTCCCGTGGTTGGCCGGTGCCCATGTACTTGGACAGTTGATGGTGCAGGTTGACCGTGCTGCGTTCGCGGTACGGATTGGGTCTGGTGCCACTGAAGCCGAGCGACTTCATCCCCTGCTGTACGGCTGCCATGTTGGAGAAGTCCTGCGGCAGCACCGACAGCCAGTTCGGGCTGTCCTTCGGGGTGTACTCCCATTCGGTCTGGGGCTCTTGGCCCTTCGGGAACAACTCGAAGACCGCGACCTCGAAGATGCACTTGTTCGGGTCGTAGCTCGGGTGCGGTCGTGCGCTGTAGCACAGCGCACTGGTCAATCCCTGACCGATCTGGAAGTTCGGGAACAGCTGCCACGCGGTGCCGGCCTGCCCGAGGATGTCGGGCGGGATCGTCGGCCAGATCACCCCGCGGGCCTCGTCGTCGCGGCGCGCCGACGACAGCCAGTGTTCGAGCACCTTGTCGGCCGGAGTGCCCTCGGGCAGTTCGTCGACCAACCGCTTGGCGGCGTTGACCAGCGTCTGCGTGGTGGTCGCGTTGGTCTCCTCCATCGTGTAGACCTGCATCTCGGCGGTCGACACCCGGGGATCTGCACCGGTGCCAAGCCTGATCTTGGATCTGGTGGCCTCCAGGTCTTTCGGCGCCTCGTAGCCGATGTTGCTGTGCTTGCCCTGCGCCTTGGCCCAGCCCTTGAACTCGCCGAACTTGTTGAACTCCGGATGGGTGGTGAACACGTGGTAGGTCTCGTTGAAGGCCTCCATCGCGACCTTCCAGTTGCAGTCGAAGTACAGCCACTTGCGCCACTTGTAGCGCATGTTTTCCAGACCGAACGGGTCGAGGATCTTGGCGGCCGGGAACAGGTAGTCGGCCAGTGGTTCGCAGTCGGGGTCCATGTTGACGAACAGCCAGCCACCCCAGGAGTCGACCTTGACCGGCACCAGGTGGGTGTTCTGCGGTGTCAGGGCGCCCTTCCAGTCGTCCTGTTCCCGAATGTGGGTACACGCGCCGTCCAGACCGTATGTCCAGCCGTGGAATCCGCAGACGAACGACTTGCGCGCCTTGGCGCACGCGTTCTTGGCGCCCTCGGGGGTGTCGACCAGTCGGCGGCCGCGGTGCATGCACACGTTGTGGTGCGCCGCGAATTCGTTCGGGCCCGTTCGTACGATGATGATCGAGTCGTCGAGGATGTCATAGGTCAGATAGCTGCCCACCTCGGGCAGTTCTTCGACACGGCCCACCTGCTGCCACACCTTGCGCCACAGCTTGTCGCGCTCGGCGCGGGCGTAGTCCTCGGAGATGTAGGCCTCCACGCCGATCGTCATCGGCTCGGACAGCTCTTCGGAGGCATCGACTTTCGCGTCCAGGTCGGTCATCAGAATCTCCTTATCGCGCTGCGGAAACCTTCGTCCTTGAGGAACAGAGACGTGTTGTCGGTGCCGAGGTGGGTCCACTTGAGGTTCAGCCCGCCGTCGACGAGAAGCGTCTGGCCGGTGATGTAGCTCGACAGGTCCGACAGCAGAAACAGGATGGCGCCGGCTTGTTCTTCGGGTGTGCCGCGCCTACCCATCGCGATCGCGCGGCGGTCCCGCTCCGGATCTTCGTCGACATAGGTGCGCGAGGCGGCGGTCTCGGTCACCCCCGGTGCGATCGCGTTGACACGGATGTTGTCGAGGGCCAGCTCGACGGCCATGGTGCGCGTCATCGCGGCCACCGCGGACTTGGCCGTGCCGTAGGCGATGTGGAACGGGGCGGTGTTCAGTCCGCTGATGGAGGACACCGAGACGATCGATCCCGGCTTCTGCCGACTCCGGATCTCGGCGGCCACGGCCTGGCTCATGAAGAAGGCCGTCTCGAGGTTGGCGGCGAACAACGCCCGCCAGTCCTCCCGGGTGACGCGGGTCGAGGGCATCCACGTCGACGGTGCGGCGCCGCCCGCGATGTTCACCAACCCGTACAGGTCGCCGTCGGTCCGGTGCACCCGGTCCATCACCGCGGCGATGCCCTCGTCGGTGGAGGCGTCGGCGGCCACGGGCACGACCTGTAGGCCCCGCCGGGCCAGCGGCGCGACGTGTTCGTCGAGGTTCTCCGACGACCGGCTCACCGCGACCACCGTGGCGCCCGCCTCGGCCGCCATCCGGGTCACCGTGGTGCCGATTCCACCGCCACCGGCACCCGAGACGACGACCACCCGCCCGGCCAGGCTGAGAAGACCGGCCATGCTATTTGTCCGGACAACGTATGATGCTCTGCATATCGCAGAACACTATTCCGCAGCGGTTATCACGGCGTCAAGGCCACGCGTTGGATGAATTTAGATATTGTCTGGACTAGCCTGGCTTGATAACGTCCGAGGTCATGACCGTTCCCACGACGCGGTACCCCGCGACCGCCCCGGCCACCACCGACGGTTGGCGGCTCGACAGGATCACCGCGCCGAGCCGGTTGTTCGGCGCGAACGGTCTGCGCACGGGGCCCGACGGCCGTGTCTATGTCGCGCAGGTGACGGGCAGCCAGATCAGCGCGTTGGACCTGGCCTCCGGCCGGCTCGACACCGTGAGCCCCAAGGGCGGTGAGATCATCGCGCCCGACGACGTCGCGTTCGACTCGGGCGGCAACCTGTTCGCCACCGAGGTGATGGACGGGCGGGTCAGCGTGCGCGAGCCCACCGGCACCACCCGGGTGCTGCGCGACGATCTACCGTGTGCGAACGGCATCACCGTGCATCGCGACCGACTGTTCGTCAACGAGTGCCGCGACGGCGGCCGGTTGATGGAACTCGATCGAGCCACCGGCGCGACCCGGGTTCTTCTCGAGGACCTGCCGTCGCCCAACGCGATGGAGGTCGGCCCGGACGGGTGGCTCTACTACCCGCTGATGACGGCCAACGAGATCTGGCGGATAGACCCCGACGACCCCGGCGAGCCCCAGCGCGTCGCCGCCGACCTCGGGGTGCCCGACGCGGTGAAGTTCGACGCAGCGGGCGACATCGTCAGCACGCAGGTCGCCAGTGGGCAGGTGCTCCGGATCGACCCGCGCAGCGGTGAGAAAACCGTTCTGGCCCAACTGAATCCCGGATTGGACAACCTGACGTTGGCCGGCGACCGGTTGTTGGTGTCGAACTTCACCGGTGAGATCACCGAGGTGCTCGGCTCCGGCCAGACCCGCACCGTGCTCGCGGGCGGGCTGAACTGGCCGCTGGATCTGGCGGTCGGGCAGGACGGCACGCTCTACGTCGCCGACGGCACGTACTTCTACGCCGCCGCCGACGACGGGTCACTGCGCACCGTCGGGATGCTGTTCTCCCCCGGCTACCCCGGCTTCCTGCGGGGGTTGGCGCCCGCGGGGCCCGGTGTTTTCGTCGTCTCGACGTCGGGCGGCCAGATCGGGCGCTACCGGCCGAATGACGGCGAAACCGACTACCTCGCAGACGGATTCGATCAACTCTACGGTGTCGCGATCGGCCCGAATGACACCGTGATGTTCGCCGAACTCGGCACCGGCCGGGTGCACGCGCTGCACTCGGGCAACGTCGAGGTGGTGGCGTCGGGCCTGCAGGACCCGGTCGGTGTGGCGTTCGCGCCCGACGGGGTGCCGCTGGTGGCCGAATCGGGCGCGGGCCGGGTGGTGCGCGTCGACGGGTCGACGCAGCCGGTGCTCGACGGTCTGCAGCGGCCGCAGGGCATCGCCGTCGCAGGCCGGCAGCTCTACGTCGTCGACGCCGGCGCCAAGGAGGTGGTGGAGTTCGACATTGCCAGCGGCGAGCGCACCACGATCGCCACCGGTCTGCCCGTCGGCGCGCCACCCGGAGTGACTCCCAAGCCGCTGCGGGGGATGCCGCCGTTCTCCGGCCCGCAGGGCCCGTTCGCGGGCATCACCGTCGGTGCCGACGGCACGCTGTTCATCTCGGCCGACGGCGACGGCAGCATCCTGGCGTTGCGCCGCACATGACCGTGACCGCCGCCAACCACCGCTATCTCCAGGTCGCACGCACCCTGCGCAAAGAGATAGTCGACGGGGTGTACCCGGTCGGTTCCCAACTGCCGACCGAGCAGCAGCTGTGCGAACGTTTCGAGGTGAGCCGTTACACCGTTCGCGAGGCACTGCGCCGGCTGCGCGAGGACAACCTGGTGGCCTCCCGCCCCCGCGCAGGCACTCTGGTGGTGCCACGTCCGACCACCAACAGCTATGTGCAGGACGTGGTCTCGATCAACGACCTGCTCGCATTCGCCTCCGGCGCCCAGCTGACGATCGAGTCCAACGCGATGGTCACCCTCGACGACGACCTCGCCGCGCGCACCGGGCTGACCGCCGGAACCGAGTGGTTGGCCGTGCGCGGCTACCGGCGCGCCGAGGACAGCGCCGCCCCGGTGTGCACCACCGAGTACTACATCAACCGGGCGTTCGCGGCCGTCGGCCGGCTGCTGCAACGCCACTCCGGTCCGATCTTCCCGCTGATCGAGGATTTGTTCGGGGTGAGCATCGTCGAGGTGCGCCAGGAGATCTCGGCGATACCGGTGTCCGCCGAACTCGCCGACGCGCTCAAGGTCGCACCGGGCAGCGCCGCCCTGGAGCTGCAACGCACCTACACCACCTCCGACGGAGAGGTCGCGCAGGTCACCGTCAACACCCACCCGTCCTCGCGGTACCGGCACACGATGACCATGCGCCGAGTCAGGCGCCAGGCGGGCCAATGAGGGTCGACGAGTCGCGCGCGGCCGACGCCTACCGGCGCGGGCTGTGGGTTCGCGAGACCCTTGCCGACTCACTTCGCGACGCCGCCAGGTCCACCCCGGACCGAACCGTGTTGGTGGACGGCGACATCCGACTGGACTGTCAGAGCCTTCACCGCCAATCCATGGCGATGGCCCACGCGTTGACCGCCCGGATGCCCGCCGGCAGCACGGTGTCGTTCATGCTGCCGAACTGGCACGAGGCCGCGGTCATCTACCTGGGCGCGACGCTGGCGGGCATGGTGGTCAACCCGATCCTGCCGTCGCTGCGCGACCGCGAATTGCAGTTCATCCTGTCGGATGCCGACACCAGGGCGGTCTTCGTCCCCGCCGGCTTCGGCGGTCACGACTATGCCGCGATGCTGAGCCGGGTCGTCGCCGGGGTCGCGTCACCACCCGAGGTCGTGGTGCTGCGCGGGCCCGCCGGCGGGCACACCTCCTACGAGTCGTTGGTCGCCGAGACGGATCCGGCGGTGCTGCCGGTGCTCAATCCCGACGCGGTGCGCATGATCCTGTACACCTCCGGCACCACCGGCCGTCCGAAAGGCGTGCTGCACAGCCATAATTCGATCCACGCCCTGATCCGTCAGATCGGCGAGCACTGGCTGGTCGCCGCGGGCGACTCGTTTCTGGTGCCGTCGCCGATCGCCCACATCGGCGGCTCCATCTACGCGTTCGAATGTCCGCTGCTGCTGGGCACGACGGCGGTGCTGATGGAGCGCTGGGACGCCGACGCCGCGGTGAGCCTGATGCTCGCCGAACGCAGCACCCACATGGCTGGCGCCACAACGTTTCTCGACGGACTACTCGCCGCCGCCGAACGCGCCGAGACCCGCCTGCCGGATCTGAAGGTGTTCATCTGCGGCGGCGCGTCGGTGCCCCCGTCGCTGATCCGCTCCGCGGCCGACTACTTCGACCACGCCGCGATGAGCCGGGTGTACGGGTCCACCGAGGTGCCCGTCACCACCGTGGGATCGCTGCACGACATCGAGCATGCGGCCGACACCGACGGCCGGGCCGGTATCGCCGACATCAAACTCGTCGACGGTGAGATCTGCGCGCGTGGCCCGCAGATGCTCGTCGGCTATCTGCACACCGAGGACGAGACCGCCGCGTTCGACGACGAAGGTTATTTCCGCACCGGCGATCTGGGCCGCTGGGTCGACGACGATCATCTCGTCGTCACCGGCAGGGCCAAGGACATCATCATCCGCAACGGCGAGAACATCTCGCCCAAGGAGGTCGAGGACCTGCTGATCGGCCATCCGGGCATCGCGGAGATCGCGGTCGTCGGGGTGCCCGACGACCGCACCGGTGAACGGGCCTGCGCGGTGATCGTGGCCGGCGATGCTCCGGCGCCGGAGCTGTCCGACATCCGAGAGCTGTTGATCGGACAGGGGCTGGCCAAGTTCAAGATCCCCGAGCGGGTGGTGGTCTGGGATGCGCTGCCCAAGAACGATGCGGGCAAGATCCTCAAGCACCAGATCCGGGCGACTCTGCTGAAGGGGAAATGACATGGCGCAAGTGGCGATCGTGACCGGGGCGAGCAGCGGCATCGGAACGGGCTGCGCGACAAAGCTCGCCGAGATGGGCATGGCGGTGCTGGGCACCGGCCGCGACGAGGCCCGGCTGGCCGAACTGGAGGCGGCGATCGGCGATCCCGACCGCGTGGCCACCGTCGCCGCCGATCTGACCGCCGAGGACGCGCCGCGGCGCATCGTCGACACCGCGCTCCAAAGATGGGGCCGCATCGACTTTCTGATCAACAATGCGGGGGTGGGCAGCCCCAAACCGCTGCACGAGACCGACGACGAGTCGCTGGACTACTTCCTCGGCCTGATGTTGCGCGCACCGTTCCGATTGGCCCGCGAGGCCGTGGTGCACATGAAGTCCGGGTCGGCGATCATCAACATCACCTCCACCTTCGCGGTGGTCGGTGGGCTACGCGGCGGGGCATACTCGGCGGCCAAGGGCGGAATGACGGCACTGACCGCCCACATCGCCTGCCAGTACGGTCCGCAGGGCATCCGCTGCAACGCCGTCGCGCCCGGAGTCACGCTGACCCCGATGGTGGCGACCAGGCTCGATGACGACCGGTTCCGCAAGATCAACACCGAGATGACGCCCTATCCGCGGTTGGGCGAGGTCGACGACATCGCCGCCACCGTGGCGTTTTTGTGCTCCGAGGGAGCAAGCTTCATCAACGGCCAGACCATCGTCGTCGACGGCGGGTGGAGTTCGACGAAGTACCTGTCGGACTTCGCGTTGAACTCCGAATGGGTCGCGCGTTGAACCTGTTCCAACTTCTCGAGCAGTCCGCGAGTCGCTGCGGTGACCGGGGCGCGGTGTATCACGGTGAGCGCCAACTGCACACCTGGTCCGAACTGCGCACGCGCGCGCTGCGGCTGGCCACCACGCTGGGGGCGCCGGGCGCGCGCATCGCGATCGCCAGTGAGAACCGCCCGGAGATCGTCGAGTTGATGTTCGCCGCGTGGGCAGCCGAGTGCGTGGTGGTACCGCTGAACTACAAACTGCACCCCCTCGAGATGGAACAGATCCTCGACGATGCGGGCGTCTCGCAGGTGTTCGCGTCGCCGAAGATCGGCGCCGAGCTGGCGCCGCTGACCTCGGTGCCGATCGAAGCCGTTGACTCTGCGGCCTATTCGAGCCGGTTGGCCGCCGAGCCCATCGCCTCGCCGCGCGACACCGATCCGTCGGCGCTGGCGTGGTTGTTCTACACCAGCGGCACCACCGGCCGCTCGAAGGGCGCGATGCTCACCCACCGCAACCTGATGGCGATGACCGTCGCGCACCTGGCCGACTTCGACTCCCCCGACCAGAACTGCAGTCTGGTGCACGGCGCGCCGATGTCGCACGGCTCCGGGCTCTACGTACCGCCGTACGTGTTGCGGGCCGCGCGGCAGGTGATCCCCGCGTCGGGCGCCTTCGAACCGGAGGAATTCCTCGACCTGTGCGAACATCATCCCGGCTGCAGCGCGTTCCTGGCACCGACGATGGTGCAGCGACTGGTGGCCACCGGCCGCCCCCGCCCTGCCAACCTGAACACGGTGGTCTACGGCGGCGGCCCGATGTACGTCGACAGCCTGAAGAAGGCGATGGCGGCGTTCGGCCCGATCTTCGTCCAGCTCTACGGACAGGGCGAGGCGCCGATGACGATCACCGGACTGCGCCGCGCCGACCACGTAGGCACCGACGACGCCATCCTGGGCTCGGTCGGCTACGCGCGGTCAGGGGTGGACGTCGCGGTGCTACGCGAAGACGGCACCCCGGCCGCCGTCGGCGAGGTGGGTGAAATCGTCTGCCGCGGTGACGTGGTGATGGTCGGGTACTGGACCAACCCGGAGGCCACCGCGAAGACGCTTCGGCACGGCTGGCTGCACACCGGCGACATGGGCTCGTTCGACGAGCGGGGCTTTCTGACGCTGCGCGACCGCTCCAAGGATGTCGTGATCAGCGGCGGCAGCAACATCTATCCCCGCGAGGTCGAGGAGGTGCTACTCGAGCACCCCGGCGTGGAGGAGGCCGGCGTCGTCGGCGCTCCCGACGAGGAGTGGGGCGAGGTCGTGGTGGCGTTCATCGTCGGCTCGGCGTCGGCCGAGGAACTCGACGCGCATCTGCTCGAGCGCATCGCCCGGTTCAAACGGCCGAAGCGTTACGAGTTCATCGACGAACTGCCGAAGAACAGTTACGGGAAGGTGCTCAAGCGCGCCCTGCGCGAGCAGACGTAAAGTGCGCGCGACACGCCGCGGATGGCCGACTTTTGCGTCTGCTCGCGGGAAAGAAGAGCCCTCTCACCACATCAGGCCGCGGACCATCTCGGCCGGCGGGATGTCCTCGACGGAGACGATGCCCGCCGGAGCGCGGCACACCCAGTCGATGACGTTGACCACGCGGGCGGCCGTAGAGACGCACCCGGCCTCGGTGACGTCGAGGGTCGGATGCGACAGCAGGGTGTTCACCTCGATGCGGGGCTCACCCTCCACGACCACCTTGTGCACACCGGAATGCCCGTCGGGTGGATACTCCCAATCCGGCGCCGCGGCGGGGGTGAGTCGGGTGGTGTGCTCCACGGTGATGACGGGCTCACCGCCGCGTACCCCCTCGGCGGCGAAGCGGATTCCGGCCAGCCCGCCGGGTTCGACGGTCATCATCTTGCATTCGATCCGGCTGTCGGTGTACCACGGCTCGTAGCGGTCGCGGACCTCGTCGAGTTCGACGTCGAGATGACGGGCGAGGTTGCGCACCAGGCCGCCGAAGATCGACGCGATGACCCCGGGCTGAAACGCCATTGGCCGCTCGTCGTCCGGGCCGGCTCCGAAACCCATTGCCGTTCCGGTGTATTCGTAGTCGTCGTAATTGCCGTAGTCGAAGACCTCCTGCACGGCGACCGACTCCGCACGGGTCACCAGACTCAGGGCGGCCAGCGCTGCCGTGTCCCCCGAGTAACCCGGATCGATGCCGTTGACGTAGAGCGACGAGTTGCCCGCTTCGCAGGCCGCCTGCAACGGCGTCCGAAGCCAGTCGTCGATCTGGTGCGGCGTCACCAGCCACACCATCGACGTGCCGACGACGTTGATGCCCGCGGCCAGGAACTTCGACATCTCCTCGAGGGTTTCCGTCGGCCGTGTCTCGCCAAGCGCGGTGTACACCACGCAATCCGGCTTCAGCGCGATCAGCGCATCGATGTCGTCGGTGGCGACGACGCCGGTCGCTTCGGCAAGCCCGCACAGTTCGGCCGCGTCCTTGCCGATCTTGTCCGGGCTGGCGGCGTGCACACCGACGAGCTCCAAGTCAGGGCGGCCGATCAGCGCGGGCAACGAGTGCTGTCCGACGTTGCCGGTGGAAAACTGTACGACTCTTCGCATCTGGTGTCCGTTCTCGATCAGTAGTCGGGGATCGGCAGGGGCGAGTTGTTCGAGTCGATGCCGCCGTCCACGTGGAAGATGGAGTTGGTGGCGTAGCAGTCCCGGGTGGCCAGGTAGACACACAGCCGTCCGAGGTCCTCGACATTGCCGAGGCGATGCAGCGGTGTCGACTCCAACATCTTCTCCAGCGAGCCCGGCATCAGGTCGAGGCTGCTTTGCAGCCCGTCGGTGCCGAACGAGCCCAGTGCGATCGCGTTGACCCTGATCTTGGGGGCCAGCTCCTGTGCCATGGCCCGGGTGAGCGCCTCCAGTGCGCCCTTGGCGGTGCAGTAGGCGGTCAGCGCCCGGATGCCGAAACGCGCGGAGCCCGAGGAGATGTTGACGATCGAGCCGTGACCGGCCTCGAGCATGTGCGGTGCGGCGAGCTGGCTCATGATGAACGCGGAGGTGACGCACCAGTCGAAGGTGTGCCTGAAGTCCTCGTCGGTGATGTCGAGAAAGCGTGCGTACGTCGAGCCGCCGACGTTGTTGACGAGGATGTCGAGGCGACCGAAGCGCTCCATGGTCGTCGCCACCACACGTTCACCGTCGGGACGGCTCATCGCGTCGGCGACCAGAGCCAGCCCCTTGCCGCCGGCCTCTTCGATGCCGTTGATCGTTGCGACGATGTCCGACTCGGTGCGTGCGGTGCCGACCACCGTGGCACCCGCTTCGGCCAACACCCTGGCGATGCCTTGCCCCACACCCTTGCCCGCACCGGTGACGATGGCCACCTGCCCGTCGAGGTTGAACTGTTCCAACGCCATGGGCGACTCCTCCGTGAAATTGACTGCAGTCAATCACAAATGCCATGGCAAGAAAAGTGTTGCTATCGTCGAATCATGGCTGTGGTGGACAAACCCTCTGCGCGCGAGGCCAAGCGCCTGCAGACGCGTGAGCGACTGATGGGTGCGGCCATCGCCGAGTTCAAACGGTCGGGGATGGGTGAGGCCGATGTCGGCGCCATCGTCGCCGCGGCGGGAGTCGCCCACGGCACCTTCTTCTTCCACTTTCCCACCAAGCAGCACGTGCTGCTCGAGCTGGAACGCCGCGAAGAGGAACGCATCGCCAAACAGCTCGGCCGGTTCGCGGCAGCCAAGCGCACCTTGCCCGCCATCCTCACCGAGGCCGTCCGGCTGGTTCTGGGGCTGGAGCGCCGCCTCGGTGCCGTCTTGTTCAAGGACTTTCTCGCGCTGCACTTCTCGCAGACCCGACCCGCCGACGAAAGCCACGAGCACCCGGTCATCGTCCGGGTCGCCCAAGAGATCGAACGTGCCCAACAGGCCGGCAAGGTGGCATCGGACGTCAATCCGATGAACAGCGCGGTGTTTTTCCTCCTCGGCCTGTATGCGCTGTTGACCACCACGCACGACTGGCCGAACCGCAGCGCCATGCTCGACGATTTCGTGGCCAGGACCTTGCGCGGCATCGAGACACGCTGATTGGTTGACTACAGTCAGCGTTGCTGACAGGCTTCGGAGCACCCAAGCAGCAGGAGGTGCCCGTGAATCCCGCGATGACCGCGACCACAAGCGGCCTCGACGAGCACATGGAACGCTCGCGGCAAGCACAACGCCATGCCGACAAGTGGCTGATCTCGGGCAGCGTGCTGATCGGCACCGCAGCGCTGGGCATCTTCGGTCTGCCGCTGTTCCTGCGCGGGGTGTGGCTGCTGCGCAAGGCGCAGCGCGACGGTCTGACCGTCCGGCCGATGCTGGTGACGCTGCTGGGCTACTGCGTGATCGTCGACGCGGCGATCAACGTGTTCGGCTGGGCACTGGACCTGGTGGCACACCACACGATCCTGGCCCGAGTGTTGTTGAACGGCTGGGGCGCCATGTTCGACGCCGGCTACTTCTGGCACTACAACGAACTGTGGCTCGGTGGTGCGGCGGGGCCAGGCGAGAAGGCGCTCGAGGTCGGCCTGATCCTCACCGTCTTCTGCATGCGGATCGCCGCGGGAATCGGGTTCCTGCAGATGAAGCGGTGGGGACACCAGTGGATGATCATCACCTGCTGGATGGGCGTGGTGATCTGGGTCGTCTACGTGTTCAACATGACCATGTACGCCGACGTGCGCTACGCAGGGGTGATCCTGCCGGTGGTCGGCTGGTGGATCTACGACATCTTCTACATCACTCCGTTCCTGGCCATCCCCTATCTGCATTCAGTCAACCGCGAGATCTTCTCTGACTGACCACACTCATTGACTTCAGTCAGTAGCTGCGCTACAAAGGGCGAACCATGACGTCACCGGTGAAGGTCTCGACCCGCGAGGCGCGCCGACTGCAGACGCGGGAACGCATCCTCGCGGCGGCCATCACCGAGTTCAAGCGATCGGGTATGGCGGGCGCGGACGTGAACGCCGTCGCGGCGGCGGCGGGCGTGGCACACGGCACGTTCTACTTTCACTTCCCCAGCAAGGAACATGTGCTCTTGGAGTTGGAGTGCCGTGAAGAGGCGCGCATGGCCGCCGAATTCGGCACGTTCCTCGAGCACCGCCACGACCTGCTCACCACATTGACGGCGGTGGTCGATCTGGTCACCGACCTCGAGCACCGCTTCGGGCCGGTGCTGTTCACCGAACTGCTGGCACTGCACTTCTCCCCGACCCGATCGCACAGAGACGAGTGGACCGACCATCCGGTGATCGTCCTGCTGGTTGCCGAACTCGAACGCGCGCGCGGCGACGGCGAGGTTCATCCCGAGGTCGACGCCTTCTACAGCGCCACGTTCTTCCTGCTCGGCATCTACGGCGTGCTGACCACGACCGACAACCCCGACACCCGCGCCACGATGCTGGCCAAATTGGTCTCGACCGCGATGCGCGGACTGCAAGTGCGATGACTCGACAACAGAGGAGAACCACGTGTGGGCCTGGTTATGGGAGATATTGAGATACGTCGGGGCGTGGGGCGGTGCCGCGCTGGTGATCTGGTTCTGGTACTGGATGTTCTCCAGCCTGGGCACGTTCTAGGACCGCGATGACCGATCTGTCCGACGCGCACGCCATGGCGATCGAACGCAGTTGCGCGGTCACGGCCGTCGCCCTCAGTGGGCAACGCCGCGAGGGGGTGCGCCTGGTGACCGGCGAGCACCGCCGTTTCAGCCTCAGCGCCAGGCTGGACTACGTGCAGGTGCCCTATCCCTCACCGGCCCGCGACTGGACCCGTCGGACATTGACATGCGGTGTCGCGCTTCAGTGTTCACCGTCAAAGGAGCGCCTCGCCGATTACCGGCTCAACGAGCTCACCGCCCGCGAGGTTCGCGCGCTGACCCTGGTCGAGGCCGGTGTCGCCATCGGGTGGGTGGCGACGAACTGGCCCGGGCTGATGGCCGAAACGCAGCGACTGCTGCCCGACGTCGAGGCGCTGCCCGCCGACATGTCCGCCGAGGCGATGCTGCAGCACGCGGTCTCGCTGGCGCGCGAGGGCCGGCCGCTCGACGTGCCTGCCCTGGTGGGCAGATTGCCGCTGGCGTACACGGTGCCACAGGGCCTGTCGGACAAGCTGCGCCGCAGCTTCGGGCGGATGCCGTGGACCACCAACCAAAAACGTCTGCCGCGGCCGTATTCGGTACCCGTCGGCGGAGACGGCGGTGTGCGCAACCCGAACCTGCCGCCACCGAGTCGCCCACAGGACAACGACCTCGACGTCACACCCGAGCACCGGCCCGGTATTCCCTACCCGGAATGGAACCAGTGGACCAAGAGCTTCATGCGCGATCACGTGGCGGTGCTCGAACACGCGCGCATCAGCCACACCCGCGAGCCGGGAATGGTGTCCGCCGACCTGCGCAAGTGGTTCGAGGAGCACACGCATCGCACGATGAAGAACCGTCTGGAAGACGGTTCCGACCTGGACGTCGAGCAATACGTCAACCACTACATCGACCTGCGCACCGGCGAGGCGGTCGAGCCCCGCATCTTCCGGGAACTGCTGCCCAGCAGCCGCGACGTCACCACCGCGCTGCTTCTGGACGGCAGCTCGTCGCTGGGTGTGCACGGCGGTCGGATCTTCAAGCTCGAATTGGCCTGCGCGGACGCATTGTCGCGGGCCATGACCCATGCCCGCGAACGCCACGGCATCTTCGTATTCACCGGCAACACCAGGCACCGGGTCGAGGTCAGCTGTCTGAAGAACTTCGAAGACCGGCGCTTCGTGCCACCGAGTCGCCTGGGCCTGGCCACCGGCGGCTACACCCGGCTAGGGGCTCCGTTGCGGCACTTGACAAGCCGGCTGCTGGCCCAGCCGTCGGAACGCCGCCTGCTGATCGTGATCGGCGACGGGCTGATATCCGACGAGGGCTACGAGGGCCGCTATGCGTGGGCCGACGCCGCCCATGCGGTCGAGGAGGCCAACGACGCGGGCGTCTCCATCTACTACGTCGGCGTCGGACCGACCCGCGTCGACCCCCTTCCGGAGGTCTTCGGACCCCGCCGGTCCCAGCGCATCCGGCGCGTGGAGGACCTGCCGCGAGTGCTCGCCCATGTCCACCGCGAACTCGTCGCGGCCTGATCGACAGCCAACCGAGGAGCCACCCACACCGATGACACCCAAGACCGCCGACACCTACTTCGCGAACGGCAACGAAGTTCAGTTGTTCGAGCAGGCCTATCACCGGCACCTGCCCGTCATGCTCACCGGGCCGACCGGGTGCGGTAAGACTCGGTTGGTCGAGCACATGGGCGCGCTGCTGCGCCGGCCCGTCGTCACGATCAGCTGCCACGACGACCTGACCAGCTCGGATCTCGTCGGCCGGTTCATGGTCACCGGCGGCGACGTGGTGTGGACCGACGGGCCGCTGACCCGGGCCGTCAAGGCCGGGGCCATCTGCTATCTGGACGAGGTGGTGGAGGCGCGCCACGACTCGCTCGCGGTGCTGCATTCGCTGACCGACCACCGGCGCACGCTCTATCTCGACCGGGCCGACGAGGTGGTCCGTGCCCCCGAGACGTTCATGCTGGTGTGCTCGTACAACCCGGCCTACCGCAGTTCGCTCAAGGAGCTCAAGCCGTCGTTCCGGCAGCGCTTCGTCACGCTTCCGATGCGGTACCTGCCGCCGGACCGCGAGGCCGAGGTCATCGTCGCCGAAACCGGCGTCGCGCTGCCGACGGCCACCAGTCTCGTCCAGTGCGCCAACGCCATCCGCACCGCGGACGAGGCATTCCACTTCGAGCCCCCGTCGACCCGCGTCCTGGTCACCGCCGCCGCCATGATCGCCGGCGGCGCATCCGAACTGGACGCCGCCGAGGCCTGCATCCTCGCGCCGCTGTCCAGCGACGGGGCGGTCACCGACGGACTGCGTGAAGTGGCGGTGGCGAGCCTGGCCGCCGCTGACAACTCGAGCCCTGCCCACTAGGAAGGAATCGCCATGGACCCCAAGGAGAAACAGCGCAAGCGGGCGCTCATCATCTTGCAGATCGTCATCTACGGCTATCTGCTGGCGATGTTTCTCATCCAGCTCTACATGTCCTTCGAGCGGGGGTGGTGGTCGCTGTGAGCGCCACCGCGACGGTCAGTCTCGAGGACCACCACGAAGAGTCGCGGCTCGCCCAGCGTCGTGCCGACAAGTGGATGATCGCGGGTGCCGCGCTGATGGGCATGTGGGCACCCGGCCTCATCGGCTTCCCCATCTTCATGCGCGGTGTGTGGCTGCAACGCCAGGCCGCGCGCGCCGGGCTGTCGGTGCGGCCGATGATCGTCACCCTGATCGGTTATCTGGTGCTGATCGACGGGATGCTCAACAGCCTGGGCTGGGCGCTGGATCTGGTGGCCAACCACACGCTGATCAACCGGGTGTTGATGATCGGGTGGGGCCACATGTTCGACGCCGCCTACTTCTGGCACTACAACGAACCGTGGGTCGGCGGTTCCGCGGTGCCCGGCGAGAAGGCCTATGTCGCGGGCCTGATCCTCACCGTCTTCGCGATGCGCTGCGCCGCGGCGATCGGCTTTCTGCAGATGAAACGCTGGGGACACCAGTGGATGATCATCACCTGCTGGATGGGCGTGGTGATCTGGTGCGCCTACGTGTTCAACATGACCATGTACGCCGACGCCCGCTACGCCGGTGTGCTGTTCCCGGTCATCGGCTGGTGGCTCTACGACATCTTCTACATCACGCCGTTCTTGGCCATCCCTTATCTGCACACGGTCAACCGCGAAATCTTCTCGGACTGAACAGGTTCAAAAGGAGCACACCATGACGACATCACCGAACTCGTCAACCACCGACGAGAAGGACCCCGCCGACGACCTGCCCCCCGGCACCACGCCGTACTACGCGCGGATGCACAAGTACATTAAGCGGGCGGTGCTGGTCTGTTTGATCGCGCTGGTCATCGAGGGCGCGTTCACGCTGCCGTTCATGGCGGTCTGGTACGGATATCCGACGCTGAGCCTCACCGAGATCTGCAGCGGGCTGCTCAAGGTCCGCTACTCCGACGACACCCTCGAATGCAAGGTCCCCTACCCGGTGCTCGGACCGCCGGAAGGCGCCGAGGGCAAGGACACCGCCCAAGACGAGTGGGGAATCCAGCCGGTGCCCAAGTACGACCGGATCGGGTTTCGTGAACTCGTGCGCATCCACGAAGAAAGCGAAGCCCGCAAGGCGGCCCAGCAGCAGGCCGAACAGCAGGGAACGCCGTGAGCCTGCCCCCAGAACAACACGCGCAGAACTGGGATCTTCGTCACGAGGATTTCAACGACCACGATTTCCTCTACGACGTCTACGCGGTGATGCGGCGCACCGCCCCGTTCGCCCACACCGACACGCCGTTTCTGTCCGCCACGCCCGGCGGCGCGTGGGTGGCGGTGCGCTACCAGGAGTGCTACCGGCTCCTGCAGGACTGGGAGCACTTCTCGAGCAACCCCACCCCCGAGGCCTCCGAACGGCTCGCCGGTGATCTGGTCATCACCCTGGACCCGCCGCGCCAACAGAAGTTCCGCAAGGTGCTCAACCCGTACTTCTCGCCCGCGCGGATGAAGGCGTTGCGACCCCAGATCCGTGCCGAAACCGATCGGCTGATCGACGATTTCATCGAGACCGGATCCGGCGACCTGGCGCAGGTCGCCTGGCGGCAGCCCGGCATCGTCTTCTTCAAGTACGTTCTCGGCATGCCGACCGAGGATGTGCCGCTGTGCATCGACCTGACCGACACCGCGCTCAACGGCGACACCGAGGAAGCTCGGATGGGCGCCTGGGGCGGGCTGTATCAGCACCTGCACGACGCGGTGACGCAACGAACCGAGCAACCTGCGCGCGACGACATGATCGACGTCCTGCTCAGCGCGGAGATCGACGGCGAGAAACTGCCGTTCGGCGACGTCGTCGCCAACGCCATGCTGCTCGTGCAGGCCGGGCTCGAAACAACCGCCAACGCAATGTCGTTCGCGTTCCACCATCTGGCGACACATCCCGGCGAGCGCAACCGGCTGATCAACGAGCCGGACATCCTGCCGCGGGCCGTCGAGGAGTTCATCCGCTTCGGCGGATCCATTCACGGAATCCCGCGCACCGTCGCCCACCACACCGAACTGAGCGGCCAGGCGTTCTGCCCCGGCGAATCGGTGATCGTCAACTACGCCTCGGCCAACCGTGACGAATCGGTGTTTCCCGACGCCGACCAATGCATCCTGGACCGCCGGGAGAACCGGCATCTCGGGTTCGGTGCGGGCGTGCACCGCTGCCTCGGATCCAACCTCGCGCGGCTGGAGTTCCAGGTCGGCCTCGAACAGGTGCTCTCGCGGATACCGGATTACGCGCTCGACCCCGAGCATGCGTCCCACTTCCACGGCAGCTCGGTGACGCGGGGGTTCCGCTCGATTCCGGTGGTGTTCCAACCGGCCGAACGGTCAGCGGCATGACGTATCGCATCGTTCAGTGGACGACGGGAAATGTCGGTCAGCGCTCGGTGCGTGCGGTCGCGCTCAACCCGCAATTCGAACTGGTCGGCTGCTACGCGTGGTCGAAGGACAAGGTCGGCCGCGACGTCGGCGAGCTGTGCGGCATGGCTCCGCTGGGAGTCAGCGCCACCGACGACGTCGACGCGCTGCTGGCGCTGCGGCCCGACTGCGTGGTCTACAACCCGATGTTCGCCGACGTCGACGAGATGGTGCGGATCCTGCGGGCGGGGATCAACATCGTGTCCACGTCGGAGTTCGTCACCGGCCACTTCCTCGGCGAGGGCCGCGAGCGCGTCGCCGACGCCTGCCGGCAGGGCGGGGCGACGATCTTCGGCAGCGGTATCAACCCCGGCTTCATCCAGCTGTTCGCGATCGTCTCGGCGGGACTGTCGGAGCAGGTGGACAAGGTGTCGGTCATCGAGGCGATCGACACCACCATCTACAACTCCCCGGCCACCGAAAAGCCCATGGGCTTCGGCTATCCCATCGACCAGCCCGATCTGGTGGAAATCACCACCAAGGGTTCGGGCATCTTCCGTGACGGCGTCATGTTGGTCGCCGACGCGCTGGGCGTCGAACTCGACGACCTGGTGTGCGACGTCGCCTACGCCCAGACCACCGAGGACCTCCACCTGCCCGGCGACTGGACGATCGCCAAGGGCTGCGTGGCGGGCGTCGACGTCGGCTGGAAGGGGATCGTCGGCGGTAAAGAGGTCATCGAGATCCGCGGACGCTGGCGCAAGGGCCAAACCCTGGATCCCGACTGGGAACTCGACATGGGATACACCGTCGAGGTTCAAGGCACGCCGACGATCAAGACCACGCTGAGCTTCCTTCCGCCTGCCGGCTTCGTCGGTGAGACGCTGGACGACTACATCATGCTCGGGCTGTCGATCGTCGCCGTGCCTGCGATCACCGCCATTCCCGCGGTGGTGGCGGCGCCTCCCGGGATCGCGACCTACAACGACCTGCCGCTGCTACTTCCGCGGGGAGTGCTCAATGTCTGAGACCACATACCGGGTGATCCAGTGGATGACCGGCGACGTCGGACAGGTCGGACTTCGGCACTTCGCCCAGTGTCCGGTGTTCGACCTCGTCGGTGTTCTGGTGCACAACAACGACAAGGCCGGCAAGGACGCCGGCGAGATCGCGGGCATCGGCCCGATCGGCGTGCGGGCCACCGACGACGTCGAGTCGATCATCGCCCTCGACGCCGACTGTGTGTTCTACACCCCGGTGATCATGGACGTCGACACCGTATGCCGACTGCTGCGGTCCGGTAAAAACGTCGTCACCACGAGCGGTCTGTTCTATCCGACAGCCGATTTCGGTGAGGCCGGCGAGAAGATCCGGAGCGCCTGCCGCGACGGCGGCACCTCATTTCACGCCGGCGGCATCCACCCCGGCTATGCGGGCGACATCCTGCCGCTCACCCTGGCCCGCGTCGTCAGCAGGGTCGACAAGATCCAGGTCTATGAAGTCGTCAACGTGCTCACCGACGCCCCCCTCGACCACATCGACTGGATGGGTTTCGGGAAGGACAAGGACGCATTCCTCTCCGAGCCGACGATTTTGGGGCTCGGCGTGCCGTTCTTCGCACAGTCGATGCACATGGTCGCCGACGGACTCGGCGTGCGCATCGACGACGTGACCGCCGACCTGCGGGCCGCCACCGCGACCACCGACATCCCCCACGAACTCGGGGTGATCGGTCGCGGCACTGTCGCCGCACAGCACCACGAGTGGACGGCATGGGTCGAGGGTGATCCGCTGATCGTCTACCACGCCATCTATCTGACCGCGGGCCCCGACCAACTGGACCCCGCATGGGACTGGGGTAAGACGCGGTATCGCATCGTGATCGAGGGTGACCCACCGACTGAGCTCACGCTCGAAGGCGTCGACCCACCCGGCGCGACGATGACCCACCCCGGCTACGACTGGACCGCGATGTGCGCGATCAACGCGATCCCCGACGTCTGCGACGCCGCCCCCGGCTGGCTGACCCATCTGGATCTCGGCCTCATCCGACCCCGGGGACTGGTGCGGCGATGACCGATCGAGGCTCCCGACTGCATCACGTGGTGTTCGCCGTCGCACCCGAGCGGCAGGCCGACGTCGCCCGGATGTTCACCGAGCTCGGCTTCACGTTCAACCCCGCCGAGCTGACCGAACTCGGCGTCACCGTCCAACTGGACTGGGAAGGAGGACTCGAACTCATCAGCCCCATACCGGAATCCACGGCGTCGGTGGCGTCGTCGGTCAACGATTTCCTCGCCGCACACGGCGAGGGCGTCTATACGGTGGTGCTGCGGGTGCCCGATGCCGCAGCGGCCGAGGCCGTGACCCGACGCCACGGTTCGGTCACGCGGTTCCGCCAAGGCTTCTCCGGTGAGGGCTCCTATCTCGACGAAATCGACCTTTCTGTGTACGACCTTCCGATCACCCTTCTAGCAACGAATGTGACATGACTGAAACCTCTGCAAACCTGCCCCCACCGGTCCGCTACGAAGACCTGCCGATGACCCACGACCGCGCCGCGGGCTGGGCAAGACTGCGCGAACTCGGCCCGGTGCTCTACGGCGACGACTCCTATTACTTCACCCGCCGTGAGGATGTGCTTGCCGCACTGCGGGATCCCGCGACGTACTCGTCGAAGACGAGCTACGACGACATGATCAGCCCGGTGCCGATGGTGCCGCTCGGCTTCGACCCGCCCGAACACACCCGGTACCGCCGCATCCTGCATCCGTTCTTCAGCCCGCAGACGCTGGCGTCGATCCTGCCCTCGCTGCAGGCGCAGGCGATCGAGATCATCTCCGACATCGCCGGCCGCACAGAGTGCGAGGTGATGAGCGAACTGGCCACGCCGTACCCGTCGCAGGTGTTCTTGACCCTGTTCGGGCTGCCGCTCGAGGACCGCGAGCGGCTGGTCGCCTGGAAGGACGCGATCATCGCGATCAGCCTGGCCAAGGATCCGGCCAGCGTGGACCTGACCCCGGCGGCCGAACTGTTCGGCTATCTCACCGAGGCGGTGGCCGAGCAGCGACGGCAACCGCGCGAGGGTGTGCTGTCACAACTGCTGCGCGGTGAGGACCCGTTGACCGACGAGGAGGCGACCGGGCTTTCGCTGGTGTTCGTGCTCGCCGGTCTGGACACCGTCACCTCGGCCATCGGATTCACCATGCTGGAGCTGGCCCGCCGCCCCGATCTGCGGAGTCGACTTCGACACAATCCCGGTGACGTCGACGGATTCGTCGAGGAGATGATCCGGCTGGAGCCCCCGGCGCCGACGATCGGTCGCCGCGTGACCCGCCCGGTGACCGTCGCGGGCGTCACGCTGCCCGAGGGGGCCGAGGTTCGGCTGTGCCTGGGTGCGATCAACCGCGACGCGCGCGACGCGACCTCCGGCGACGACCTCGTCATGGACGGCAAGGTGCACAAGCACTGGGGCTTCGGAGGCGGCGCACACCGATGCCTGGGGTCCCACCTGGCACGCATGGAATTGAAGCTTGTCGTCACCGAATGGCTTTCCCGGATAGAGGATTTCGAGTTGGCCCCCGGCTATGTTCCCGAGATCACCTGGCCGTCGGCCACCTGCACGCTGCAGAAGTTGCCGTTGCGGCTCGGCACAACCACCTAGCGAAAGCACAGAGGAGAAAGCCATGGCGGTCGGCGTCGAGAACCCCAGTGTGTTCGACGCCGGCCTGCCGACGTTGACCTACGACATCACCGCCACACCCCAGGAGATCTACCCGCAGTTCCATGCCGCACAACAGGTGGCACCGGTCGCGCTGGGGCCGATCGGGCCCGAGGTGCTGTCCTACGAGTTGGCGCGCACGGTTCTTCGGGACCCGAGGTTCGTCGTCCCACAGGGCATCCACCTTTCGGCGCACGGAATCACCTCGGGTCCGTTGTGGGACAGGGTGACTCGCAGCATCCTGAACATGGAAGGTGACGAGCACCGGCGGTTGCGCGGGCTGGTGTCACGGGCGTTCACCCCGCGCGCGACGGGTCGGATGCACCCCACCATCCACACCGTCGTCAACGAGCTCATCGACAGCGTGGCGGAGGCGGGGCGCTGCGAGTTCGTCGCCGACATCGCCCGGCCCTACCCGATTCCGGTCATCTGCGCGCTGCTGGGCGCTCCCCGCGAGAATTGGCAACAGTTCTCCCGATGGGCCGAGGACATCTTCAAGATCGTCAGCTTCGACTGCGACCTGACCGAGGAGGAACCCGTCATCCTCAAGGCGTGGGGGGAGTTCGACGCCTACATCGACGAGATGATCGCGGCGCGGCGCCGACGGCTGACCGACGACCTGCTGTCCGAACTGATCCGCATCGAGGACGACGGCGACCGGCTCGACGCCGCAGAGTTGCGGATGCTGGCGTTCAGCATCCTGGTCGCCGGCACCGACACCACCCGCAGCCAGTTGGCCGCCTCCATGCAGGTGCTCTGCGACCACCCCGAGCAGTGGGCCCTGCTGCGGGATCGGCCCGAGCTCGCGATGCCCGCCGTCGAAGAGACCATGCGTCACTCACCGTCGATGTGCAGCACCGTCCGCAGTGCCGCCGAGGACGTCACGATCGGCGATCACACCTTTCCCGCGGGCACGTTCATCATCGTCAACACCTATGCGGCCAACCGGGATCCGAGCATCTACGAGGAGCCCACACGCTTCGACATCACCCGCGCCGACCCGCCACCGATCCTGACATTCGGCGGCGGCGTGCACTACTGCCTGGGCGCGAACCTGGCCAGGCTGGAGCTGTCCGAGGCGCTCAAGATTCTTTCGCAACGCCTGCCCGACGTGCGCCGCGCGGGTCCGGCGACATGGAAGCCGCTCCTGGGAATGAGCGGGCCGACGCGCCTGCCCATCGAATTCGGCGCCGGAGGTTGACATGCTCGCTCGACAAGCGGCCACGCTGATCGGTTCGGCCGTCCTCGGCCTGGCGGTGGTGGGCGGCTGGGGCTGTGGTGTCGCGTCGGCCGAGTCGACCGATTCCGACTCCTCCTCCCCCGCCGCCGATCCCTCGACCACTGAGCCGTCGGCGGAGCCGTCCGATCCGGCGTCGGACTCGACGGTCGGGGCCAAGGACGAAGTCACAGACGACGAAGTCACTGACCACGTAGTCCGGCCAGGCGACGACGATGTCGAGGTCGATCTGACGCCTCCCGACGACGACGACGTCGAGCTGCGAAAGACCTCGTCACGGAACACCGACATCGCCGAATCCTCGGTGATCACAGCCTCTTTGGCCACAGTGACGGAAACCGAAGAGGCGGCGCTGCAGCCGTCCTCTGCTGTTGACGACACTCCCGATGCGCCGACCGAATCCCCCGAGAGCTGGGCGCTGCTGGCATTCGCACGCCGGGAGGTGGGCGCCGCGGCCGCCGACTGGGAGAACCAGTACACCGGTGAGCCGACGATCGTGCACCAACTCGTGGTCACCGGCCTGCGGGTGGTGGATGCCGCACTGCGTCCGTTCGGCGGCCTGCTGGAATTCACCAGCCTGCGGGTGCCGCTGTTCACCGACGGTGTGCCGCCGTTCTTCTTCCGTCACGGGCTGAAGGTGACGCGCGACGAATTCGACGGGATGCCGGTGTGGACGCTGCGGCCGAACAATCCCTCCGAACAGCACGTCGTCGCGCTGCACGGCGGCGCGTACGTGGCCACGGCCAGCCTGTTCCACTGGTGGACCTACACCGATATGGCGCGCGACACCGGGGCGACGGTGATGGTTCCGCTGTACCCGCTGGTGCCCGACGGCGGCACCGCGGCGGTCTCGGTACCGAAGACCGCGGACTTCATCGACCAGCTCATCGCCGAGCACGGCGCCGAGAACGTCAGCGTGATCGGCGACTCGGCGGGCGGCGGGCTCGCGCTGGCCGCCGTACAGGAATTGGTCCACCGCGGCACACCGGTGCCGTCGCGCATGGTGTTGTTCGCGCCGTGGCTCGACGTGACGGTCAGCGATCCGCTCAGCGTGCGGCTCGACCCCGGCGACCCGCTGCTCGACGTGCCGAATCTGCGACAGGCGGGCCAGGATTGGGGTGGTGAACTGGGCGCCGAACACCCCTACGCCAGCCCGCTGTACGGGTCTTTGGAGGGGCTTCCGCCCACCGCGGTCTACTCCGGTTCGTTGGACCTGCTGACTCCGGACGCACTGCGGTTGCGGCAGCGCGTGCTCGAGGAGGGCTACGACAACTTCACCTTCGACTTACGCAGCGGCCTGCTCCACGACTGGGCCATTTTCGGCTTCCTGCCCGACGCCCGCTCTGTGCGACCGTCGGTGTACGACAACCTGATTCCCCGCACCACGCCGGCGACGTTCACCGGGCAGCCGACTGTGTTGACGCGGCTCGGTGTAACGTTGCTCAGCGTCGTCACCCCCTTCACCAAGGCGATCGGACTCGACTTCTCGACGATCGCCTCGTTCGCCGCGTCCGACCGGCCGCCGCTGCTGACGACGTTGGGCCTGGCGGTCAGCCGTGACGAATTCGACGGTATGCCGGTCTCGATGCGCAACCCGGCCATCGCAGATGTCGGCGATCCGATCCTCAACCCGCAGGTGCTGCGCGACGGCCAGGTTCACGATTGGGCACTGCCCCTTCTGCCGGACGGACTGGCGCAACGACGCACAATCCTGCGGATACTGACCGGCGATGACGGCGCGCCGCTGGCCGGCCTCCTGCCCCTGCTCTGAGCCTGACATGACCTACCGCATCGATCCGGACGCGCTGCACAAGGTCGCAGCCGAGGTGGTCGGGTTGCCGGGCGACCAACTCATCACCCGCACAATCGAACTGCTCGCCGAGCAGTACCCCGGCCTCGTCGACGCCCGGCCGGGACGGTGGGTGGGCAGTAAGGCCGGCGGCATCCTGGGCAAGGTCAGGTTTCTGTACTTCAGTCCCCGCGAGTACGTCGTGACCTTCGGCTCCCCCACTGGAACACAAGGGTTTTCGGGGCGTTACAAGCGGGTGCAGATCCACAAATTCCTGCTCGCGGGCCGGATCGACTCCTACGACCTCGAGTCCGACACCACCGAAGCGATGACCCTGCTTCCCGGCGGGCACACCTGTCTGGAACCGGGGCACGCGAGGGGCCTGACCATCCACCCGGGATCGTGGCACATCGAGTACGGCCGCGGCGCAGTGGCCACCACGCTGCCGTTCGCGATGGTCGACACGCTGTTGCTGTCGCTGGAACTCCAATCGGTGCGCCGCTCGACGGTCGAGTTCGCCAGACTCGTGCGAATGCGGCTACGCCGCCGGTGAGTCAGGCCGCGGCGAAAACCTGTCTGAAGCGCTGCAACGAATCCCGGATATCGCCCTTGAGCGCGGCGGCCACCAGCATGCCGATCGGGCCGAACAGTGCGGGGCCGCCGAGGTGGACGTCGAAGGTGACCGTCGACCCGGCCGGATCGGCTTTGGCCGGTTTGACCTTGCCGATCAGTTTGACCTTGACGCCGCCGACACCGTCGCCGTTGAGCGTCATCGCCTCGGGCGGCTTGTAGTGGACGATGGTCCACTTGATCCGGTTCGGCATGCCCTTGACCTCCACGATCGACTCCACGACCGTGCCCTTCTCGAGGGTTTGGGGCAGTTTGGACCGCCAGACCCGGTGGATGCTGAGCCACTCCTGGTAGCGAGACAAATCAGACGCGCACGCCCAAGCCTTCTCCGGCGGAAGGGGGACGTCGACGGAGACGGAGAGTTTGGCCATCTATGAAACCGCTGGGGCTATTGGGGATTTTGCGGGTTGCTCTTGTCGACGGCCTTCTTGGCCGCGTCCTGCACCTTGTCGACGTGCTGGGCGTACTTGCCCTGCGTCTTCTGGTCGACGACGTCGCCGGCCTTGTCGATCGCGGTGTCCACCTTGTCGGCGTTGCGGGCCAGCAGATTCTTCACCTTGTCGAGAAATGCCATGGCGCCACCCTACTCGCCGACGTCAAGAACCCACTGGGTCCCACACCTTGTTGGAGCGCGCCGTGGTCAGCCGGTAGTCGGTGACCCGGATGTCCAACAACCGGGCGCCGAGGTCTCGGGCCCGGCCCAGCGGGTCGGTGGGATCGCAGGCGATCTCGCCTCGGCTGTTGGCGTGGCCGACCACCACCCCGGCCAGGTCCTGATCGAGATAGCGCGTCAGTTCCTGGAACTGCGTGACGACAGCCGTCGTCGCGCCGACGTAGGTCTCCTCGCAGGAGATGAGCACACCCACGGCCTTTCCCGTGATGTCGTTGACGACTCGCTCCTGTTGGGGGGCACTGTTGGAGGTGTAGCAGAACAACCGATCGAAGACCGACTTCAACCTCGCAGGCATGCCGTAGAAGTAGAGCGGCATCGCGTAGATGATTCCATCGGCGGGCAGCATCTGGTCCAGCAGAAGCTCGTCGTACCGGTCGTCGAGCGAGCACAGCCCATCGACTGTCCGGCAGCGCCGGCAGTTGTCGAGCATGCGCGAGACGTATTCGTCGAGGAAGACGTGGACGACATCGTGCCCCGCTGCCTCCGCGCCGGCGCATGCCGCTTCGGCGAGCATGTGCGAGTTGCCGTCTTCGCGTGGACTTGCACTGACCACCAGAATGGCCGTTCGTGTCATGGCGTCTCTTCTACCATCACCACGACGTTGCGGCCCGCTCCCGCCACAATCGTCGACGTTCACCCAGCACCGCCCCCTGCACCCACCAGATCACCTCGATGGCGCCCGCGGCCAGCAGGCCGGCGCCCAGCGCGATCGAGGTGGTCTTGGCGTTGGACGGATCCAGCATGAACAGCTCGCGCGCCAATGGGATGGAGAAGATCACCACGTAGGCCAGGCCCGAGACCGCCACCAGCGCCAGCCGCCACCACTGATACGGGCGCGCCACCACCGCCAGCACCCACACCGCGGAGATCAACAGCGTGATCAACGCCGCTGTCGAGGCCTGCATCTGCTCGGCGGGGGTAGCCGCGCGGCCCTGGTAGGTGGCCAGGTACGTGGCGAACGTCGCCGCGCCGATCACCAGCCCCGACGGGAGCGCGGCCGTCATCACCCGCCGCACGAATCCGGTGTGCGCGCGTTCGTTGTTGGGCGCCAGCGACAGGATGAACGCCGGGATGCCGATGGTGAACCATGCCGCGATCGTCACGTGGATGGGCTGAAACGGGAACAGCAACGGATCGGAACCGAAGAATTTCGACGCCAGACCGGCCAAGCCCACCATGACCGCCAACAGCACCGAGTACACGGTCTTGGTGAGAAACAGGTTCGACACCCGCTCGATGTTGCCGATCACCCGCCTGCCCTCACCGACCACATAGGGCAGGGTCGCGAACTTGTTGTCCAGCAACACGATCTGAGCCACCGCGCGCGAGGCCGAACTGCCCGAGCCCATCGCGACGCCGATGTCGGCGTCCTTGAGCGCCAACACGTCGTTGACGCCGTCGCCCGTCATCGCCACGGTGTGCCCGCGGGACTGCAACGCGTGCACCATGGACCGCTTCTGGTCCGGGCGCACCCGGCCGAACGTGGTGTACTCCTCGAGCGCGTCGGCCAGCCGGTCGGGATCCTCGGGCAGTTGCCGGGCGTCGACGGCGTCGCCGCGCAGCCCCAGCGACTCGGCCACCGCGCCCACCGAGACCGCATTGTCCCCGGAGATCACCTTGATCGAGACCTGTTGTGAGTCGAAGTAATCCAGGGTGTCGCGCGCGTCGGGACGAATGCGCTGTTCGAGCACGACCAGCGCGACGGGGTTGACGCGGCCCGGCGCCTCGGGATGGTCCACCGGCAGGTCCGACGAGCCGAGCAACAGCACCCGCAGACCGTTCGCCCCGATCTGCTCGGCCTGCTCGGCCACGGGTGAACCTGGCTCCAGCAGCACGTCGGGCGCTCCGATCACCCAGTTGCCGTGCTCGCCGTAGGACGCGCCGCTCCACTTGGTCGCCGACTTGAACGGCGCCAGCGCGGTCGCAGACCAGCCCGGCGGCATCTTGTAGGCCTCGGCGATGGCCTGCATGCTGGCGTTTGGCCGGGGGTCGTCGTCGGCCAACTGCGCAAGGACCTCGGCGGCGACGCCCGGCTCGTGCCCGGATGAGTCCAGCCGCCGCAGGTCCGACAGCCGCATACCGTTCTCGGTCAACGTGCCGGTCTTGTCGGCGCACACCACGTCGACCCGCGCCAGGCCTTCGATCGCGGGCAGTTCGTTGACCAGACATTGGCGTCGCCCCAGCCGGATCACGCCGACTGCGAACGCGATCGACGTCATCAGCACCAGACCCTCGGGGACCATCGGGACCAGCGCCCCGACCATCGCCAGCACCGACCGCCGCCAGCCGGAGTCGGTGGTGAACAACTGGGTGTAGATGATCAGGAGGCCCGCCGGGATCAGCAGGTAGGTGATGAACTGCAGGATCTTGTTGATGCCGGTGCGCAGTTCGGAGTTCACCAGCGTGAACTTGCTGGCCTCCTCGGCCAGCTTGGCCGCGTACGCCTCCCTGCCGACCTTGGTGGCCCGATAGGCCCCACTACCGGCGATGACGTAGCTGCCCGACATCACCTGGTCGCCAGCGTCTTTGGCGATCGGATCGGCCTCCCCGGTGAGCAACGACTCGTCGACCTCCAGATTGGTCTGCTCGATGACCTCGCCGTCGACGACGATCTGATCACCGGGGCCCAGCTCGATGACGTCGTCGAGAACGAGCTCGCTGGGCGCCACGGCCGCCACCCCGGACTGCCTGCGCACCAAAGGTTTCGTCTGGCCGACGATGGCCAGCTTGTCCAGCGTCCGCTTGGCGCGCAGTTCCTGGATGATCCCGACGCCGCTGTTGGCGATGATCAACAGCCCGAACGCACCGTTGATCACCGACCCGGTGGACAGCACGATGATCAGCAGCACACCGAGGATCGCGTTGATGCGGGTGAACACGTTGGCCCGCACGATGTCGGACACCGTGCGCGCGGCGCGGATGGGAACGTCGTTGCTCTTTCCCTCGGCGACGCGCTGGGCGACCTGGGCATCGGAGAGGCCGGCAGCCGTCACACCCGGGACCGTGGTCATCGCCGGAACGTTCCCTTGCCGAACTCGTCGTAGTACTCGAGGACCAGGGCGTCGCCGTCGAACGTCGCCTTGCCGACCGAGCCGGGCGGTGAGTTCTCCGACACCCAGGTGTAGGTGAACACGTCGCCGTCCCAGTGCTCGAGCGGCACGCTCAACGTGGTGCCCACCGACAGCGTCAGGGTGCCGTCTGTCTCGGTGATCCGGGCCGGGCCCCAGTAGTCGTTGGTGAAGGTGCCGACGTAGGACGACAGCGGCGCGGGCGGTGCGGCCTCGGCCGGTGGCTGCTTCCCGACCAGCGAGCCGACGGGGTTCTCCATCGGCGCCATCAGTTGCCGATAGAGCTCATACCAGTCCTCGCGGATCTCACCGAACTGCACCAGGTCGGCGAACTGCGCGGTGAGCGTCTCGGCCACCCCCGACGGTGTGGCATTGGTCAGCGCGACGATCGCCACGTCGGCGGACGGCAGGATGACGAAATTGGTTCCCGCGCCGAGTTCGAACGCGCCGGAGTGGCTGAGCTCCATGCGCGCGGCCGACGTCGAGTTCACGTTGAAGCCATAGCCGTAGAACCCGGACCGCATCGCGGGCTCGGTGGCCGGGCTGGACACGATCTGCGGGGTGACCGCGGGCAGCAGCGCGTCGGCGTCGACGATCTGCTTGCCACCGTGGCTGCCGTTGCCCAGCACCATCGCCAGCCAGCGGGTCATGTCGTTGACCGATGCGCTGGCGCCCCCGGCGGGCGCTTCGTGGTCGGCGTCTCGCACCTGGTCCGGCTCGTATCGACCGTCGACGTGGAGGTGGCCGACCGCGCGGTTCGGCCGGTCTCGGTAGTCGGCGAACCGGTAACTCGCCGACGACATCTCGAGCGGTCCGAACAGCACCTCCTCGGCCAGCACCTCCCACGGCCTGCCCGCGCGGTCGGCCACCGCCTGCGCGCCGGCGGTCAGGCCGAAGTTGGTGTAGGCGTAGGAGATTCGAAACGGGTCGAGTGGTAGCTGGCGCAGCCGCTCGAGCACCTGCCTGCGGTCGTAGCCGAGGTCCTCGAGTTTGTCGCCCGCGTGGTCGGGCAGCCCGGAGCGGTGCGCGAACATATCGCCGACGGTGACCGTCCGGGTGACGGCCGGATCCGACAGCGCGAACCACGGCAGCTCCGCCACGATCGGGGTGTCCCAGCCGATCGTGCCCTCACCGACCTGCTGGGCCACCACCGTCGCCGACAGCGGTTTGGACAACGATGCCAGCTGGAACACCGTGTCGGCGTCCACCTTCTCGCCAGTACGCACGTCGGTGACGCCGAAGCCCTTCGCGTACACGGTTTTCCCGCCGTGCACCACGGCCACCGCCAGGCCCGGAATGCCCGACTTGCTCATCAGGTCCTCGGCCAGACCGTCGAGGTCGGCGACGGCGTTCTCGACCGCGTCGTCGGGAAGGTCCATCGCGGGCACCAACGGCGGTGGCAATGGCTGGGTCGACGGGGCGGGCTCGGTCGCCGGGGTGGCGCACCCCCCGAGGAGCAGCAGCGCGACGAGCGCGGCGCCCAGCGTGCGGCTGTTGTACACGAAACGCGAGTATGCCCGCAAACGACCGTGCGTTCGCGTTATCGCGGGCCGAGTCGCCACCACGGTTCGAACGACGACGCGTCGGGGGCCACCCGCTGGCCCGGCTTGGGCACGGCGATTCGGACCCGTTCGGCCTCGGCGGCGGTGAGCAGCCGCTCCACCGGCTCGGCCCACGGATGCGGCGCCAGCCGGAAGGTCGCCCAGTGAATCGGCACCAGCAGCCCCGAGTCGGCCTCGGCCACGTCGAGATGGGCGCGCACCGCCTCCTCGGGGTTCATGTGGATGTCCGGCCACGCCGGGTGGTACGCACCGATCGGCAGCAGGGTCAGATCGAACGGGCCGTGATCCACCCCGATCTCGGTGAAGCTCTTGGTGTATCCGGTGTCACCGCCGAAGAAGGCGCGGTGCGCCGGCCCGATGATCACCCAGGACGCCCACAGCGTGGTGTTGCGGTTGAACAACCGGCCCGAGAAGTGCCGCGCGGGCGTGCACACCAGCGTCAGCTCGCCGATGCGGTGGCTGTCATACCAGTCGAGTTCGACGATACGGCTCTCCGGAATGTCCCACTTGCGCAGATGCGCCCCCACCCCCAGCGGCACCACGAACGGGGCGCGCTGGGTGCGGGCCAGCCCGAGAATCGTCTCGTGATCCAGATGGTCGTAGTGGTCGTGGCTGATCAGCACCGCGTCGACGGCGGTCAGGGCCTCCAGCGGCAGCGGCGTCTCGTGCATGCGCTCGGGACCGACCGTCTGCGACGGTGAACAGCGCCTGCTCCAGATCGGATCGGCCAGCACCCGGTAGCCGTCCACCTCGACCAGTGCCGACGAGTGGCCGAACCAGCACGCCGACACCCCGGTGGCGGCGGGGTCGGACGGTTCGGGCGTGGTCACCGGGATCGGCCCCGGCGGCCGCGACGCGCCACGCGTGCCGAACAGCTCCCAGAGGATCCTGCGCTGCTCCTCGCTGTCGAGGTTGATGCTCGCCGACGCCGGATCGACGTTGACGAACACCCCGTCCTCGAAGTTCGGGGACCGACGCGCGACCGGTTCGATCTCGGCCGGTGAGGCGCCCAGCGCCGCGGGCATCCCGCGCAGCGCGCGCAACATCGCGCCGCCGGCCAGCAGTGAGGCCGTGCCGAACCCGAGGCGCAGCGCCGTCCGCAGCACGGTCAGGCGCCTCGAAACCTCGGCGGCCGCTTCTCGATGCGCGCCACCTGCGCCTCGATGACGTCCTGAGAAGCCCAGGCCCGGTCGAACAGGTCCTGGTGCTCGGGCCACGGATCCTCGTAGGCGCCGTCGTCGTTGAGCACCCGTTTGGCGTGCTGCAGGGCCAGCGGCGCGTAGCCGGCGATCTCGGCCGCCCACGCCTGGGCGTCGGCGAGCGTCCCGATGCGGTTGGCCATCCCGGTCTGCAGAGCGACGTCGGCGGTGAGGCGCTCGGCGCCCAGCAGCATGCCCCGCGCCCGGCCCGCGCCGACCAGTGACGTCAACCGCCTGATACTCCAGTTATCAAGCGCCAAGCCGTATTTCGCGACAGGAAACTGGAAGTATGCGTCTGGCGCCACCACCCGCAGATCACAGATCATCGCGAGGATCACCCCGGCGCCGATGGTGGGCCCGTTGATCGCACCGATCACCGGGACCGGCGCCTTGTCGATGGCCAGGTTCAGCGCCTTGGCCTTGTCCGGCAACTCCTCGGCCACTCCGCTGGCGTCGGTCAGGTCCGCGCCCGAACTGAACACCGCGCCCTGTCCGGTCAGCACGATCACGCGGACATCTTCGGTGACGGCCTTCTCGACGGCTTCACGCAGGCCGTCGACGAGCGCGCCGTTGAGCGCGTTGCGGCGCTCGGCGCGCTGCATCTCCAGCGTCATCACCTGGCCGTCGCGGGTCACACCAATCATGGCGACCAGACTAACGACCCGACGATCAGTCCTGCTCGGTGATCACTTCCCAGTCGTCGGGCACCCCGCTGACCTTGACCACCCGGCCTTCGGCCTGCACATGGACGGTGGCGTCGCCGAGCGTCAGATCGGTGAGCGAGAGCCGTCCCCAGGACTGCGGAAGGCGCGGCGAGATCACGATGCGCCGCTCGGGCACATGCGGGTCCAGCCCCAGAAACGCGCGCACCAGCAGCAGTGGCGCCGCGCTCGCCCAGGCCTGCGGTGAACACGAGGTGGGGTAGGGCACCGGCGAGCGGAACTCCGAACGTGGGAAACCGCAGAACAATTCGGGCAGCCGACCGCCGAATGACGCCGCCGCGTCCAGCAGCCCGGCGGCCAGCCGGTCGGCCAGTTCCACCGCGCCCGGCACGTGCCGGTAGCGCATCAGCCCCGCGACGACGATCGCGGTGTCGTGGGGCCACACCGAGCCGTTGTGATAGCTCATCGGGTTGTAGGCGCCCATCGAGCTGGCCAGGGTGCGCAGGCCGAAACCGGAGTCCATGTCCTGGCTGGCCAGCCGTTTCACGATCGACTCGACGTGTTCGTCGGTGGCGATGCCCGTCCACAGGCAGTGGCCGACGTTGCTGGTCAGCGAGTCCACGGGGCGCTTGTCACGGTCCAGCGCCAGCGCGTACCAGCCCTTGTCGGGCAGCCAGAACGCGTCGAGGAACTTCGTGCGCAGCGTCGCAGCGCGATCGCGCAGCCTCTTGGCCGTCGCCGGCTCGTCGAACGCCTCGGCCAACTCGGCGCGGGCCAGCAGCGCCGCGTACTGATAGCCCTGCACCTCGCACAACGCGATCGGTGGCTCGGCGATCGCGCCCGCCGCGAAGTTGATCCCGTCGAAGCTGTCCTTCCAGCCCTGGTTGATCAGCCCGCGGTCGGTCGCCCGTCGGTATTCGATGAACCCGTCACCGTCGCGGTCGCCGTAGCGCGCGGCCCAGTCCAGCGCCGCGTCGGCGGCGGGCAGCAACGACCGCACCAGGTTCTCGTCGGCCCCCCAGCGCCAGGCCTCGCCGAGCAGCATCACGAACAGCGGTGTCGCGTCGACCGCGCCGTAGTAGACCGGCCCGCCGAGCACCGCGGCGCTCAGCGGCCCTCGTCGTAGTTCGTGCATGATCCGGCCGGGCTCCTCCTCGGTGACCGGATCCACCTGCCGGCCCTGGGTCTCGGCGAGCTGTTGCAGCGTGCCCAGCGACAGGCCGTGGTCCATCGGCAACGCCATCCAGGCCGTGAGCAGGCTGTCGCGGCCGAACAGCGTCATGTACCACGGCGCACCCGCCGCGACGAAGGGTCTCTTCTCACCGGCCTCGTCGTGGATCAACAGCGCGCCGAGGTCACTTTCGGTGCGCCGTAACACCTGCGCGAGCACCCGGTGGTCGGGGTCGACCTTGGTCGCGGTGCCCCGCCACGCCTGCAACTTCTGGGCGGGCGCGCTGGACTCGAAATGCTCGCCGCTGCGGAACCTGCTCTTCACGGATTGGTTCGACCACGTCGGCTGCGCGACGACCTCGGCCTGCCAGCGCTGACGCGGCGGTACGACCACCCGCCAGTGCAACGTCCCCGGCGCCACCGCCGGCCCCCCGGAGGCCGACACCACCAACCCGCGCACGTGGTCGTTGCGGTCCCGCAGCACGAGTTCGTCGTTGACGACGGTCATCTCGGCGCCGCCGAGGGCCGGCCGGCCCTCCTTGACCGCGAACAGGTCGGCGAAATCGGCGTCGGCCTGCAGCTCCAGCGAGACCACGGTCGGTTCGGTGCCCAGGTTGTGCAGGGCGATCGTCTCGCGCATGCCGTCGGCCACCAGCCGCTCACGAACCACCAGCAGGGTGCTGTCGGCCAGCCCGGCCAGCGGTGAGCGGCGCGAAACAAAATGCGCCGCAAACGCTTCCGGGATATCGACGGTCAGCGGTTCCAGTGGCCTGCCGTCGACACGCAACTCCCACCGGGACAGCACCCGCGAATCGCGGAAGAACAGCCCGTGCGAGCGGCCCTCCAGCACATCGCCGTGATGATCGGATCGGCAGAAGGTGGCCCCCTCCACCAGCGTCACGGTGTCACCACCGAAACCGAGGCTGGGAGGCTCACCGCTGTTCAGCGTCGACGGGATGCTCATATCCGCTCCCGCCTCGATGAGCCGGGGCTCACGATGCTGCGCATCGAGATCGCCCCGCGCGCGTCGGCGATCGCCGCGCGGAAGATGCTCTCATAGCCCGAACCGAACTGTCCCAGCCCGAAGTTCGCGGCCACATGACGCCGGCAGGTGGCCGGATCGATGGTCTGGGCCTTCGCGATGGCCTGCGGAAGTTCCTCGGGCCGATCGCAGACGAAGCCCGTCACCCCGTCGACGATCACCTCGGGCACCGCGCCGCCGCGCAGCGCCACCACCGGGGTACCGCAGGCCATCGCCTCGATCATCACCATCCCGAAGGGTTCCTCCCACTGGATCGGGAAGAGCACGCAGCGCGCACCCGCCAGCAGTTTGCGCTTGTCGTTCGCGTCGGCCTGACCGAAGACGTAGTCGTTCTCGGTGAGCCGCGGTCGGACGTATTCGTCAAAGTACGCCTGTTCGGCGGGCTCGTCGCACTTGGCGGCCAGCACCAGCGGGATGCCTGCCGCATGGGCGGCGTCCAGCGCGAGGTGGGCGCCCTTGTACGGCGCGTAGCGGCCGAGGAAAAGCGCGTAATCGCCCTTGTTGGCGCGGAACGGCCAGTCGTCGATACGCAGTGAATTGTGGACGCGGCCAACCCAGTTCAGGTCGGGTGCCAGTTCGCGCTGGCGGTCGCTGATCGCGATGAGGCCGACGTCGTCGCCGAGTTCGCGGTAGTACGGGTACAGGTCGTCGTCGATCGGGCCGTGCATGGTGACGACCGTCGGCAGGCCCAGCGCGCGGTAGCCGGCGGCGTTGAGCGGGCCGGCGAAGGTGTGCTCGTGGATGATGTCCACGCCCTCGGTCTCGGCGATGCGCTCGACGGCGCGGCGGGTCTTGAGCGCGTGCATGATCTCCGGATACGGCTGCCCGAGCCGATCGGGAAGGGTGCGATCCCACAGCGGGACGAACTCGGCGGCGGTGCCCGGCTCGCCGGCGCCCAGCAGGGTCACCCGGTGACCGCGCTTGGCCAGCACGTCGGCCAGGTCGGCCACGACGGCCTCGGTGCCACCGTAACCCTTGGGTGGCACGTCGAAATAGGGCGGCGCGATCAACACGATGCGCATGGGTTCGACGGCCCCGTCGGCGGTGGACTCGATCATCTCGACCTGGCGGGAGATGTCCTTGAAGTTGTTGCTGACCTCGCTATTCACTCTGTTGTTGACAACGTCGTTGCCGCTCACTCGCTCCTCCTTCGTGTCGTTATCCGTGCCCTCATGGCGGCATTAGCACTCTGGACTATCGAGTGCTAATTATGGCCTCTCGGTCGGCGGTTCGCCATCAGACGCGAGGCGCTGACCGCGCCCGCGTTAGCCTCATCCGGTGAGCCGGATCGGTGCCCTCCAGCTGCGCGACGCCGTGCTCGACGCCGGTTCGTTCCGCAGTTGGGACACCGAGCCCCTGCAGGTCGCGGCCACCGACTCGTACCGACGCGAGTTGGCCGCAGCGGCGGCGAAAACGGGCCTCGACGAGTCGGTACTGACCGGCGAGGGCACGCTTTTCGGCCGCCGCGTGGCGTTGGTGATGTGCGAGTTCGACTTCCTGGCCGGCTCGATCGGCGTGGCCGCGGCCGAACGCATCACCCTGGCGGTGCAGCGGGCCACGGCCGAACGGCTGCCGTTGGTGGCTTCACCGAGTTCGGGTGGCACCAGAATGCAGGAGGGCACAGTCGCATTCCTGCAGATGGTCAAGATTGCGGCCGTCGTCAACCTGCACAAGCAGGCGCACCTACCGTATCTAGTGTACCTCCGTAACCCGACTACCGGCGGCGTCTTCGCGTCCTGGGGGTCGTTGGGCCATGTCACCGCTGCCGAACCCGGCGCGCTGATCGGGTTTTTGGGCCCGCGCGTGTACGAACATCTCTACGGCGAACCGTTTCCGCCCGGCATCCAGACCGCGGAGAACCTGGAGCGCCACGGCGTCGTCGACGCGGTGGTCCCCCTCGAGACGTTGCGCGCGACGCTGGACCGCACGCTGCGGGTGATCACCGACCCACCTGACGCGCCGCCGCCGCTGCCCGACCCCGCGCCGGTCCCGGACGTGCCCGCGTGGACCTCGGTGCAGGCGTCGCGGCGGCCGGACCGCCCCGGCGTGGGGCACCTGTTGCGCTACGGGACGACCGACCGGGTGCTGCTGTCCGGCACCGGCGCGGGTGAGGCGGCCACCATGGTGCTGGCGTTGGCGCGATTCGGCGGTCAGCCCGCGGTGCTGCTCGGCCAGCAGCGGGCGGCGCTCGGCGGAATGGTCGGTCCCGCGGCACTGCGCGAGGCCCGCCGCGGTATGGCGCTGGCGGCCGGCCTCAAACTTCCGCTGGTGCTCGTCATCGACACCGCCGGACCCGCGCTGACCGTCGACGCCGAACAGGGCGGCCTGGCCGGCGAGATCGCACGCTGCCTCGCCGACCTGGTCACACTGGACACCCCGACCGTGTCGGTGCTGCTCGGACAGGGCAGCGGCGGACCCGCGCTGGCGATGGTGCCCGCCGACCGGGTGCTGGCCGGTCTGCACGGCTGGCTCGCCCCGCTGCCGCCGGAGGGAGCCAGCGCCATCGTCTTCCGCGACCTCGACCATGCCGACGAACTGGCTGCGGCCCAAGGCATTAGGTCCGCGGACCTGTTGAGACACGGAATCGTCGACGCGATCGTGCCGGAACATCCCGACGCGGCCGACGAACCGATCCAGTTCACCGAGCGGCTCTCGGCGACGATCGCCAACGAACTACACGCTCTGCACGCGCTGCCCGACCATCAACGGCTGACGATGCGGCTGGAGCGTTACCGGCGCATCGGGCTGTGAGGCTGCCTGATCGCCCGGGGCGCCGGAAATACAGACGATCTTGATGAAGTTGTCTATTACACAGAGTCGCTTCGACCTACGGAGGTGATGAACATGCTGAAGTTCGATCCGTTCTTTCGTGACGTCGACCGATTGACCCAGCAACTGTGGCGTGCCACGGTCGCGGGCGCGACGGCGTCGGCGCCGATGGACGCCTGGCGGGACGACGACAAGTTCGTCATCGAGTTGGATCTGCCCGGCATCGCGGCCGAATCCCTCGACGTCAACGTCGAGAACGGCATGCTGACCGTGCGCGCCGAGCGCCCCGAGCCGAAGGACGACCGCAACTGGTTGGTCGCCGAACGCCCGTACGGCACGTACCTGCACAGGCTGACGCTGGGTAACGCGGTCGATGTCGACAAGATCACCGCGGATTACGCCGACGGTGTGCTGCGGCTGACGATCCCCGTCGCCGAGGAGGCGAAGCCGCGCAAGATCGCGGTCGTGGCCGCCGATGAGCCGCGACAGCAAGCCATCAACGCGTGATCTTGCGGGGCGCGACCCGCCGGTCGCGCCCCGCGGTCGGCGTGTCGGAGCAGACCCACGGGTAGTGTTTGTGGTTCCGCCACGACCGTAACGCTCACCCCGGACGACAATGAGTAGTAGCCGTTCACCTCGCGATCACATCACCGCAGTCGTCACCGCGCACGGCGCGCTGACCGACGCGGTGGCCGAGGCGGCCGACCTGATGAGGGTTCACGGCCGCCGCGAATACGCTGCGCACCTCGACCATCACCGCGCCGAACTGAACGTCGCCATCGGCGAATTGGCCTTGTGGCTGGAGAGTTTCGGAGATCACCACCACGTCGATCTCGGCGACGGCCTGCACCCCACCGGACTGGACGCCGGCGTGGCCGACCGGTTGCGCAATCCGTTCGAGCTGGAGCTGTTGCATTCGCGGGAGGCACTCAAGGCCAGGCGGGCGAGCCTGCTGGCCGAACTGGCCACCGCCCGCGCGGCGCTGCACCTTGCCGGACTGCCCGCCGACGAGATGACCGCCTACCGTCGGGTGATCCGGCTGTGGGCCGGTGAGGCGATCGACGTCGTGGCCGCCGTGCACCGACTGGCGCTGGCCGACCGCTACATCCGCCGACTGGGCGGACTGCACGCCCACGACGAGGACACGCTGCGCCGCGACGGCGCCGCGTTGCTGCGCCAGTGGATGCAGGATCTGGAAAAGGTCGACCGCGACGGCGAACTCGCGCTCGCCGAATCATGCGGATACGGCGAACTCGTCGAGTGGTACCGCGCCGAAGCGGTCTGACCTGAGAGGATCGGGCATGGCCTCAATCCGTCCGTTCCGCATCGACATCGCCGACGCCGAGCTCGACGACCTCCGGTCGCGATTGGCCCGCACACGCTGGCCGGAGCCCGAAACCGTCGACGACTGGAGCCAGGGCATCCCGCTGGCCTACACCCGGGAACTGGCCGCCTACTGGGCCGACGGGTACGACTGGCGGGCACGCGAAGCCGCACTGAACCGATTCGACCAGTACACCACCGAGATCGACGGTGTCGACATCCATTTCATTCAGCAGAAGTCACCGCACGACAACGCCTTTCCGCTGCTGATCACCCACGGGTGGCCCGGCTCGATAGTCGAGTTTCACAAGGTGATCGAGCCGCTGACCGAGCGCGGCTTCGACGTAGTGTGCCCGTCGCTGCCGGGTTACGGCTTCTCGGGTAAACCGGCCGGCACCGGGTGGACCGTGGAGAGAATCGCCGCGGCCTGGGAGACGCTGATGGGCCGGCTGGGATATCAGCGGTACGGAGCGCAGGGCGGCGACTGGGGCGCCGGGGTCACCACGCAGATCGGCCGAAACGGCGGACGCTGCGTCGGCATCCACCTGAACATGCCGATGGGTTACCCGCCGCGTGACCTGACCGCACCGAGTGGCAAGGAGGCGGCGGCGCTCGAACGCCTCGCCCACCACCGCAAGTGGGGTACGGGCTACTCCAAGCAGCAGTCCACCCGCCCGCAGACGCTGGGCTACGCGCTGGTGGACTCGCCGGTGGGTCAGATGGCGTGGATCGTCGAGAAGTTCTGGGCCTGGACGGACTGCGACGGTCACCCGGAGAACGTGCTGTCGCGCGACGAACTGCTCGACAACGTGATGCTCTACTGGCTGACCGCCTCGGGCGCGTCCTCGGCACGGTTGTACTGGGAGAGCTTCGGCAGGTTCGGCGGCGGTGACCCGGTGCGGTTGCCCACCGGCGTCGCATCGTTCCCGATGGAGATCCTGGGCTCGTCGCGGTCCTGGTGCGAGCCCAACTACCACATCACGCACTGGACCGACATGCCGCGCGGCGGGCACTTCGCCGCGTTCGAACAGCCTGAGCTTTTCGTCGACGACGTGGGAGCGTTCTTCGATACCGTGCGTTGAATGGGGCGCACGATCGAGGCCGACTACCTGGTGGTCGGCGCGGGCGCGATGGGGATGGCGTTCACCGACACGATGATCGCCGAGACCGACGCGCGCGTGGTGGTCGTCGACCGCAACGACGCCCCCGGCGGGCACTGGACCACCGCCTATCCGTTCGTCCGGCTGCATCAGCCCTCGGCGTACTACGGCGTGAACTCCGCCGAGCTCGGCAGCGGCGCGATCGACGAAAGCGGCCTCAACGCAGGGTATTACGAGCTGGCCAGCGGGGCCGAGGTGTGCGCCTACTTCGACGCGGTGATGCGCAGGCAACTGCTGCCGACGGGGCGGGTCACCTACCTGCCGATGAGCGAGTACCTCGGCGACCGACGGGTCCGCACGCTGGGCGGAACCGACGTGGAGGTGACCGCCCGCCGCGTGGTCAAAAGCCATGTCGAGATCGTGGTTCCGTCGATGCGGGCACCGTCCTACACCGTCGCGGCCGGTGTCGACTGCGTGCCGCCCAACGCACTGCCCCGCCTGCAGAAGAGCCGGGACCGCTACGTGGTCGTCGGCGCGGGCAAGACCGCGATGGACGCCTGCCTGTGGTTGCTGCGACACGGCGTCGAGCCGGACCGGCTGACGTGGCTCAAACCGCGCGACGCGTGGACGCTGGACCGCGCGACCGTGCAGCCCGGCGGGCAGTTCGCCAAGCGGGCGCTGGCCGACTTCGCCAACCAACTCGCCGCGGTGCGCGACGCGCAGTCGGTGCCCGATCTGTTCGACCGGCTGGAGGCCGACGGCTGCCTGCTGCGCATCGACACCTCCGTGGAGCCCACGATGTACCGATGCGCGATCCTGTCGCAGGCCGAGCTCGAAGAACTGCGGCGCATCGACGACGTGGTGCGGCTGGGACACGTGCAGGCCGTCGAACCCGGCCGGGTCACCCTGGCCGACGGCGCCGTCGACATCGACGATGCCGCACTCTACATCGATTGCACCGCAGATGGTTTCAGTAAGAAGCCGCCCACGGCCGTGTTCGACGACGATCACATCGTGCTGCAGGCGGTGCGCACCTGCCAGCCGGCGTTCAGCGCGGCCGTCATCGCCCATGTGGAGGCGGCCTATCCCGACGATCAGACCCGCAACGCGTTCTGCGAGCCGGTGCCCTACCCGCACGAACCGCTCGACTGGCTACGGATGATGTTGGCGTTCAACAAGAACCAGCTGCGATGGTTCGCCGACCCGGACATGATGGCATGGGTCGACGCCGCGCGGCTCAACGTGCTGCACCACGTGACGACGGGGGTCAGTGAGCGAGCGCGCGAGCGGATCATCTCGATGCTCGGCACGCAGTTGCCCGCGGTCAACGACAAGCTGCAGACATTGCTGGCCGGCGCGTGAGGTCGCCAATCAGGCCAGCGACTCCACCCAGGCCCGGTGCAGCGCCGCGTAGTGGCCCCGCCCGTCGGCGATGAGATCGGCGGGTCGGCCGTCCTCGACGATGCGGCCGTGCTCGAGCACCAGAACCCGGTCGGCGATCTGCACCGTGGACAGCCGGTGGGCGATGACCAACGCGGTGCGGTCGGCCAGCACGGTCTCCAGCGCCCGCTGCACCATCCGCTCGCTGGGAATGTCCAGCGACGACGTCGCCTCGTCGAGGATCAGCACCGCGGGATCGGCCAGGAAGGCCCGTGCGAACGCGACCAGTTGACGCTGGCCCGCCGAGAGGCGGCCGCCGCGCTTGGCGACGTCGGTGTCGTAGCCGTCGGGCAGCGAATCGATGAAACCGTCGACGCCCACCGCAGCGGCGGCGGCCGCCACCTCGGCGTCGTCGGCGTCGGGCCTGCCGAACCTGATGTTGTCGGCGATGGTGCCGTCGAACATGAAGTTCTCCTGGGTGACCATCACCACGTGCCTGCGCAACTCCGACTGCGACACGTCGCGCAGGTCGACACCGTCGAGCGTGATCGAGCCCGACGTCGGATCGTAGAAGCGGGCGATGAGCTTGGCGATCGTCGTCTTGCCCGCCCCCGTGGTGCCGACCAGCGCCACCGTCTGACCGGCAGGCACCTCGAGGGTCAGCCCGGGCAACACCGGCCGACCGGGCACGTACTCGAACTGCACACCGTCGAAGGCGATCTCGCCGCGCACCCGGTCCAGGGCGACGGGGCGCTCGGGGTCCTTGATGCCGGGGCGCTGCGCCAGCACGCCGGCCAGTTTCTCCAGCGCCGAGGCGGCGGACTGGAAGGTGTTGAAGAACTGGCTGATCTCCTGCATCGGTTCGAAGAACATCCGCAGGTAGAGCAGAAAGGCGGTCAGGGTGCCGATCGTCATCCGGTCGCTGAGCACCAGGTAGCCGCCGTAGAGCAGCACCACCCCGGTGGTGATGTTGCCGACCAGTTTGACCCCGGGCATGAAGATCGCCAGCAGCCGGAAGGTCTTCTCGTTGTCGTCCTTGTAGCGGTCGGCGATGTCCTCGAAGATCTGCTGGTTACGCGGTTCGCGGCGGTAGGCCTGCACCGCCTTGATACCGGTCATGGTCTCGACGAACTGCACGATGACCAGCGCGGCACTCTCACGCACCTTGCGGTAGGTCCTGGCCGACTCCTCGCGGAACCACCACACCAGCGCGACCAGCACCGGGAAGGCGCCCAGGCACATCAGGCCCAGCCGCCAGTCCAGCGTCACCAGCAGGATCGCGGTGCCGAACAGGGTGAGCACCGCGGTGACCAGGCTGTCGAAACCGGTTTCCAGCATGTCCTGGATGGCCTCGACGTCGTTGGTGGACCGGCTGACCACCCGGCCCGACGTGTAGCGCTCGTGGAAGGCGATGTCGAGGCGCTGGAAGTGCCGGAACACCCGGCGCCGCAGTTCGAGAAGCACCTTCTGCCCGATGCGCCCGGAGCGGCGCAGAAAGAACATCCTGCTGGTGGCCTGGACCAGCACCACCACACCCAGCGCCGCGACGATCATCAGCAGCGTGTGCGCGGGCCCGCCCTCGGCGATCGGCGGGATGCCGTGGTCGATGCCGCGCTGCACGAGAAGTGGAACCGAAAGGCGGGCAAGGTTTTCCACCACGACCACCAGGGCAAGAAACGCGACCGCGATGCGGTAGGGCCGCAGCAGCGACCAGAGCAGCAACCGCGCCTCGCGTCGCCGCGGCACGCTCTCGTCGATCGGCACATCCTCGGGCTGCTCCTCGTCGAACCGCCCCCGCCAGTTGGTGTCGGTCCGGCCCGCCGCGGTGGTCATCGGCCCTCGGATTCCGTGGTGACGAACCGCTGCGTCACGCGATCGCGGTCCAGCGCCTCCTGCTCCTCGTAGGCCAGGCTCAGCCGGCGGCGGTCCCGGATGTCCTGCCAGGCGCCGACGCGTTCGGCGCCGTCGTCGAGTTCGTCGTCGGCGGCCAGCAGGTAGCGGTACTCGGGGACGGTCGCCAGAAGCTCGGCGTGCGTGCCGATGTGGGTGATGGTGCCGTACCCGTCGACCTTCTCGAGCAGCGCGACCTTGTCGGCGAGCAGCACGGTCGAGGCCCGGTGGGCGACCACGATCGCGGTGACGTTGTGCAGTACCCGGCGCAGCGCCTCCTCGACGACGGCCTCGGTGTGCACGTCGAGCGCCGACAAGGTGTCGTCGAGCACGAGGATCCGCGGTGCCGCCAGAATCGCCCTGGCCAGCGAAAGCCGTTGGCGCTGACCGCCCGACAGGCTCATGCCCTGCTCGCCGATGCGGGTGTCCAGGCCGAACGGCAGGTCGTAGACGAACTGCGCGGCCGCGATCTCGATGGCCTGCGCGAGTTCCTCCTCGGTCGCCTCCGGGCGTCCGAGCGTCAGGTTCTCGGCGACCGACATCGAGAACAGCGTCGGGTCCTCGAACGCGGTGGCCACCGTCTTGCGCAGCGCGGTCAGCGATAGTTCGCGGATGTCGCGCCCGTCGATGCGGATCGCGCCCTCGGTGACGTCATAGAGCCGCGAGATCAGCGCGGCCAGCGCCGTCTTGCCCGATCCGGTCGACCCGACCAGCGCCAGCGTCTCCCCTGGTTCGACGGTGGCGGTGACGTGCCGAAGCGCCCAATCATCCGACGCCGGGAAGCGGAAGCCCACGTCGACAAGTTCCAGCCGTCCGGTGCTGGGGGGTTCCTCAACGGGTCCGTCGACGATGTCCCTTGGCGCGTCGAAGATCTCGGCGATCCGGTTGGCGGCGGTGAACGACTCCTGGGTCATCGACAGCAGAAACCCCAGCGACGCGATCGGCCACACCAGCGACAGCATCATCGTGATGAACGCGACCAGCGTGCCCATCGTCACGTAGCCGTGGCCCGCGGCGTAGGCGCCGAACCCGAGCACCACGATCAGCGTCAGGTTCGGGATGATCTCGAGCAGCGTCCAGAACTTCGCCGACACCACCACCCGGTTGACCTGAGTGTCGTAGAGGTTGGTGAGCTGCTCGTCGAACCGGTCGTAGACGTAGTCCTCGCGGCCGAACGACTTGACCACCCGCAATCCGAGCGCCGACTCCTCGACATGCGTTGCGACGTGCCCGGACTGGTCCTGCGCCAGCCGCGACAGCCGGGTGTATTCACGCTGGAAGTGCAGCACGGTGCCGGCGATCGGCACGATCGACACCAACACGACTACGCCGAGCGGCCAGTACATCGCGAGCAGTATCGCGGTGATGACGGTGATCTGCAGGGCGTTGAGCAGCAGGAAGAGCAGGCCGAACGACATGAACCGGCGAATTGTGCCGAGGTCGTTCATGATTCGCGACAGCAGCTGACCGGACTGCCAGCGGCCGTGGAAACTCATCGGCAGGATCTGCAGCCGGGCGTAGAGGTCTTTGCGGATGTCGGCCTCCACCCCCATCGTCGCGCGTGCGGCCAGCCAGCGGCGGATGAACCACAGCACCGCCTCGCACACCCCGACCCCCATGGCCGCGCTGCCCAGCAGCCACAGCCCCCGCTGGTCCTGCTCGCGCACGGGCCCGTCGATGACGGCCTTGGTCATCAGCGGGATGGTGATGGTGGCGGCGAGGCTGGCGATGGCCACGGTGATCATCGCGGCCCACCGCGCCCGGTACGGCAGCAGGTACGGCAGCAGCCGCCACAGGTCCGAACTCGCGCGTGGGCGCTCGGGTGGCGGTGCGATGGCGGGCGCGAAGCGCAAGGCATGGGCGGCGCGATCGGTCACTTAGTCAATCTTCCCACGCCGAGCAATCGGTTAACCCTTCCGCGAGATGCACGTTAACGAGACAAAGTGCGAGTAGGGCCCTCGCTAACGTACGTTTCGCGGTCATGCGGCGGTGCTCTCGCGGGCGTCGCGCTCGCCGAACTGTGTCTGGTAGAGCTCGGTGTAGCGGCCGCCGCGGTCCAGCAGTTCCTCATGGGTGCCGCGCTCGACGATGCGCCCGTCCTCGACGACGAGGATCAGGTCGGCGGCGCGCACCGTGGACAGCCGGTGGGCGATCACGATCGACGTCCGGCCCGCCAGCACCTCGTCGAGCGCCTGCTGCACGGCGGCCTCCGACGACGAGTCCAGCGATGCGGTGGCCTCGTCGAGCACCACCACCCGCGGCGAGCCCAGCAGCAGACGCGCGATGGTGAGCCGCTGCCGTTGCCCACCGGAGAGCCGGTAGCCGCGCTCACCCACCACGGTGTCGAGTCCGTCGGGCATCGCGGCGATGACGTCGGCCAGCCGGGCGCGCGTCAGCGCCTCCCACATCTGCTCGTCGCAGGCGTCGGGAGCGGCCAGCCGCAGGTTGGACCGGATCGACTCGTGGAACAGATGCCCGTCCTGGGTGACCACCCCGACGGTGCGCTGAAGCGACGTGAACGTCACGTCTCGCACGTCGACTCCGCTGAGCGTGACGGCACCCGAATCGACGTCGTAGAGCCGGGCGATCAGCGACGCGATCGTCGACTTGCCCGCCCCCGAGGAGCCGACCAGCGCCACTACCTGACCCGGCCGTGCAGTGAACGAAACACCATGCAGCACTTCCTCTCCGCCGCGGGTGTCGAGCACCGCGACCTCCTCCAGCGAGGCCAGCGACACCTTGTCCGCCGACGGATAGGAGAACCGCACATCGCGGAACTCGACGGTGACCGGGCCGTCGGGCACGTCCACGGCGTCGTCGCGCTCCCGGATCAGCGGCACCAGGTCGATCACCTCGAAGACCCGCTCGAAAGACACCAGCGCGCTGGCGATCTCGACGCGCGCGTTGGCCAGCGCTGTCAACGGCGCGTACAGCCGGGTCAGCAGCAGCGCCAGCGCCACGATCGAGCCCGCCTGCAGGTGCCCGCCGATGGCCAGCCACCCGCCCAGCCCGTACACCAGGGCCAACGCCAGCGCCGACATCAGCGTCAGTGAATTCATGAACACCGACTGCAGCATCGCCGTTCTCACCCCGATGTCGCGCACGCGGTCTGCCCGCACGGCGAACTCGTGTGATTCCGTGGCCGGGTTGCCGAACAGTTTCACCAGTGTCGCGCCGGGCGCCGAGAACCGTTCTGTCATCTGGGTATTCATCGTCGCGTTGTGGACGGTCTTCTCACGCGACAAGTCGGCCATCCTGGTGCCGATGCGGCGGGCAGGCACGATGAACAGCGGCGTCAACAACAGCGACAGCACGGTGACCTGCCATGAGATCGACAGCATCACCGCGAGCGTCAACGTCAGCGTCACGACGTTGGACACCACCCCGGACAGCGTGTCGGAGAACGCCCGCTGCGCACCGATCACGTCGTTGCCCAACCGGCTGACCAGGGCGCCGGTCCGGGTGCGGGTGAAGAACGCGACCGGCATCTTCTGCACGTGGTCGAACACCGCGGTGCGCAGATCGAAGATCAGCCCTTCGCCGATGTTCGACGACAGCCACCGGGTCAGCAGCGTCACGGCAGCCTCGGCGACGGCGACCAGCGCGATCACCGCGGCCAGAAACACCACCACGCGGGGCGGGCCACCGTCGACGATCTCGTCGACGACCTTGCCCGCCAGTAGCGGCGTCGCCACGGTGAGCAGCGCGCTCACCACGCTGACCGCGACGAACGCCCACAGTTTGCGGTGGTGGCGGGCGGCGAACCGCCAGATGCGGCCCGCCAGGGCCCGGCTGGCCACCGAGCGCAGGTCACCGCCGCGGGACCGCGCCTGGCGGTACAGCGTCTGCCGCGCGACTGTTTCGATGTTCATGCCCGTCACCGTAGAACCTCAACAAAACATGAGGTCAATTGTTCCGGTGCGTCATCTCGGTGGCTTCCCGCGGTTCGCCCGTCGTTTCAGGCAAGATTGAGGGCATGGACAGTGCTGCTGCATCGCCCCGGGTGCTCGTGGTCGACGACGACCCCGACGTGCTCGCCTCGCTCGAGCGCGGCCTGCGGCTGTCCGGGTTCGACGTGGCCACCGCGATCGACGGCGCCGAGGCCCTGCGTAGCGCGACCGAAACGCGCCCGGACGCGATCGTGCTCGACATCAACATGCCGGTGCTCGACGGGGTCAGCGTGGTCACCGCGCTGCGCGCGATGGACAACGACGTGCCGGTCTGCGTGCTGTCGGCGCGCAGTTCGGTCGACGACCGGGTCGCCGGCCTGGAGGCCGGGGCCGACGACTACCTGGTCAAGCCGTTCGTGCTGGCCGAGCTGGTGGCCCGGGTCAAGGCGCTGCTGCGCCGGCGCGGTTCGACCGCGACGTTCTCCAGTGAAACCATCCAGGTCGGCCCGCTGGAGGTCGACATCCCGGGCAGGCGGGCCCGGGTCAACGGGCAGGACGTCGATCTGACCAAACGCGAGTTCGACCTGCTCGCGGTGCTGGCCGAACACAAGACCGCGGTGCTGTCGCGGGCCCAGCTGCTCGAACTCGTGTGGGGCTATGACTTTGCCGCGGACACCAACGTCGTCGACGTGTTCATCGGCTACCTGCGCCGCAAGCTCGAGGCGGGCGGTGCCCCGCGGCTTCTGCACACCGTTCGCGGCGTGGGGTTCGTGCTGAGAACCCAGTAATGAGCCTGCTGTCGCGGATCTTCCGCCGGACCCCGTCGCTGCGCACCCGCGTCGCCCTGGCCACCGCGATCGGCGCAGCGATCGTCGTGGTCATCGTCGGCACCGTGGTGTGGATCGGCATCACCAACGACCGCAAGGAACGCCTGGACCGCCGACTCGACGAGGCCGCGGGCTTCGTGATCCCCCTGCTGCCCCGCGGCCAGCTCAGCGAGATCCCCAAGTCGCCCAACAGTCAGGACGCGGTCATCACGGTGCGCCGCGGCGACGAGGTGACGTCGAACTCCGACGTGGTGCTGCCGCAACTGGAATCGGGCTACGCCGACACCTACGTCGACGGTGTGCGCTACCGGGTGCGCACGGTGGACATCCCGTACTTCCCCGGGCCGATGTCGGTGGCGGTGGGTGCCACCTACGACGCCACCATCGCCGACACCAACAACCTGCACCGGCGGGTCATCATCATCTGCGTGTTCGCCGTCGGCGCCGCGTCCGCGTTCGGCTGGGTGCTGGCCGCGTTCGCGGTCCGGCCGCTCAAACGCCTGGCCCAGCAGACCCGCCAGATCGACACCGGCGACGAGGACCCCGATGTCGATGTGCGGGGTGCCACCGAGGCCGTCGAGATCGCCGAGGCCGTCAAGGGCCTGGTCGAGCGGGTGTGGAGCGAGCAGGAGCGCACGAAGGCCGCGTTGGCGTCGGCGCGGGATTTCGCCTCGGTGTCGGCGCACGAACTGCGCACCCCGCTGACCGCGATGCGCACCAACCTCGAGGTGCTGTCCACCCTGGACATGCCCGAGGAGCAGCGCAAGGAAGTGGTCAACGACGTCATCCGCACCCAGTCGCGGATCGAGGCGACGCTGGCCGCGCTGGAACGACTGGCGCAGGGCGAACTGACGACGTCAGACGACCATGTGCCCGTCGACATCACCGAACTGCTCGACCGCGCCGCCCACGACGCCATGCGGGTCTATCCCGACCTGGAGGTGTCGTTGGTGCCCGCGCCGACGGTGATCATCCTCGGCCTGCCCGCGGGCCTGCGACTGGCCGTGGACAACGCGATCGCCAACGCCGTCAAACACGGCGGGGCGACGCGGGTGCAACTCTCGGCGGTCAGCTCACGTGAGGGCGTCGAGATCGCGATCGACGACAACGGCGTCGGCGTCCCCGAAGAGGAGCGCTCGCTGGTGTTCGACCGGTTCTCCCGCGGCTCGACGGCCTCGCACTCGGGTTCCGGGCTGGGACTGGCCCTGGTGGCGCAGCAGGCCGAACTGCACGGCGGCACAGCGACTTTGGAGGAAAGCCCGCTCGGCGGCGCCCGCCTGCAGCTGCGGCTGCCGGGGGTGCGGGATTAGCGGGTGGCCAGCAGGTCGATGACGAAAATGAGCGTCTTGCCCGACAACCGGTGTCCGCCGCCGGCCGGGCCGTAGGCCTGTGCGGGCGGGATGACCAGTTGGCGGCGGCCACCGACCTTCATCCCGGGGATCCCGTCCTGCCAGCCCTGAATCAGGCCCCGCAGCGGAAACTCGATCGACTCGCCGCGGTTCCACGAACTGTCGAATTCCTCGCCGGTGTCGTATTCGACTCCGACGTAATGCACCTCGACGGTGCCACCGGCCACGGCTTCCGCGCCGTCGCCGACCACCAGATCCTTGACGACCAGGTCGGTAGGGGCGGGGCCGTCGGGAAATTCGATCTCGGGCTTCTGCCCTGAACTTGAAGTCACCGAAGACAGCGTAGTCGGGCAGACTGGTTCGATGTCGGGCGACATCGTCATCGTCGGCGGCGGACACAACGGGTTGGTGGCCGCGGCGTATCTGGCGCGCGCGGGTCGACGAGTGCAGGTGCTCGAGCGCCTCGACCACGTCGGCGGCGCGGCGGTGTCCGCGCACGCGTTCGACGGTGTCGACGCCCGGTTGTCGCGCTACTCGTATCTGGTGAGCCTGCTGCCCCGGCGCATCGTGGAAGACCTCGGGGCTCGGGTGCGACTGCTGCGCCGCCGCTATTCGTCCTACACACCCGATCCGAGAACCGGGGGCCGCACGGGCCTGCTGATCGGGCCGGAGTCGACGTTCGACGCGGTCGGCGCCGGCGGGGACCGGGCCGGGTTCGACGAGTTCTACCGTCGCTGTGGCGCTGTCACGTCGAAGATGTGGCCGACGCTGCTGCAGCCGCTGCGCACCCGCGAACAGGCCCGCCGCCTGGTGGGCGACGACCGCGCGTGGCGGTTCATGGTCGACGAGCCGATCGGGCAGGCCATCACCGCGTCGGTGTCCGACGACGTGGTTCGCGGTGTGATGGCGACCGATGCGCTGATCGGCACGTTCGCCCGCACCGACGACCCGTCGCTGATGCAGAACGTCTGCTTCCTCTACCACCTGCTCGGCGGCGGCACCGGCGACTGGGACGTGCCGATCGGCGGCATGGGCGCGGTCACGGGCGCGCTGGCCGCTGCCGCCACCGGATTTGGCGCTGAGATCATCACCGGCGCAGAGGTTTACGCCGTCACACCAGACGGTGAGGTGCGTTACCGCCGCGGAGATGACGAGCACGTGGTGCATGCGGGACATGTGCTGGCGAACGTGACACCGGCGGTGCTGGCCCGGCTGCTCGGCGAGCCGGAGCCGCCGACCGCGCCGGGCTCGCAGGTCAAGGTCAACCTGATGCTGCGGCGTCTGCCCCGCCTGCGCGACGAATCCGTCACCGCGGAGCAGGCTTTCGGCGGGACGTTTCACATCAACGAGACGCTCACCCAACTCGACAGCGCCCATACCTGCGCGGTGCGCGGCATGGTCCCCGATCCGCTGCCGTGCGAGATCTACTGCCACTCACTGACCGATCCGACGATCATGTCCGAAGCCCTGCGCGCGGCCGGTGCGCAGACGATGACGATCTTCGGGCTGCACACCCCGCACCGACTGGTCGCGTCCGATGACTCCGGCCGGATGCGCGACACTCTGACCGAGGCCGTGCTGAATTCGCTGAATTCCGTTCTGGCCGAGCCTGTTCAAGACATCGTGATGCGGGATGGGTTGGGCCGGCCGTGCATCGAGACCAAGACCACCGCAGACCTGGAGGCCAGTCTGGGCATGACGGCAGGCAACATCTTCCACGGCGGGTTGGCGTGGCCGTTCGCCGAGGGCGACGCACCGCTGGACACCCCCGCGCGCCGCTGGGGTGTGGCGACCGCACATGAGCGAATCCTGTTGTGCGGCTCGGGCGCCCGGCGCGGCGGCGCGGTGTCGGGCATCGGCGGGCACAACGCCGCGATGGCGGTTCTCGAGAGCTAGCGGCTGCCGGTGGCGACGTAGTCGCGTGCGGTGTAGCCGGTGTAGATCTGCCGCGGCCTGCCGATCTTGCCGCTGCCCTCGTCGTGCATCTCCCGCCAGTGCGCGATCCAGCCGGGCAACCGGCCGAGCGCGAACAACACGGTGAACATCCGCGTCGGGAAGCCCATCGCGCGGTAGATCACCCCGGTGTAGAAGTCGACGTTGGGGTACAGCTTGCGCTCGATGAAGAAGTCGTCGGTCAGCGCGACCTCTTCGAGCGACTTCGCGATGTCGAGCAGGTCGTCGTCGCCGCCGAGCTTGCCGAGGATCTTGTCGGCCTGCTCCTTGACGATGCGCGCCCGCGGATCGTAGTTCTTGTAGACCCGGTGGCCGAAGCCCATCAGCTTCACACCGTCTTCGCGGTTCTTGACCCGCTTGACGAAGTCGTGCACGTCGCCGTCGGCCTGGCGGATCTTCTCGAGCATCTCCAGCACGGCCTGGTTGGCGCCGCCGTGCAGCGGCCCCCACAGCGCGTTGATGCCGCCGGAGATCGAGGTGAACAGGTTGGCCTGCGACGAGCCGACCAGCCGCACCGTCGACGTCGAGCAGTTCTGCTCGTGGTCGGCGTGCAGGATGAACAGCATGTCGAGCGCGCGCACGACCTCAGGGTCCACCTCGTAGGGTTCGGCGGGCAGCCCGAACGTCATCCGCAGGAAGTTCTCGACCAGCGTCATCGAGTTGTCCGGATACAGGAACGGTTGCCCGACGGACTTCTTGTAGGCGTACGCCGCGATCGTCGGCAGCTTGGCCAGCAACCGGATCGTGGACAGTTCCACCTGCTCGTCGTCGAACGGGTCGAGGGAATCCTGGTAGTAGGCGCTCAGCGCGTTGACGGCGCTGGACACCACCGGCATCGGGTGCGCGTTGCGCGGGAAGCCGTCGAAGAACCGCTTCAGGTCCTCGTGCAGCAGAGTGTGCCGCTGGATCTGCCCGGTGAACTTCTCCAACTGCTCCTTGGTGGGCAGTTCGCCGTAGATCAACAGGTAGCTGACCTCGATGAAGTTCGACTTCTCGGCGAGCTGCTCGATCGGGTAGCCGCGGTAGCGCAGGATTCCGGCGTCACCATCGATGTAGGTGATGGCGCTCTTGGTGGAGGCGGTGTTGACGAAACCCTCGTCGAACGTGGTGTAGCCGGTCTTGGCGAGCAGCGAACCCAGCGCGATGCCGTCGGCCCCCTCGGTGGCCTTGACGACGTCCAAGTCCAACTCACCACCGGGGTAGCTAAGGGTGGCGTGCGAGTCGTTGTCGGCCACGTGAATCCCTTCTACGTCGCAAGGAATGCGGAGTCTGTCCCTCAAAAGGTAGTCGTATGGGCGCCGTCTCGCCCGCGGGGGGTCATCTGTCGCTCACACGGCCCGCGCAATGCTCGGAGTAAGGCCCGTGAAGTCGGCGAATGTCTCCTCCAGCCGATCGATCGCGGCGTCGATGCTCACCTGCGACCAATGGCGCGCCTCGGCGGTCAGATCGGTCAGCGCGGTCGCGATGATCGAGCCCCACACCGCCGCGATCAGCTTGAGTCTGCGGTCGCCGAGGTCGACCCCCATCCGCTCGGCGAGAGCGGCGTCGAGGGCGTTGTCGCGGTAGTCGAGGGCGGCCTGGCGCAGCCCCGGCGAGGACATCACGATCCACGCGATGCGCATCAGCCGATCGGCCGACAGCTCACCGTGCGGCGCATGCTTGGCGGCGTGGGCCATCGAGACATGCGCCCTGAGCAACGCCTCGATGTGATTCATCTGGGCTGGTTGACGCGCCAGTTCGACCGCCGTCTTGTCGAGCACCTCGTCGACCAGGGCCAGCGCGATGGCCTCCTTGGTCGCGAAGTAGCGGCTGAACGTGCGGGGGGAGACGTCGGCGATCGCGGCGATCTGCTCGACGGTGGTGCCGTCGAAACCCTGCCGGTCGCACAACTCGACGGCAGCGTCGATGAGGGTGGCGCGGGTGCGCTGCTTCTTGCGCTCACGCAGTCCGGGAACCGCTCCCCCCCTGAGGTCACTCACGACCGCGATGCTAATTCGCGAAGCTAAGAGGCGACTTAGAAAATGGCAACTTCAGACAGTTTGCTAAATCAACAACCCGCCGCAATTGCCCCGCCTCAGGGCTGAAGCCGCTCGACGCGTCCTCCGGCGACGCGGATCCTGTTGTGCAGACGGTCTTCCCGCCCTTGCCAGAACTCCACGACCTCGGCCGTGATCAGATATCCGCCCCAGTTCGGCGGCACCGGCACCTCGTCCAGCCCGGCGAAGCGTTGCTCGACCTCGGTCAACTGCCCCAGCAGCGCCTCGCGTGAGTCGATCGGGCGCGACTGGTAGGACGCCCACGCGCCGAGCTGGGACCCGCGTGGCCGCATCGCCCAGTACTCGGCGGTGCGCTCGGCCGCCACCTTGCTGACCGCACCGCGCACGTGCACCTGGCGACCGAGCAGAAACCACGGGAACGTCGCCGACGCGTAGGCGGTGCCGGCCAGGTCGTTGCCCTTGGCGGAGTCGTAGTTGGTGAAGAACGTGATGCCGGTCAGATCCACGCTCTTGCACAGCACCGCGCGGGTGACGGGCCTGCCCTGCCCGTCGACGGTGCCGAGCACCATCGCGTTGGGTTCGGCCACCCCGGCGCGCTCGGCGTCGGCCAACCACTTGCGCAACAGGACGACCCAGCCGGTCTGCGGGTCCGGGCCGAGCCAGTCGACGTCCAGGTCTGGGCTGCCGTCTTTTTCCACCGAGCCGTACTCCACCCGCATCCTCGCCAAGTGATCGTCGTCGAACGCCACCACGGGCCAACGCTACGCCTAGCTGGGGCGCCGACGGGTCAGCGACCGGGGGCCGAGGCCACTTCCGCCGGGTGCGAGAATCTGCCCCATGACTACGACGTCTGGGGCACCGCAGTCCGCCGAGGGATTCGTCGAGGGGCTGGAAGGCGTCGTGGCCTTCACCACCGAGATCGCCGAACCGGACAAGGACGGCGGCGCGCTGCGCTACCGCGGCGTCGACATCGAGGACCTGGTCGACCGGCGGGTCACCTTCGGCGACGTGTGGGGGCTGCTGGTCGACGGCAGGTTCGGCAACGGCCTGCCGCCCGCCGAGCCGTTCCCACTGCCCATCCACAGCGGCGACGTCCGCGTCGACGTGCAGGCCGGGCTGGCGATGCTGGCCCCGATCTGGGGCTACGCCCCGATCCTGGACATCGACGACGAGACCGCCCGCGATCAGCTCGCCCGCGCCTCGGTGATGGCGCTGTCCTATGTCGCGCAGTCCGCGCGCGGCATCTACCAGCCCGCGGTGCCGCAGCGCACCATCGACGAATGCGCCACCGTGACGGCGCGGTTCATGACCCGCTGGCAGGGCGAGCCCGATCCCAAGCATGTCGAGGCGATCGACGCCTACTGGGTGTCCGCGGCCGAGCACGGCATGAACGCCTCGACCTTCACCGCGCGGGTGATCGCCTCGACCGGTGCGGATGTGGCCGCCGCCCTGTCGGGTGCCATCGGCGCGATGAGCGGGCCGCTGCACGGCGGCGCGCCGGCCCGGGTGCTGCCGATGATCGAGGAGGCCGAGCAGACCGGCGATGCCCGCGCGGTGGTCAAGGGCATCCTGGACCGCAAGGAGAAACTGATGGGCTTCGGGCACCGGGTCTACCGCGCCGAGGATCCCCGCGCGCGGGTGCTGGGGGCCACGGCCAAGCGGCTGGGGGCGCCGCGCTACGAGGTGGCCGCGGCGCTGGAGCAGGCCGCGCTCGCCGAACTGCGGGAGCGCCGCCCGGACCGGGCCATCGAAACCAACGTCGAGTTCTGGGCCGCGGTGATCCTGGACTTCGCGCAGGTCCCGACCAGGATGATGCCCGCGATGTTCACCTGCGGTCGCACCGCGGGCTGGTGTGCGCACATCCTCGAGCAGAAACGGCTCGGCAAGCTGGTGCGGCCGGCCGCGGTCTACGTCGGTCCCGCCCCGCGCAGTCCGGAGTCCATCGAGGGGTGGGACCAGATCGCCACGTCGTGACGACGGCAGCCTTCGCCTCGGCCGCGCGCACCTTCGCGGGTCTGGTGCGCGAGATCCCCGCCGAGGCATGGGGCGGGCCGGGTCTGGGTGAGTGGGACGTGCGCGCGTTGGTCGGGCACACGTCACGGTCGTTGACCACGGTGCGCACCTACCTGCAGACCCCCGCCGCACGCGAAGACCTCACCGCCCCGGAGCAGTACTACCTGCGGGTGACCCCGTCTGCGCTCGGTATCGACCCGACCGAGGTGGCCGAGCGCGGCCGGGCGGCGGGCACGGCCCTGGGCGACGATCCGGCCGCCGCGGTCGACGCGCTGATTTCGCAGGTGCTCGGCGAACTGGCCTCGGTCGACGACCCGCTCATCGAGGTGCTCGGCGGGCTCGGCATCCGCCTGCGCAATTATCTGCCGACCCGGACCTTCGAGTTGGCCGTGCACAGCCTCGACATCGGGCGTGCAGTGGGCCTGCCGGTGCGTCTGCCCGACGACGTGCTCGACGGTGCGCTGGTGCTGGCGGCGCGGATCGCCGCGGCCGGCGGCCGCGGGACCGAGGTGCTGCTCGCGCTGACCGGGCGCGATGAGCTGCCGCGGTCGTTCTCGATCGTCTGAGGCCGCCGCGGTTGTCGGTGCCGGATGGTTACCTCGACGCGGTGCCGATGAGTTGTGCGTGTGCGGCTGGTCGGTACTGGCAGCCCGTCCGGGTGCCCCCCGGCCCGTCAACCGAAAGGACCCCCTCATGCCCATTGACGTTTCGCCCGCGGTGTCGCCGATGCTCACGGTCAGCGACGGCGCGGCCGCCATCGACTTCTATGTCAAGGCCTTCGACGCCGAGGAACTCGGCCGGGTGGCCGCGCCCGACGGTAAGAGGCTGTTCCACGCCGCCTTGCGGATCAACGGGGCGCTGGTGATGCTCAACGACGACTTCCCCGAGATGAGTGACGGCAAGTCGGTGACGCCCGAGTCACTCGGCGGTTCGCCGGTGACCATCCATCTGACCGTCTCCGACGTGGACGCCAAGTTCCAGAAGGCCATCGACGCGGGGGCGACCGTCGTGATGGAACTCGAGGACATGTTCTGGGGTGACCGCTACGGCGAGCTTCGCGACCCGTTCGGGCATACCTGGTCGATGGGCCAGCCGGTGCGCGAGGTCAGCCAGGAGGAGATCGACAACGCGGTCAAGCAGATGCAATAGCGTGCGGCAGGTACAGCGCCAGCAGCGCGAGCGGCAGCGCGTTGGCGCCCGTGATGGCGCTGATCGCCGCGATGCTGTCGGGCTTGGGCGTGCGCTCGAGCTCGGGCGTCGTCGGATCCGATCCGTACAGCCCGAAGTGCAGGTCGTAGCCGTGTGCCCACTCCAGGTTGTCGACGAATGACCAGTAGGTGTAGCCGCGGATGTCGGTGCCGTGCGCGACGAGGTCCTGCACCACCGCGATGTGGTTGGTGAGGTACGACGGACGCTTGGAGTCGTCGGCGTCGGCGATGCCGTTCTCGGTGACCCAGATCGGCTTGCCGTAGGCCGCCGCCGTCTCGAGCACCTCACGGAATCCGCCCGGGTCCGTCGGCTGGTTGAAGTCGCTGCAGGTCGGCGAGGTCGCCGCGCACTGGATCGGAAGACCTTGCAGGAACGGTATTCCCGGGATCGGCGCCAGCCCGAAACCCTGCATCGGTGAGGACCCGTAGTACTGCACCCCGAGGAAGTCGACCTTGTCCTTGAACCCGTCGTGTATCTCGTCGGGGGTCTTGATGCCGTCGAAGTTGGCGTCCACCCACCCGTCGATCACCGCGTTCGGGAACCAGTGGTTGTAGTAGTGGTTCCAGGCGTCGGCGGCCCCCACGTCGAGTGGGTTGACCGGGTTGGCGGGGCGGGCCGGGATCATGTTGTGGGTGAACCCGACAAACGCCGCCGGTTGGCCCGCCGTCGCGGCGGTGGTGTCCCACGCGTGGATCGCGTCGTACGCCGCCACGTGCCCCTTGGCCTGATTGACCAGGAACGTCGACGCGAGGTCTGGCCGCACCAACCCCGGCGGCCAGTGCGGTATCGGGATGCCGGGGATCGGCGGCGAGAGGAACTGCGTCAGCACCGGCGGGAACGGTTCGTTCAGCGTCGCCCAGTTGTCCACCTGATCGCCGTACTTCCACGCCAGGTAGGCGGCGTACTTTTCGAATTCGACCGCGGTGCCCGGCGAGAGCCACCCGGCGGCCGGGGCGGGCAGCCCGAGTTGAGCCAGCACTCGCGTGCTGATGGGGTCGTGGACCCAGGACGGCAGCGTGAAGTGGGTGACGGTGACCATCGGTTCGAGCCCGTGCGCGCGCAGCGAGGCCAGCACGTCTCGATAGTGCGCCACCTCGTCCTGATTCGCCAACGCATCCAACGCGTGCAGATCGGCCAGGCTCACACCGCCACCCTCATCCGAAATATCCACTTCTGCAGTGGAATTCGAGAAGATGCGGCTCCACTCGATGCCGATCCGGAAGGTGTTCATGCCCAGTTCGTCGCGGGCCAACTGAGCGTCGGCGTCGTAGTTGACGTAGGCGCCCGGACCGTTCTCCGGAACGCCTCGGGTCAGGCCGAGCAGCTGGTTGATCGGGTCGTGCACCCAGCTGTACCAGTCGGAGTGAGGGTCGACCGGCGAGCCCGGGCCGCCTTCGGCTTGAAATCCCGAATGCGCGACGCCCCAGGCGAAGTCGTCGGGGAAGGACAGGTCGACGCCCTCGACCGGTTCGACGTTGACCGTGATGGTCTGCGCGACGCGGTGCCCGCCGCCGGGGTTGATGAGGTTGCCCAGAATCGGGACGAACTGCAGCAACCCCATCGGCCCGTTGATGTGCAGACCGGCCGCTTCGTCGCTCACCACCACCACGAATTCGTCGGTGCCACCGGCAGCGGCCATCGCGTTCATCGGGCGGTAGACGAAGTCGCCGTTCTCGTCGACGCTGACCACACCGCCGTTGAGGGGTCTTCCGATCACCGTGTAGGTCAGCGGGTCGCCGTCGGCGTCGGTGGCGCCGACGTTGCCGGTGATCAGGCCGTTGGTCTGCGGGTTGAGCACCGGGGCCAGCGTCGGCGAGGAGTTGAAGAACTCGCGACGCACCCACGCCAGCAGCACCCACAGCGACGGCGGTTCGCTCGGCAGGGCGGGCAGCCCCGCGGCGAACGGGCTCAACGCCGCGTTGACGAGGCTGGACACGATGCCGGTCACGTAGGTCACCGCGGAGGTCGGGTCGTAGGCCGTCGGCCAGAGCCGAAGGCCCGGCACGGCGGGCGGTGCGTCGGTGGTCGACATCGACGGCGGCGCGGGAACATCCAACGACACCGACTCGGTGTCGAACGTTGCGACGGGGTCGAGGCCCGCATCGTCGTAGGCGTTGTCGTCGTTGACGGCGGTGGCCGCCGGCGGCGCCTCGGCGTGCGCGGAGCGCAGGGCAGTGTGCGTCGGCGCGTCGGAAGTGTCGGAGGTGGCGTCGATGACGATGTCGTCGTCCGTCCCATCATCGGCGCCTGGCTCGATGTCCCCGGGGTCTGGATCGTCTCCGGTGTCGACGGGGTCCTCGACGGTGACTTCGGTGTCGTCGGCGACTTCTGTGTTCTCGGTGACTTCGGTGTTCTCGGTGACTTCGGTGTTCTCGGGGACGCCGGCCGGCGGCGACGCGTCCGGCTCCGAGGCGGTTTCCGTCGCGGACTCGTCCGCGGATTCGCTGGCCGACGTGCCTGGCGACGGCGTCTCGGCCCAGGCGGGCGCGTACCCGTATCCGGTGACAATCGCGGCCCCGACCCCCAGGGCAACGGCCAATCCCCCCACCCGACCGACGTGCGTCGCAGCGTTCATGCCATTTGCTATACCGGCGCATCGGGCCGGCCGGGCGGCTTTGGCCGAACTAGCGGCGAAGTCCGGCGAGCAGACGCTCGCGCAGCGGTGGCGCGGGCGCGCTCGCCGCGGCGGTGAGCATGTCGGCCACCGTGGTGAACTTCGCGCGGGGGCGGTGCTCGCCACCGCGGGCGATCTCGGCGGCGTCGATGGCCCGCCAGCCCGCGGCGCTCACCACGTCGGGCCTGCGGTCGCGCACCAAGCGGTCCAGTGCGGCCGGTTTGCCGGCCGGGTCGGCCAGCAGTCCGTCGTTGTAGTCGGCGACCAGATGGCGCACGGTCTGCGCCGCGCAGGACTTGTTGGTGCCGATGAAACCGGTGGGGCCGCGCTTGATCCAGCCCGCGACGTAGCTGCCGCGTACCGGCGCACCCGTGTGCGGATCGACGACGCGCCCGCCGTCGTTGGGCACCACCGCGGCGTCCTCGTCGAACGGCAGATCGCGGATCGGCCTGCCGCGGTATCCGATCGACGTCAACACCAGACCGGCGTCGAGGCGGCTGACATCGTCGCCGCCGGTGGCCGTGAACTCCACACCCTCCACGCGGCCCTCGCCCACCACCCGCCGCGGCGTGAGCCGATAGGCCAGCCGGATGCGGGGCCCCGAGGCCGGGGTGTCCGCGACGGGAAGCTTGCTGAGGATCTCGAGCTTGTTGCGGGTCAACGGATCGGTGACGGCGGCCAGGTCCGCACCCACCAACTGGTGGTCGGCGTCGGAGAGCACCACCTCACACGTCGAGGTCAACCCGATCAGTTCCGGCAGCGTGAAGGCCGACGCGGCGGGCCCGCGGCGGGCGGCGACCACGACCTCGGTGACCCGCGACCCGCGCAGCGCGGCCAGCGCGTGCTCGGCGATGTCGGTGGCCGCAAGCGCGTCGGGATCGGTGGTCAGGATGCGGGCGACGTCGAGCGCGACGTTGCCGTTGCCGATGACCACCACTCGTTCGTGGCCGAGGTCGACGGGCAGTTCGGCGAAGTCGGGGTGGCCGTTGTACCAGGCGACGAACTCGGTCGCGGTGCCGGTGCCCGCCAGCGTCATCCCGTCGATGTCGAGCCTGCGGTCATTGGGGGCGCCCACCGCGTAGAGCACGGCGTGGTGGTGGGCCAGCAGATCGGCGTGCGTCAGGTCCGCGCCCACCTCGACGTTGAGATAGAACCGGAAGCCGTCGCGGGCCGCGATCTTGTCGAACAGGTTGGTGACCTGTTTGGTGCTCTGGTGGTCGGGAGCCACGCCCGCGCGCACCAGCCCGTACGGGGTGGGCAGCCGCTCGAAGACGTTGACCCGCACCCCGCTCTGGGTGAGCAGTTCGTCGGCGGCGTACATCGCCGCGGGCCCGGAGCCCACGACGGCGACCGTCAGCGGCCCACTGCGGCGCGGGTGCACCATCGGCGCCTCGGGAACCGGCGCGAGCTTGGACGTCGGCGGCACCTTGCCCTCGCGCTCGGGATAGAACGCGGCGTTGAGTTCGATGAACGGCAGCTGCTCGGGAGTCAGCCGACTGTCGGGCACGATCGCCCCGACCGGGCACGCTGTCACGCACGCACCGCAGTCCACGCAGGCCTCCGGGTCGACGTAGAGCATTTCGGCGGTCGCGAAGCCCGGCTCATCCGGGGTGGGGTGGATGCAGTTCACCGGGCAGGCGAAGACGCACGACCCGTCGCTGCAGCACGACTGGGTGATCACATGGGGCATGGCGGACCTGCCGTCAGGCGGCGGCGACCAGGTGCTGACGGGCCGGCTCGCTGCGGTAGCGGCTGGGTGGGCCGTCGATCTTGCACAGCCGCCAGATCAGCTTGGCCACCGGGTTCATCAGCCCCGTGTCGTAGCAGAGCATCCGGACGTCACCGAACATGTCGCGCAGGAACTGCCGCGACTTCGGCGAGCGGAAGAACAACTCCTTGCGCACCGAGCGCGGGATGTCGAACTCGGACCAGAACGACTTCGGTGGTTTGACGATGGCCTGACACAGCACCCGCATGATGATCGGCACGTTCACCGACAGCCAGAACCGCTGCCAGCGCGACAGGTGCGGCAGCCGCTTGCGCAGATACTCGTGGGCGAACGAGATGTGGCGGGCCTCCTCGGCCACGTGAATGGCCATCACCCGCTCCATGATCGGATGCAGTTCCTTGCCCTCGCGCAGCACGTTCTTCTGGGTGTGGTCGATGGGCTCCTCGCCGGCGAGCACGCCGAAGAAGAACGGTATCGGCAGCGGCCCGGCCACCAGCGGGATGAACGGCGACAGCCACCGCAGCATGCGCGGCATGCCCGGCACGTCGGCGCCGATGCGGTTGACCATCTCCTGGAACATCATCGTGTGATTGCACTCTTCGACGGTCTCGTGCATGCAGTACCGGTATTCGGGGGAGCCGTTGGGCACCCAGAACGCGTAGTTGGTCAGGCCGCGGATCAGGATGATCTCGAACTGCAGGCCGACCTTGGCGACGTTGGCCTGCCGCCACATCCCGATCTCGATCTGCCGATCCAGTGGCTGCGCCTGATACCAGGGGTGGCCGCCGAGCGGATCGGTGGCGGGCAGCACCCACCGGGCATCGTTGTCGATGACCGCGAACTCCGGGGAGTCCCAGTCGATGTCTGTGTACGGGTTGAAGTTTCGCCGCACCGACCCCTCGGACAGTGTGGTGAGAGTGTCCACGTACTGGGCGTCGTCGCTGACTTCCATGTTGCGACGCCAACGCCTGACCATGCGCGTCCGGGCCATTTCGTGACCTCCAAGGCTTTCCGACGTTTACATTGACCGGCTCGGTTAGACAGTACCGCTGGTATCGCATATTGAACAGAGGGCCACCGCGGATGTGGCCCACCCCCGCGGAGGCGCTGAATGTGACCGAGCGCACACATCTACGCTTGAGGCCATGGCCGACCTACAGATCCCCGCCGACCTCAAACCCCGCGACGGACGTTTCGGTTGCGGCCCGTCCAAAGTGCGGCCGGAACAACTGCAGGCGTTGGCCGCCGCGGGCGACGTCTTCGGGACCTCGCACCGGCAGGCCCCCGTCAAGAACCTCGTCGGCCGCGTCCGCGACGGGCTTCACCAACTGTTCTCACTGCCCGACGGCTACGAGGTGATCCTCGGCAACGGCGGCACCACCGCGTTCTGGGATGCCGCCGCGTTCGGGCTGATCGACACGCGCTCACTGCATCTGACCTACGGTGAGTTCAGCGCCAAGTTCGCCTCCGCGGTGGCCAAGAACCCGTTCGTCGGCGACCCCGTCGTCGTCTCGGCCGAACCCGGCAGCGCACCCGCGCCCGCGTCCGACCCGTCGGTCGACCTCATCGGGTGGGCGCACAACGAAACCTCGACCGGTGTCGCGGTCGCCGTGCGGCGGCCCGCGGGCGCCGGCGAGGCCCTGATCGCGATCGACGCCACCTCCGCGGCGGGCGGCCTGCCCGTCGACATCACCGAGGCCGACGTCTACTACTTCGCACCGCAGAAGAACTTCGCCAGCGACGGCGGGCTGTGGGTGGCGATCATGTCACCGGCCGCGCTCGCGCGCGTCGACGCCATCGCGGGTTCGGGCCGCTGGGTCCCCGAGTTCCTGTCGCTGCCGATCGCGATCGACAACAGCCGCAAGAACCAGACCTACAACACCCCCGCGGTGGGCACCCTGGTGCTGTTCGCCGACCAACTCGAATGGATGCTGGGCAACGGCGGACTGGACTGGGCGGTCAAGCGCACGGCCGATTCCTCGCAGCGGCTCTACGGCTGGGCGGAGGCCTCGCAGTTCGCCACGCCGTTCGTCACCGATCCGGCGTTGCGCTCGCAGGTGGTGGGCACCGTGGACTTCATCGACAGCGTGGATGCCGCGGCCGTCGCCAAGGTGCTGCGCGCCAACGGCATCGTCGACACCGAGCCGTACCGCAAACTCGGCCGCAACCAGTTGCGGGTGGGGATGTTCCCCGCCGTCGAGCCCGACGACGTCAGCGCGTTGACCGCGTGTGTCGACTGGGTCGTCGAGCGCCTCTGACCTCCTGCGTGTCCTACCCGGTAACAGCGCGATAACGCAGTAGTGTCGCCCTCACGGGCATGGCGCTAGCCCGAAGGAGGTCGGCATGCGAGAACTCAAGGTCGTCGGATTGGACATTGACGACGGGCGTGGCAAACGCATCATCTGCGAGGCCGACACCGGCGAGAAGTTCATCTTGCCCTCCGACGACCGGTTGCGTGCCGCGGTGCGCGGCGAAAGAACCGCCTCCCATTCATCCAAATCCACCGACGAGGTTGCCAACGTGCTGCGTCCCAAGGACATTCAGGCGAGGATACGTGCGGGCGCATCCGTCGAACAGCTTGCCGAGTCCGCCGGGGTCGACGTCGAGCGGGTCGAGAGGTTCGCCCACCCGGTGCTGCTCGAGCGGTCACGCGTGGCCGAACTGGCCACCGCGGCGCATCCGATGCTCGCCGACGGTCCGTCCATGCTGACGCTGTTGGAGACCATCACCACCGCGCTGATCGCGCGGGGGCTGGATCCCGACGCCACCGCCTGGGACGCGTGGCGCAACGAGGACGGGCGCTGGACGGTGCAGTTGGCGTGGCAGGCCGGCAGGTCCGACGTCAAGGCGCACTTCCGGTTCACGCCGGGCTCACAGGGCGGCACGGTGACCGCGTTCGACGACGCGGCGTGCGAGTTGATCGATCCGGACTTCGCGCGGCCACTGCGCCCGGTCGCCCCGGTGGACGACTACGAGCAGGACGACGAACTAGACGAGCCGACGCTACCGGTCGCGCCCCCGCCCGCTCCCGAGCCCGAGGCCGCCGAACCACCCGCGCCCGCCAAACCGCGCACCCGCAAGGGCAAGCCGCCGGTGCCGGCGTGGGAGGACGTGCTGCTCGGCGTGCGTTCCAGCGGCCAACGTTGACCGTCAGCCGCTGACGGCGACGGCCAGCAGCGCCAGCCACGCACCCGCCACCCCGACCGCGGCGCCCAGCACGAACCAGCGCCAGACCAGTCGATGGCGCCAGCCCCACACCGTCGGCGCCAACCCGCCGACGGCCACCAGGTTCAGGCCGATGGCGAGCAGGGGATGGACGCGGGTCAGCCCGAGGCTCAGCACGATCACGGCGGCCGCCACGATCGCGGCCACGAACGCCGCCACCGTCAACCCCATCGCCCACGGGGTGGAGTCGTCGGTCATCCGGTCAATCTAGCCCGCTCGTAGAAGGCCAGCGCGGCGGCCGTCGCGACGTTGAGCGAGTCGGTGCCACGCGACATCGGGATCCGCGTCCGCACGTCGCAGGCCCGCATCGCCCGCTCGGTCAGCCCCGGCCCCTCGGCGCCGACCAGGATGGCCACCCGTTCGGCCGCCGACTGCGCCATCGCCTCGGCCAGCGCATGCGCCCGCGGATCCGGGGTCATCGCGAGCAGCCGAAAGTTGTTGTCGCGCAGAATTTGCAGATCGTCGGGCCACGCAGCGGCCCAGGCATACGGGACCAGCAGTGCGTGGCCCATCGACACCCGCACCGCGCGCCGATAGAGCGGATCCGCGCAACCGCTGCCGAACACCATGGCGTCCACCCCGAGGCCCGCGGCGTTGCGGAACAGCGACCCGAGATTCTCGTGGTCGTTGACCCCCTCGAGCACGGCGACGGTGCGGGCCCCGTCGAGCACCTGCGTCACCGCGAGTTCGGGCGCACGCGACGCCGACGCGAGCACGCCGCGGTTGAGGTGGAACCCCACCACCTCGGCCATCACCTCGGCCGAGGCCCGGTAGTAGGGCGCCGCGACGCCGTCGAGGTCGGCGGCCAGTTCCCCGAGCCGACGGTCGGTGCCCAGCAGCGCCCGCGGGGTGAACCGGGACGCCAGCATGCGCTGCACCACCAGGACGCCTTCGGCGATCACCAGACCCTTTCCGGTCGGCAGGTCGGGGCGGCGGTCGGCACTGTTGAGATCGCGAAAGTCGTCGAGTCGCGGGTCCGCGGGATCATCGACGTCGAAGACGTTGACGCTCACACGCTTTCGTCAACCATGCTCGTCATCAGGTCGGCGGCGGTCAGAAGCGTCGACCGCTGCTCGACATCCAGCTGGGACAGTCGCTGCATGAGCCAATCCTGGCTGGCCCGGCGCTCGGTCTCAACCAGGTGCTTACCCGCCGGCGAGACCGACACCAGCACCTGACGACCGTCGGCGGGATGGGCCGTGCGCTCGACGTAGCCCATCTCGACCAACGAGGAGATCACCCGGGTCATCGACGGCGGCCGCACCCGTTCCCGCGTGGCTAACGCGCCGGGCGTCATGGCGCCTTCCTTGGCGAGGGTGGACAGCGCGGACAACTGCGACAACGTGACCGGGGAATCCGGACGCCGGAAGCGCAATTGCCGGGCCAACCGCACCACCGCCAATGAAAGATTGCTCGCCAGTCGAAGGTCAGCATCTTTCACAAGGCAAAGACTACCTAGCCAGGCTCAGGAAAAGGCGGTAATGGACTACCTTCGAAAGCGATGCCCGCACAACCGCCCCCGTTGCCCGCCGCCCTGCTCAGGCCGTGGCCGGTGATCGCCGTGATCTACGCGGGCTGGTCGATCGCCGCGGTGCTGGCCTTCACCGTGCCCGAACTGCACGGGTGGCGGCCCGTCACGATCGCGGGTCTCGGCGTCGGCCTGCTCGGCACCGCTATCGTGCTATGGCAGCGTCGCGCCGTGCGCCGCGGCGCTCGGGGCGCACAGAGCGGACTCGAGTAATCGACGACAGACCGAGGAGATCGCCAATGGCAGCACCGCTGTTGCAAGCACAGGTCGAGATCAACGCGCCGGTGACCAAGGTGTGGGCCCTGGTCTCCGACTTGAGCCGGATGCCGCAGTGGAGCCCGCAGTGCCGGGCGATGAAGGTGCTGGGCGGGCCGGTGCGCCAGGGCAGCAGGACGGTGAACCTCAACCGTCGCAAGTTCCTGTTCTGGCCGACCACCAGCCGTGTCACGGAGTTCATCCCGGAGGAGAAGATCGCGTTCCGGGTCAACGAGAACGGCACCGTCTGGAGCTTCGAACTCGCGCCCGCCGACGGCGGCACCCGGCTCACGCAGACCCGCCACGCCGAGAACGGTGTCAAGCCGATCTCGTCTGTGGCGGTCAACGCGTTCATGGGCGGCGTGCCCAGCTTCGAAGAGGAACTCGTCGAGGGCATGAACCAGACGCTGGAGCGGATCAAGGCCGCCGCCGAAAGCTAGTCGCCGTGTTCGGAGAGGTCGAGCACGCCGTCGTCGTAGGGGTCGTAGAGCGGGGATCCGGTACCCGGTGGCGGCGGGGTCTCCGAATGCGCACCGCAGCCGTACTCCGCGGCGACGACGTGCCCGTCGGCGGAGTACTCGTTGGCGCACACCCCGAACATCAACCCGAGTGACCCCATCACCGGAACGTAGAAGCCGCAGTCGCGACACACCCGCCGGGTGGACCTGGCCATCGCCGAGCCGGGACCGTAGTCGCCGTCGTGCCAGCGCTGCGCGGCTTGCGCGCGTCCCCAGGGACCGAGCACCTGTTTGCGACCGAGGCCGACCTCGCCCGCCAATTCGTCGAGATCGGGATCGCCGCTCGACAGGTAACCCGGCACCAGCCGCGGATCGTCGGTGGCCGGCGCCAGCAGGTCACCGGGGCCCAGATCGCCGGGCTTGATCCGGTCGCGCCACGGCACCCACTTCGGTGCGAGCAGCGCCGTCGGCCCGGGCACGAGAACGACCTCGCTGATCGTCGCGCGTTCGGCGCCGGGCCACGCGGCCACGACGACCGCCCACTGCCAGCCCCGGTAACCGGGCATGTCGGCCAGGAACCGGTGGGTCGCCGCGGTCGGGTCCTCGAAGCTGGCGCCGAGGTACTCCCCCACGGTGTCCTCGCCGCTGAACTCGACGACCGCCGCGCGGGCCTCGTCGACGGCGCCCATCAGCACCGCCTCCAGTTCGGGGCGGTCGGCGTCGTTCGCCGTTCCGTTCGGGGCCGAGTCCGTCACGCTGTCCATCCTCCGCAATTTTGCCCCACCGGCCAACCAGTAGCCACACCGGTCGGCTGCACGCCCGTCGCCGCCGCGATGGGGGAGAATCGACGACGTGACCGAACCTCGTCGTGACCACAGGGACTCGACGGGTCGGCGTGACCCCCGCTACTACCCGCCCCGGCCCCCCGACGAGCACCCCGGAATGGCGAATTACCCCAGCGAGCCCGGCTACCGAAGGGCCCGCCGGGACCGGCCCGCGCCCAGCGCCAACCGCTGGCTGCCGCCGCTGGACGAACCGGCCCGGCCGCATACGTCGGCCCCGCCGCCACCCGGCGTCGGCGGCGGAGCAGGCGAGCGGGTCACGGTGACCAGGGCCGTACACGCCGGCGCCCAGCGCAGCCGGGAGATGGGCTCCAAGATGTACGGCCTGGTGCACCGGGCCGCCACCGCCGACGGCGCGGACAAGTCCGGTCTGACCGCGCTGACGTGGCCGGTGGTGGCCAACTTCGCCGTCGACGCCGCGATGGCCGTCGCGCTGGCCAACACGTTGTTCTTCGCGGCGGCCACCGGTGAGAGCAAGAGCCGGGTCGCGCTGTACCTGTTGATCACCATCGCGCCGTTCGCGGTCATCGCTCCGCTGATCGGCCCGGCGCTGGACCGCCTCCAGCACGGCCGTCGGGTGGCGCTGGCCACCTCGTTCGTGCTGCGCACCGCGCTGGCGCTGGTGCTGATCGCCAACTACGACGGCGAGACGGGCAGCTTCCCGTCATGGGTGCTCTATCCGTGCGCGCTGGCGATGATGGTGTTGTCCAAGTCGTTCAGCGTGTTGCGCAGCGCGGTGGCGCCCCGGGTGCTGCCGCCCACCATCGATCTGGTGCGGGTCAATTCCCGGTTGACCACCTTCGGCCTGCTCGGCGGCACCATGGTCGCCGGGGCCATCGCCGCCGGCGCGGAGTACTTGTTCAACCTGTTCAACGCTCCGGGCGCACTGTATGTGCTGGTCGCGGTGTCGGTGGCCGGTGCGGTGCTGTCGATGCGGATCCCCAAGTGGGTCGAGGTCACCGAGGGCGAGGTGCCCGCGACGCTGACCTACCACGGTCGCCGCGGTGAGTTGCGCCGCGATCCCGACGGGCGCGGCGCCCCCGGTGCTGCCCGACAGCCGTTGGGCCGCAACACCATCACCGCGCTGTGGGGTAACTGCACGGTCAAGGTGATGGTCGGCTTTTTGTTCCTCTACCCGGCGTTCGTGGCCAAGGCCCACGAGGTCGGCGGTTGGGAGCAGTTGCGCATCCTCGGGGTGATCGGGGTGGCCGCGGCCGTCGGCAACTTCGGCGGCAACTTCACCGCCGCACGCCTGAAGCTGGGCCATCCCGCGCAGATGGTGGTGCGCTGCGCGATCGCGGTGACGGTGGCCGCGTTGGCCGCGGCGGTGGCCGGCAATCTGTTGGTGACCGCGATCGCGACGCTGGTCACCTCGGCGGCCAGTGCGATCGCCAAGGCGTCGCTGGACGCATCGCTGCAGGACGATCTGCCCGAGAGGTCCCGCGCGTCGGCGTTCGGGCGTTCGGAATCGCTGCTGCAGTTGGCCTGGGTCACTGGCGGGGCCATCGGCGTGCTGATCTACACCGACCTGTGGGTGGGTTTCACCGCGGTCAGCGCGGTGTTGATCCTCGGGTTGGCCCAGACGGTGGTGAGCTATCGCGGTGAGTCGTTGATCCCGGGCTTCGGCGGGAACCGACCCGTGCTCGCCGAGCAGGAGGGCGGTCGGGCCGACGCCGCGGCGGTGGGCTGGGAGTGAAACGCGTCGTTACCGCATGGGCGGTGGTGGTTCTCGTCGCGTCGGTGGTCACCGGTGTGCTGATCTGGCGTTTGTCACAGCGTCCGGCGCCGAGGTACCCGGAGATCAGCGCCTTCTCCGACGGCCAACTGCAGCGCGTCGGGCCCTACCGCTACTGCAAGGTGCTCGATCCGACCGACTGCGAGACCCCGCAAGACAGCGGCGAACTGACCGTCGACCCGGAACATCCGGTGCAATTGTCGGTCCCGCAGCAGATTTCGCGCGCCCCGTGGGTGCTGGTGCGCTCCTACGAGGGCGACGACGTCGTCGAGGGGTTCGCACCCGACTCCCGGCTGGCGGTCACTGTGCCCACCGTCGACCCGCACCGCGGACGGCTGTTCGGCCTCGCCGTGCAGCTTCCGACGCTGGTCCGCGACGAGCAGGGCAACGAGTTCCCGCTGCCGCACGCCGAGTGGTCGGTGCGGATGGTGTGGCCTCAGGCGGAGTGACCGGCGGGCACCCGCTCACCCTCGCGCGTCGGACCGGGCGGGGTGCCGTCGCCGAAGGGCCTGCCGCCCAACGCTTCCCGGCCGTGCGCGCTGAGCCAGTTGGACAGCTCCGGCCCCTTGGGCACCACCTGCGTCGGGTTCACGTCGGTGTGCACGATGTAGTAGTGCTGCTTGATCTGCACGAAGTCGACGGTGTCGCCGAACCCGGGGGTCTGGAACAGATCACGCGCGTAGGCCCACAGCACTGCCATCTCGGAGAGCTTGTGCCGATTGCATTTGAAGTGGCCGTGGTAGACGGGGTCGAAGCGCGCCAGCGTGGTGAACAGGCGCACGTCGGCCTCGGTGATGGTGTCGCCGACCAGGTAGCGCTGCCCGGCCAGGCGCTCGGAGAGCCAGTCCAGCGCGGTGAACAACCGGTCGTAGGCCGCGTCGTAGGCCTCCTGTGAGCCGGCGAAGCCGCAGCGGTACACCCCGTTGTTGACCTCGGTGTAGATGCGGTGGGCCACCTCGTCGATCTCGTCGCGCAGCGGCTCGGGGTACAGCTGGGGCGCGCCGTCGCGGTGAAAGTTCGTCCACTCGGTGGAGAAGTCCAGCGTCATCTGCGCGAAGTCGTTGGTGACGACCTCGCCGGTGGGCACGTCGACGAGCGCCGGGACCGTGATGCCCTTGGGGTAGTCCGGGATGCGCTTGAGATAGGCGTCCTTGAGCCGCGGTATCCCCAGCACCGGGTCGACACCGCCCGGGTCGAGGTCGAACGTCCAGCTGTCCTGGTCATGGGTGGGGCCGCAAAACCCGATGGACACCGCGTCTTCGAGGCCGAGTAGCCGGCGCACGATGATCGCGCGGTTGGCCCACGGACAGGCCCGCGCCACCACCAGCCGATAGCGGCCCGGTTCGACGGGGTAACCGTCGCGGCCGTCGGCGGTGATCCGGGTGGAGATGTAGTCGGTGTCGCGGTTGAACTCGCCACCGGCGTCCTCGGCAACATAAGCCATGACGCCAGCATGCCCGCCGAAACTGAAGATATGCGGCACAGAGCCGCGAATTTTCGTGCAGAAGTTCAGTTTCGGCGGGATACCCGGGACAACGTCAGGACTCGAGCTCCCGGGCGACCGCGCGAACCACCTCGGAGACCCGCCGCGCGGACTTGCGGTCGGGATAGCGGCCCTTGCGCAGTTCGGGCTGCACCGCGCTTTCCAGCAGCACGATCATGTCCTCGATCATGCCGTGCAGTTCGTCGGGGGTGTGCTTGCGCTCGGCGGCGGCCGCCTCGCGCCGGGTCCGCGACAGGCTGGGCGGCGGGTCGAGGATCGTCACACTGAGCGCCTGCGGACCGCGGCGGCCCGCAGCCACGCCGAACTCCACGCGCTGGCCCGCCTTGAGGGTCTCCACGCCCGCGGGCAACGCCGAAGACCGCACGTAGACGTCCTCGCCGTCTTCCTGCGACAGAAAGCCGAAGCCCTTCTCGGCGTCGTACCACTTAACCCGGCCGGTCGGCACTGGTCTCACCCGCTCGTCTCGTACTGACATAAGGAAAGCGCCCCGCCTGCGCCGGGACGCGTCTGCCGATCCTACTCGGCACGCGACACCGTCAGCACCCCGTTTAGCCAGCGCCGTTCACGGTGGTGGTCACCGGAACACCGCCGCGCAGCGTGTTCATCACGATGCAGCAGCGCTCGGCCGCGGCGAGCAACCCGTCCAGGAGCGGCTTCGGGGTGCCCTCGGCGACGGCGAGGTCGACATCGCAGCGCATCGCGGTGAACCCGACCGGCGTCTGGTCATCGACCATGAGCGCCCCGCGCACGTCCACATCGGCGGCGACGTCGACCTCGAGGTGTGTCAGCGCGACGCCCAACCGGTTGGCGACCATCCGCAGCGTCGAGTCCAGACAACATGCCAGCGCCGCGCACAGGATGTCGCCCGGGTTGGGGTCGTCGTGGTAGCCACCCACCGCCGCGTGGGCCCCGACCTTGACGACGGACTCCCCGCCGCTGGTGCCGGGGACGACGCAGCCGTGGAACGGATCGAGTTCGGCGCCGCGCACCGCCCGGGCCCGATCGGTGATCTGCGCCGCCTCGGGCTCGGTGCGGTACCGGTGGCGCAGCGGATCTTGGCGCTCACTGACAAAAGTGCGGAAATCGGTCGTCTTCGGTTTCACCGGATATCACCGCCCGCGCTCACCCTACGCCCGAGTCGGTAGTCTGAGGCCACCGCTGGAGGGAAGATGCGCCTGATCCTGAATGTCATCTGGTTGATCTTCGGCGGTCTGTGGCTGGCCCTCGGTTACCTGCTGGCGGCCCTGATCTGCTTCGTGCTGATCATCACGATCCCGTTCGGTTTCGCCGCACTGCGCATCGCGTCCTATGCGCTGTGGCCCTTCGGCCGCACCATCGTGGAGAAGCCCGGCACCCGGCCCGGCGCGCTGATCGGCAACGTCATCTGGGTGGTGCTGTTCGGCATCTGGCTGGCCATCGGCCATGTCATCAGCGCGGTCGCGATGGCCGTCACGATCATCGGGATCCCGCTGGCGCTGGCCAACCTCAAGATGGTGCCGGTCTCGTTGGTGCCGCTCGGCAAGGAGATCGTGCCGGTCGATTCGCTCGACACCCGTGTGCGAGGCGCCATATGAGCGTCGTCGACCTCGGCGTGCCCTCGTTCGGTCCGACCGAACCGGCGCCCGCCGACGGCCCGCTCGTCGACACGTTCGGCCGGGTGGCCACCGATCTGCGGGTGTCGCTGACCGACCGGTGCAACCTGCGCTGCACGTACTGCATGCCCGCCGAAGGCCTCGACTGGCTGCCGGGCCGCGAAACGCTGACCGCCGAGGAACTCGTCCGGCTGCTGCGCATCGCGGTGACCCGGCTGGGCATCACCCAGGTGCGGTTCACCGGCGGCGAGCCGCTGGTGGCCAAGCACCTCGAGTACGTCATCGCCGCGACTGCGGCCCTGCGGCCGCGTCCCGAAATCACGTTGACCACCAACGGAATCGGGCTGGACACCCGGGCCGCCACGCTCAAGCGGGCCGGTCTGGACCGGATCAACGTCTCGCTGGACACCGTCGACCCCGCCCGCTTCAACCGCATCACCCGCCGCGACCGGTTGGCCGACGTGCTCGCGGGCCTGGCCGCCGCCAAGGCCGCCGCGCTGGACCCGGTGAAGGTCAACGCCGTGCTCGATCCCGACACCGGCCTCGATGACGCGGTGGCCCTGCTGCGGTTCTGCCTCGCGCACGGCTACCAGTTGCGCATCATCGAGCAGATGCCGCTGGACGCCGGCCACCAGTGGCAACGCGACCGGACGATCAGCGCCGACGACGTGCTGCGGGCGCTACGCGCGCATTTCGACCTGACCCCGGACCCGGCGCCACGGGGATCGGCCCCCGCGGCGCTGTGGCAGGTCGACGGCGGGCCCGACAAGGTGGGCATCATCGCCTCGGTGTCCGATGCCTTCTGCGCGGCGTGCGACCGCACCCGGCTGACCGCCGACGGGCAGATCCGCAACTGTCTGTTCGCGCGCGAGGAGAGCGATCTGCGGGGCCTGCTGCGCTCGGGCGCCGACGACGACGCGATCGAGTACGCCTGGCGGGCCGCGATGTGGACGAAGGCCGCCGGCCACGGCATCAACGACGTCGGCTTCGTCCAACCGGACCGTCCGATGAGCGCGATCGGCGGCTGAGCGTCGTGAAGGTGACGGTGCGGTACTTCGCCGCCGCGCGCGCCGCGGCCGGTGTCGACGACGAGATCCTCGGCGTCGAGGCCGGCACCACGGTCGGGGACCTGGTCGAGGTGTTGAGCGCGCGCGACGCCCACCTGGCCAAGGTGTTGGCGCGCTGCACGTTCCTGTGCGACGGGGTCGCGGTGCGGGATGCGACGGCGGTGCTGGGCGACGCTCAAACGGTCGACGTTCTTCCCCCGTTCGCCGGCGGATAACGGTGATTTCCATCACATAACGAATTGGTCACGGGCTGCTCGGCGGCGAATATGGCTCGACGGCACCTGCGACAACGCGAAAATCTCCTGCGCCTTTAGAGCCCTTTTAATATTTGCCACCATCGGAAACGCCGTTACCGGCAAAAGATGACGTCCCCACGCGGAGCCGTTACGGTCACTCGCAGGCCGACGACCAACGATTCATTCGGCCCGCCGTGCCAGACCGCGCCGAGCTCCATCCGTCGGGCACGCCACAACGACACACCATCTGGATGGAGGCGGGGGACCCACCGGTCCACCGAAAGCAGTAGCAGGACCAGGAGCCAGACCCGGCTCCTTGGGGTGAAGCCGGCGTCCTTCGCGACACCGGCCGGGCAACCTCTCCAGCCCGAACCCGACAGCTGACCTCGCAGGCGCCGACGAGAGGACAGCAACGCACCCATGAGTGGACGGCATCGTAAGCCCACTGCATCGGCTGTAAACGTCGCAAAGATCGCCTTCACGGGCGCAGTCGTCGGCACCGGAAGCCTCGCCCTCGCCGGGCATGCTGGCGCCGCCACCGACGGCGAATGGGATCAGGTCGCCAAGTGCGAGTCCGGCGGCAACTGGGCCATCAACACCGGCAACGGCTACCACGGCGGGCTGCAGTTCTCGCCGGGCACATGGTCCTCGCACGGCGGCGGCGAGTATGCGCCCGCCGCCTATCTGGCCACCAAGGAAGAGCAGATCGCGGTCGCCGAACGGGTGCTCGCCACCCAGGGCAAGGGCGCATGGCCGTCCTGCGGCGGCCCGCTGTCGGGGCACACGCCACGCAACGTGCCGACCGAACCGGAGACCGCCGACGTCGCCGCGCTCAACGGTGAGCTGCCGCCTCCGCCGCCGGTCGACCCGTTCGCACCGCCGCCACCGCCCCCTCCGGCGCCGGTCGACGCGCTGGGCGCCCCGCTGCCCGAGGCGCCCCCGCCTCCGCCGGTCGACCCGTTCGCACCGCCACCCCCACCGCCCCCGGCTCCGGTCGACGCCCCTGTCGACGCGCTGGCCGCCCCGCTACCCGAGGCGCCCCCGCCTCCGCCGGTCGACCCGTTCGCACCGCCACCCCCACCGCCGCCGGCCCCCGTCGACGCCCCTGTCGACGCGCTGGCCGCCCCGCTACCCGAGCCGCCCCCACCCCCGCCGGTGGAGGCCACCATCGAGCATGCGTCCGCGAACTGGGATGTCGCCGAAGAGGTTCCGGCTCCCGGCGAGGCTCCCCAACTGTGGTCTCTGGACGTCGGGGCGCCGCTGACGCCCGCGCCGCTCGATCCGGTGCTGCCCCCGCCCCCGCCGGCTCCCGTCGACATCCCGCAGCCCGCGCTGGATGCGGCCAACCAGGCGGTGTCCGGTGAGCTCCCGGTGGCACCGCCGGAAGGCGTCCCGCACCTCATCGGCCCGGAGAACCTGCCGCCCGGCACCACGATGGACCGCACCCAGGTCGGCACGGACAGCCCGAACGTCTCCTATCTCAAGGAGATCTGGCACGCGATCCAGACCCAGGAGATCACCGGCAAGGACGCGTTGCTGGCGCTGACGCAGCGTCCGCTGACCACGCCGGATTCGCCGGGCGGCCCGCCACCGAACCTCCCGGGTGCCGCGCCGGTCGAGCCGGCACCGCCCGCTCCGCCTGCGCCACCGGTCCTTCCGCCGGCCTAGCCGGCGGCCGCGGGTGTCACGCCGAGTTGACCCACTCCTCGGAGCCGTCGTCGAAGAACTGGTGCTTCCACACCGGTAGCCGGGCCTTGACGGTGTCCACCAGGCGTTGACACGTCTCGAACGCCGCGCCACGGTGGTCGGCGGCGACGGCGGCCACCAGGGCCGCGTCCCCGATCTGCAGGCTGCCGATGCGATGGCTCACCGCGATCGCGCGCACGCCGTCCGATGCGGCGGCGACCTCGTCGGCGATGTCGGCCAGGGTCTGCGCTGCGGTGGGGTGCGCCGAGTAGTCCAACCGCGTCACGGTGCGCCCGCCGTCGTGGTCACGCACCACCCCGGCGAAGGAGACCACCGCGCCCGCGGCGGTGTGCGCGACGAGCGCCTCGTGTTCGGCCACCTCGATCGGCCGCTCGGTGAGTTCGGCGCGCAGCACCTTCCTCATCGGGGATGGTCCTTTCCGGCGAGCTGATCCAGCGCGTGTTCCAGCACGTCGGCGAGCACCGCGAGGCCGTCGTTGACCCCGCCCGGCGAGCCGGGCAGGTTCACGATCAGCGTGCGTCCTACCACCCCGCACACCCCGCGCGACAGCACCGACGTCGGCACCTTCGGCAGCCCGGCCCGCCGGATCGCCTCGGCCAGTCCGGGGATCTGATAGTCCAGCAGGTCGGCGGTGACCGCGGGCGTGGCGTCCGTCGGCGAGATCCCGGTGCCGCCGGAAGTGATGATCACGTCGACGTTTTCGTTGACGGCGGCACGGAGTGCGGCGCCGACGTCGTCGCCGTCGGCGACCACCACCGGCGCGGCGGTGTCGATGCCCCGCTTGGTGAGCCAGTCCACGACGAGCGGTCCGCAGCGGTCCTGGTAGACCCCCGCGGCGGCGCGTGTCGAGGCGACGACGACCCGTCCCGATCTCATGTCATCGCGTCCAGATGCCGGTCTTGCCGCCCTCTTTGCGCAGCACCCGGATGTCGTCGATGCGCGCGGCGGGGTCGACGGCCTTGATCATGTCGTAGAGCGTCAGCGCGGCCACGCTGACCGCGGTGAGCGCCTCCATCTCGACACCCGTGCGGTCGGTGCTGCGCACGGTCGCGGTGATCGCGATGTGCGCGTCGCCGATTTCGAAGTCGACGTCCACCCCGGTCAGCGACAGCTGGTGGCAGAGCGGGATGAGGTCGCTGGTGCGCTTGGCGGCGAGGATGGCGGCCACCCTCGCCGTCGCGAGCGCGTCGCCCTTGGGCAGCCCGCCCGCCGCGATCATCGCTACCACCTCGGAGGTGGTGACCAGCGAGCCGGCCGCGACGGCGGTGCGCTTGGTGGTGTCCTTCGCGGTCACGTCGACCATGTGTGCCGCGCCCGTTTCGTCCAGGTGCGAAAGCCGGCCCCTCCCGGGGGCAGGAACGCCGGCTTCAGCTTCGGACACCGTTACCTGTTGACGACCGTGACGGGGTGTACGTACGGGACGTCGTCGGACGGCCGCGGGATGGCCAGTGTGCCGTAGGGCGACAGTGCGCCGGTCCGGTCGGTGGCCAGTTCGCTGACCGCGTGATCGTCCTCGCCGCCGACCTCGGGCCAGCCCGGGTCGACGTACTGCTTCTTCTGTCGCTTGTTGTCTGCCACGCCTGCCATTCTGGCAAACGGCTCGGGCAAGGGCGACACCCCGGCTCTGCTTTACCCTGGTCAGCAATGACCGAACACTCCCCGGGCGTCCCGTTGGGCGCCTGGCTGGCCGATCTGGACGACGATCGGCTGGTCCGGCTGTTGGAGCTGCGACCCGACCTGACACAACCGCCGCCCGCCACGATCGCGGCGCTGGCGGCCAGGGGCCAGTCGCGGCAGTCGGTCAAGGCCGCCACCGACGACCTCGACTTTCGCCAGCTCGCGGTGCTCGACGCGCTGCTGGTGCTGCACGCCGACACCGCCGCGGTGCCGGTGACCAAGCTCGTCGAGCTGGTCGGGCACCGCGCGTCCGAGGACGCCATCGCCGCTGCCGTCGACGCCCTTCGCGAGCGTGCACTGGTGTGGGGTGACCGCGACGGCGCCGCGGTGCGGGTCGCCGCCGAGACCGCCGGCGGGCTGCCCTGGTATCCCGGCCAGGTCACCGTCGAAGACACCGAGCCCGCCGACCTCGCCGATCGGCTGGCGGCCCTCGACGGGCCGCAGGCCGAACTTCTACAGAAGTTGCTGGAAGGCTCGCCGATGGGCCGCACCCGCGACGCCGCCCCCGGCACCCCCGCGGACCGCCCGGTGCAGCGCCTGCTGGCCGCGGGACTGCTGCGCCAACTCGACACCGAGACGGTGATCCTGCCGCGCGTGGTTGGTCAGGTGCTGCGCGGCGAGCTTCCCGGCCCGACCGAGCTGACCGAGCCCGATCCGGTGGTGTCGACGACGACCGCGGCCGACGTCGACGCGGTCGCCGCCGGCGCCGCGCTCGACCTGCTGCGCGAAGTCGAACTGCTGCTGGCGACGTTGGGCGCCACCCCGATCCCCGAACTGCGCAGCGGCGGGCTGGGCATCCGCGACGTCAAACGGCTGGTGAAGACCACCGGCATCGACGAACGCCGGCTCGGGCTGATGCTCGAGGTGAGCGCCGCGGCGGGGCTGATCGCCGCGGGCATGCCCGAACCCGACCCGGCCGACGGCGCGGGCCCGTACTGGGCGCCCACGGTGGCCGCCGACCGGTTCGTCGAGACCCCGACGGCGGCCAAGTGGCACCTGCTGGCCTCGACGTGGCTGGACCTGCCGGGCAGGCCGGGGCTGATCGGGCGGCGCGGACAAGACGGAAAACCCTTTGCGGCGCTGTCTGATTCGCTGTTCTCCACGGCGGCTCCGTTGGACCGGCGGCTGCTGCTGAACATGCTCGCCGACCTGCCGCCCGGCGCGGGCGTGGACGCCGGCGAGGCGTCGCGGGCGATGATCTGGCGCCGGCCCCGCTGGCATGCGCGTCTGCAGCCGGGCCCGGTCGAGGACCTGTTGACCGAGGCCCACCTGCTGGGGTTGGTCGGCCGCGGTGCACTGGCCACCCCGGCCCGAGCCATGCTGGCCGGCGACCCGCCCGAGGACGTGGTCAAGGCGATGGCCAAGGTGCTGCCCGCCCCGATCGACCACTTCTTGCTGCAGGCCGACCTGACCGTCATCGTGCCCGGTCCGCTGGAACGCGAGCTCGCCGAACAACTGGCTGTCGTCGCCGACGTGGAGTCGGCGGGAGCGGCGATGGTCTACCGCATCGGTGAGGCCTCGATACGGCGGGCGCTGGACACCGGCCGCACCGCGGGCGAACTGCACGCCTTGTTCAAACGGCACTCCAAGACCCCGGTGCCGCAGGGGCTGACGTACCTCATCGACGACGTGGCACGCCGGCACGGGCAGCTGCGGGTCGGCATGGCCGCCTCGTTCGTGCGGTGTGAGGACTCCGCGCTGCTGGCCCAGGCGGTCGGTGCGCCGGCCACCGCGGCGGTGGAGTTGCGGTTGCTCGCACCGACGGTCGCGGTCTCTGTGGCGTCCATCGGCGACGTGCTCACGGCGCTGCGGACCGCGGGGTTCGCACCCGCGGCCGAGGACTCGACAGGGGCGATCGTCGATCTGCGCGCCCGCGGTGCCCGGGTGGCCGGACCGCCGGGCCGCCGCGCCTACCGGCCGCCGCCGCGACCGACGACGCAGACCCTGGGCGCGATCGTCGCGGTGCTGCGCAAGGTCGCAGGCGGCCCGTCGTCGGGTATGCGGCTGGACCCGGCCACGGCCATCTCCCAGCTGCAGCAGGCCGCGCAGAATCAGGACTCGGTGGTGATCGGGTACGTCGACCCGGCCGGGGTCGCCACCCAGCGGGTGGTGGCGCCGAAAAATGTGCGGGGCGGTCAGCTGACCGCCTACGATTCGGCGTCCGGGCGGCTGCGCGAGTTCGCGATCCACCGCGTCACCTCGGTGGTTTTCGCGGACACCCCCGCGCGACCGGGATAATGGACGAAATGACCGACGGCCCCCTGATCGTGCAGTCCGACAAGACGGTGCTGCTGGAGATCGAGCATGAGCAGTCCGGTGCCGCGCGCGCCGCGATCGCCCCGTTCGCCGAGCTCGAACGCGCACCCGAGCACGTACACACCTACCGCATCACGCCGTTGGCGCTGTGGAACGCCCGCGCGGCGGGCCACGACGCCGAGCAGGTCGTCGACGCGCTGGTGACGTACTCGCGTTACGCGGTGCCGCAGCCGCTGCTGGTCGACATCGTCGACACCATGGCGCGCTACGGCCGCCTGCAGCTGGTCAAGCACCCGGCGCACGGGCTGACGCTGGTGAGCCTGGACCGCGCGGTGCTCGAGGAGGTGCTGCGCAACAAGAAGATCGCCCCGATGCTGGGCGAGCGCCTCGACGACGACACCGTGATCGTGCACGCCAGCGAGCGCGGCCGGGTCAAGCAGATGCTGCTCAAGATCGGCTGGCCCGCCGAGGACCTGGCCGGCTACGTCGACGGCGAGAAGCACCCGATCAGCCTGGCGCAGGACGACTGGCACCTGCGTGACTACCAGCAGATGGCCACCGATTCGTTCTGGGAGGGTGGATCCGGTGTGGTGGTGCTGCCCTGCGGGGCGGGCAAGACGCTCGTCGGCGCCGCCGCGATGGCCAAGGCGTCGGCGACCACGCTGATCCTGGTGACCAACACCGTCGCCGGCAGGCAGTGGAAGCGCGAGCTGATCAACCGGACGTCGCTGACCGAGGGCGAGATCGGCGAGTACTCCGGGGAGCGCAAGGAGATCCGTCCGGTCACCATCGCGACCTACCAGGTGATCACCCGCCGCACCAAGGGCGAGTACCGGCACCTGGAGTTGTTCGACAGCCGGGACTGGGGCCTGATCATCTACGACGAGGTGCACCTGCTGCCCGCCCCGGTGTTCCGGATGACCGCCGACCTGCAGTCACGGCGGCGCCTGGGCCTGACCGCCACGCTGATCCGCGAGGACGGCCGCGAGGGCGACGTGTTCTCGCTGATCGGACCCAAGCGCTACGACGCGCCGTGGAAGGACATCGAGGCCCAGGGCTGGATCGCGCCCGCCGAGTGCGTCGAGGTGCGGGTGACGATGACCGACAACGAGCGGATGCTCTACGCCGTGGCCGAACCCGACGAACGCTACAAGCTGTGCTCGACGGTGCACACCAAGATCGCGGTGGTGAAATCGATCCTGGCCAGACACCCCGGCGAGCAGACGCTGGTGATCGGCGCCTACCTCGACCAACTCGAGGAACTGGGCGCAGAACTCGACGCGCCGGTGATCCAGGGGTCCACCAAGACCGCCGAACGCGAGGCGCTTTTCGACGCGTTCCGCCGCGGCGAGGTCTCCACACTGGTGGTCAGCAAGGTCGCGAACTTCTCGATCGATCTGCCGGAAGCCAGTGTGGCCGTTCAGGTTTCGGGCACCTTCGGATCACGGCAAGAAGAGGCGCAACGGCTGGGCCGGCTGCTGCGCCCCAAGGCCGACGGCGGCGGCGCGATCTTCTACTCGGTGGTTTCGCGCGACAGCCTGGACGCCGAGTACGCCGCACACCGGCAGCGGTTCCTCGCCGAACAGGGCTACGGCTATGTCATCAAAGACGCCGACGACCTGCTTGGCCCGGCGATCTAGGTATGCGGCCCAACGCTTTTCGCGACGGTCAATAACACCACCGAATCCTCGATCGCCTGCAGACCGTGCCGGGTGCGCGGGATGACGATATGGTCGCCCGCCGATCCTTCCCAGGTGTGCTGCGCGTCGGTCACCGTGACCCGGCCGTGCAGCACCTGCAGCGTGGCTTCGCCGGGGCTCTCATGCTCGTCGAGCTCGTTGCCCGCGGTCAGCGCAAGCAGCGTCTGGCGCAGCGAATGCTCATGGCCGCCGTAGACGGTTTCCGCGGAGCGCCCGCTCTTGGCTGCGCGGGCCTTCTCGAGGTGCTCGCGCGCCACTGCTTTCAGTGAGATCTTCTCCATACCGGTGCTCCTTTTCAGACGATGCCGGCGAAACGGCGCTCAACTCAATGCGGGGATGACCTCGCGTTCGAAAAGTTCGATCCCCGACCGGTCATAGGCCGCCTCGGGACAGTAGAGGATGGCGTACTCACAGCCGAGGTCACGCATCCTGGTCAGCTTCTCGATGATCTGTTCCGGTGTGCCGCTTGCCGATTCCGGCGCGGCCACGGTGCTCAGCATGGCGTCGACGGCGGATTCGTCGGCCACCGCCACCTGGCGCTCGCGCAGCCGCGCCACCCGGTCGGCGACGTCGGTCTCGGACTCGCCGATCACCGCGTTGAAATTGGCCGAGCGCACGATCGCGTCGTAGTCGGTGCCGACGTCGCGACAGTGCGCGGCCAGGACCTGCGACTTGTGCGCGAAACCCTCGGGATCGGAGGTGAAGTTGGTGTACTGCGCGTAGGACGCCGCGATGCGCAACGTCACCTTTTCGCCACCGCCGGCGATCCACAGCGGGATCTCCTGCAACGGCTTTGGCTCGACGATCGCCCCGTCGGCCTCGTAGTGCTTACCGGCGAAGGTGACCGTGCCGTCGCGCCAGGCGGTCCGCATGATCTGCACACCCTCGTCGAGGCGGGCCAGTCGTACCCCGGCGGAGGGAAAGCCGTAACCGTAGGCGCGCCATTCGTGTTCGTACCAGCCGCCGCCGATGCCCATCTGCACGCGGCCGCCGGAGATCACGTCGACGGTGGCGGCGACCTTGGCCAGATACACCGGGTTGCGGTAGCTCATGGCCGTGCACATCTGGCCCAGCTTGATCCGGGAGGTCGTCGCGGCGTACGCCGATATCAGCGACCACGCCTCGTGGGTGGCCTCGGTGGTGGGCACCGGGACGGTGTGGAAGTGGTCGTAGACCCACAGCGAGTCCCACGCCGAGTTGTCGGCGTACGCGGCGAGGTCGCGCATCACCTGCCAGTGCTTCTCAGTGGGGATGCCCACCAGGTCGAGTCGCCAGCCCTGCGGGATGAACAGTCCGAAGCGCATGTGATGGGACTCTATGCGACGCCACCGCGGCAGGGCAGGTGGCCTGCCCCGTCACCGGCCTGTATGGTGTGGCTCACACACAGGCAGAAATTGTGATGTGAGCCACAGGAGGTAGTGGTGGTCCGCGATCGATCCGCCGGAGTGGACCGGCATCCCGCCCGTGGGGGCGTCGTCGGTGTCAGGTGGCCGTTGGTGCTGCTGCTGGCCCTCATCGCGATCGCCGCCATCGCCGGCATCGTGAGCACCGCGGCAATGGGTCAGACCACGCTGTCGATCGCGATCGGCCTGGTCACCATGGCGTTCTTCTCTCGCGTCGGCGCATAAGCACCAGACCGCTGACCGTTCCCATCTGGTACCAGTACAGCCCGGGCGGGGAGTCGTGGGTGCTCACCGGAAACGGTTCGCGCAAGCACCGCCTGATCGAGGCGCAGGGCGAGTTCACGTTGATGGCCCAGCGACTCGAGCCGACGGTCCGCTATGTCGCGGTCGACGGCCCGGTCAGCCGCATCGAAGCGGGCACCGACGATCAACTCGTCGAGCTCACCAGGCGCTACCTTCCCCCGGAGGCGGTCGACACCTACCTGGAGTTCGCCCGCCGCGAGCACGGCGACAGCGTGGCGATCTTCCTGCGGCCACAGCACTGGCTGTCGGCCGACCTGGGGTCGGTTTGATCAGCTGGTCAGCGACGCCGGCGGGGTGAACCGCTCGCCGTAGCGGGCGGCCAGTTCCTTGGCCCGCGCGACGAACGCCTCCTTGCCGCGGCCGGCCGGTCCCTCGTAGCCGACGATGAACTGCGCGCTACCGCCGGTCCACGGCGGGAAGCCGATGCCCATGATCGAGCCGATGTTCGCATCGGCGGTCGAGGTGAGCACGCCTTCGTCGAGGCACTTCTGGGTCTCCAGCGCCTCGGCGAACAGCATCCGGTCGATCATGTCCTGCAGCGGAATGTCGCTGCTGCCGGACTTGAACGTCTCCCGCAGCCCTGGCCACAGTCCGGTGCGCTTGCCGTCGACGTACTCGTAGAAGCCGGCGCCCTTCAATCGGCTGGGCCGGCCGATCTCGATCATCTTGTTGACGACGGCCTCGGCCGGGTGCGGCTGATAGGTCTGGCCCGCGGCCTCCGCGCCCTTGCGGGTCTCGGTGGCGATCTTGGCCATCAACTCGAGGTTGAGCTCGTCGGACAGTTGCAGCGGCGGGGCCGGGTACCCGGCCTGCGAACCCGCGGCTTCGATGCTGGCCGGCGCCACGCCCTCGCCGAGCATGGCCAGCGCCTCGTTGACGAACGTGCCGATGACGCGGCTGGTGAAAAAGCCGCGGCTGTCGTTGACGACGATCGGCGTCTTGCCGATGGCCAGCGTGTAGTCGAACACCCGGGCCAGCGCCTCGTCAGAGGTCTTCTCGCCCTTGATGATCTCCACCAGCGGCATCTTGTCGACGGGTGAGAAGAAGTGGATCCCGATGAAGTCCTCCTGGCGCTTCACCCCGGTCGCCAGACCGGTGATCGGCAGCGTGGAGGTGTTGGACCCCAGTAGCGCGTTGGGCTCGACGATGTCCTCGATCTCCTGGAACACCTTGTGCTTGAGTTCGGAGTTCTCGAACACCGCCTCGATGACGAAGTCGACGCCCTTGAGGTCGGCGGCGTCACCGGTCGGCGTGATGCGATCGAGCAGCGCCTTCGACTTCTCCTCGGTGGTGCGGCCCCGCTCAAGCGCCTTGGCCTCGAGCTTCTCCGAGTAGCCCTTGCCCTTCTGCGCGGCCTCGAGGCTGACGTCCTTGAGCACCACGTCGAAGCCGGCCTTGGCCGAGACGTAGGCGATGCCGGCGCCCATCATGCCCGCGCCCAGCACGCCGATCTTGTTCGGCCGGCTCTGCGGAATGCCGTCGGGCCGCGACCCGCCGCCGTTGATGGTCTGCAGGTCGAAGAAGAACGCCTGGATCATGTTCTTGGCGACCTGGCCGGTGACCAGCGAGGTGAAGTAGCGGCTCTCGATGCGGCACGCGGTCTCGAAGTCGACCTGTGCGCCCTCGACCGCCGCGTTCAGAATCGCCCGCGGTGCAGGCATCGGCGCGCCCTTGAGCTGCTTCTTCAGCAGCGCCGGGAACGACGGCAGGATGCTCGCCAGCCCCGGGGAGCTCGGCGTACCGCCGGGCATCTTGTAGCCCTTGGCGTCCCACGGTTGGGTGTGCGCGTCCGGGTTGGCCTTGATCCATGCCTTGGCGGCGGGCACCAATTCCTCGACGCTGCCGACCAATTCGTCGACCAGCCCGATCTCCTTGGCCTTACCCGGCTTGAAGCGGGTGCCCTGGCTCAGCACCTCCATGAACGCCTGCTGAATGCCGAACATCCGCACGCTGCGGGCCACGCCACCCGCGCCGGGCAGCAGGCCCAGCGTCACCTCGGGGAAGCCGAGCACGACGCCCTTGACGTCGGCGGCGATGCGGTGATGACACGCCAGACAGATCTCGAGTCCACCGCCCAGTGCCGCGCCGTTGATCGCGGCCACGACGGGCTTGCCCAGCGTCTCCAGCGCACGCAGGTCACGTTTGATGCCCTCGACCTCGTCGAAGACCTCGCCGGCGTTCTCCGGTCCGGTCTGGATCATGCTCTTGAGGTCGCCGCCGGCGAAGAAGGTCTTCTTCGCGCTGGTGATGACCACGCCGGTGATCGAGTCCTTCTCGGCCACAAGGCGCTCGACGGCCTTTGTCATCGACTGTTTGTAGTGCTCGTTCATCACGTTGGCCGACCCGGTCGGGTCGTCCAGCGTCAGGGTGACGATGCCGTCGGCATCCTTGTCCCACTGAATGGTGTTCTCTGCCATGGAAGTTAAACCCTCTCGATGATGGTCGCGACACCCATGCCGCCGCCGACACACAGTGTGATCAGCGCGCGACGCGCACCGCGGCGCTCGAGCTCGTCGACCATGGTTCCGGTGATCATCGCGCCGGTGGCGCCCAGCGGGTGGCCCATCGCGATGGCACCGCCGTTGACGTTGAGCTTCTCGTCGGGGATGTTCAGGTCCTTTTGGAACTTCAGCACCACCGACGCGAACGCCTCGTTGAGCTCGAACAGGTCGATGTCGTCGACGGTCAGCCCGGCGCGGTCGAGCACCTTGCGGGTGGCCGGTGTCGGACCCGTCAGCATGATCACCGGGTCGGCGCCGCTGGTGGCGGTCGCGACGATGCGGGCGCGCGGCGTCAAGTTCTGAGCCTTTCCCACCCTTTCATTGCCGACGAGCACCAGCGCGGCGCCGTCGACGATGCCCGAGCTGTTACCACCGGTGTGCACGTGGTTGATCTTCTCGACGAAGTGGTACTTCTGCAGCGCCACATCGTCGAAGCCGCCCATCGCGCCGATGCCGTCGAACGCGGTCTTGAGCTTGCCCAAGCCCTCCAGCGTGGTGTCGGGACGCATATGCTCGTCGTGGTCGAGGATGACCAGGCCGTTCTGGTCACGCACCGGCACAACGGATTTGGCGAAGTAGCCACCCGACCACGCCGCGGCCGCCTTCTCCTGGGAGCGCAGCGCGTAGCGGTCGACGTCCTCGCGGGAGAAGCCCTCGATGGTCGCGATCAGGTCGGCGCCGATGCCCTGGGGCACGAAACCGACGCGGTAGTTGGTCTCCGGGTCTGCGGCCCAGGCGCCACCGTCGGACCCCATCGGCACCCGGCTCATGGACTCCACGCCGCCGGCGAGCACCAGGTCGTCCCAGCCGGACCGCACCTTCTGCGCGGCGGTGTTGACCGCCTCCAGCCCTGAGGCGCAGAACCTGTTGAGTTGCACGCCGCCGGTGGTCTCCGGCAGGCCCGCCGCGATGGCCGCGGTGCGGGCGATGTCGCCGCCCTGGTCGCCGACGGGCGAGACGACACCGAGGATCAGGTCGCTGATCAGGTTCTCGTCGAGGTCGGGGTGGCGCCGACGGATCTCGTCGATCAGGCCCGTCACCAGGTTGATCGGCTTGACCTCGTTGAGCGCGCCGTTCTTGTTCTTACCGCGAGGCGTACGGATGGCCTCGTAGATGAAGGCTTCTTCGGACATGAAGATTATTCCTGTTCAGGTTGGTTATCGGGGGCCGTGACCACAGGGGTGGCAGTAATCCTCCGACAGCAGCGTAACAGGCCTCGGCCAACCTGTTGGTTGGGCAGCCTCACTGCCCGCCCCTCTCCGCGCGAACGTTGATTACCCGCACAAAATTCGCCAATTTTGCGCGCGGTAATCAACGTTCGCGGGGGTTTCGCGTGGGGGCATAGGCTCGACTGCCATGACCGTGCAGCGACTGCAGCCCTATGCGGTCACCATCTTTGCCGAGATGTCGGCGCTGGCCGCCCGCATCGGCGCTGTCAACCTCGGCCAGGGGTTTCCCGACGAGGACGGCCCGCCCGCGATGCTCGAGGTGGCGCGGTCCGCGATCGCCGAGGGCGTCAACCAATACCCGCCGGGCCTGGGCATCCCCGCCCTGCGCGAGGCGATCGCCGCCCAGCGAGCGCGTCACTTCGGCAGCGAGTACGACCCGGACACCGAAGTATTGGTGACGGTCGGTGCCACCGAGGCCATCGCGGCGGCGGTGCTCGGGCTCGTCGAACCCGGCTCCGAAGTGCTACTGGTCGAACCGTTCTACGACTCCTACTCCCCCGTCATTGCGATGGCGGGATGCACGCGCCGCGCGGTGCCGATGAGTGCCGACGGGCGCGGGTTCCGCATCGACGTCGACGGATTGCGGCGAGCGGTCACGCCGAAGACCAGGGCGCTGATCGTCAACAGCCCGCACAACCCGACGGGCATGGTGGCCTCCGACGGCGAACTGCGAGCGTTGGCGCAACTGGCCATCGACGCCGACCTGTTGGTGATCACCGACGAGGTCTACGAACACCTGGTATTTGACGGCCACCGGCACCTCCCGCTGGCGTCCTACCCGGGCATGGCCGAACGCACGGTGACGATCTCGAGCGCGGCCAAGATGTTCAACGCCACCGGCTGGAAGATCGGATGGGCCTGCGGCGCTTCGCATCTCATCGCCGGAGTGCGAGCCGCCAAGCAATACCTGTCCTATGTCGGCGGGGCGCCTTTCCAGCCCGCGGTGGCGCATGCGCTCAACCACGAGGAAGCGTGGGTGGCGGCGCTACGGGACTCGATGCAGGCCAAGCGCGACCGGCTGGGATCTGCGTTGGCGGAGCTGGGGTTTGACGTGCACGACAGCTCCGGTACGTACTTCCTGTGTGCGGACCCGCGTCCGCTCGGCTACCACGACAGCGCCACGTTCTGCGCGCAGCTACCGGAGCGTGCGGGCGTGGCCGCCATTCCGATGTCGGCGTTCTGCGATCCGGGCGCGCAGCACGCTGACGCGTGGAACCACTTGGTGCGCTTCGCATTCTGCAAACGCGACGACACTCTCGACGAGGCGATCCGGCGGCTGAGCGTGCTCCGTCGCTCGTGACGGGCGTCTATCGCGTCGCGCCGGCGGTCACCCGGGTGCGCAGCGACTCCGTCGCGATGTTGAGCACCATCTCCTTGGCCCTGCGCAGCAAGAACTCCGGGATGGGTGCCGCCAGGTCCAAGGTGATGTCGAAGCGCACGTTGGTGCGGTCCTCGCCGACGGGGGTGAGGTTGTACTCGACATGCTGGCCGCGTTGCTGGAACGTGTCCTGGGCGTCCCAGACCATCCAGGTGTCGCCCCAGTGGTATTCGAGCACCTCTTTGTCGGTGATCCCCAAGATCCGAAACGTCGCCTTGACGTGGCGGGGCCTACCGTCCGGGTAGCGGTCGAGCACTTCGGCGCGCTTGTGCACCGGCGACCAGGTCGGCACCTGCTCGATGTCGGCAAGTGCGTCGAGGATCACCCCCGGCGGGGCGTCGAAGACCACCTCTCGCGAGGCGCGGATGGCCATACCGGCAAAGCATAGTTACCAGTCGAACCTCGCGCAATGGTTTTTGCAGCTAATGTCGCTACCAGTCGATGTCGGCCAACGGCGTGGCGGCCCGCGGCGGCGCGCCGACCGGACCGGCCGGGGTGCGCGAGAACCGGGGCGCCGGAGCGGCCTGCTCCACGCCGTGTGCGCTGACCACCGTCGAGCGCGCCAGCAGGTGCGGGCTTCGCGCGGCCTCGGCCCAGGTGAGCACGGGCGTGACGCAGGCGTCGGTGCCGTCGAAGATCGCCGCCCACTGGTCGCGGGTTTTGCCGGCGAACCGCTCGGTGAAGATCCGGCGCATCTGCGGGTACCGGGCGACGTCGAACTGGCCGGGCACGTCGTCGGCGGCCAGGCCGAGGCCGGCGAGCAGTTGCGCGAAGAATTGCGGTTCGATCGCGCCGACCGCCATGTACTTGCCATCGGAGGTTTCGTAGCTGCGGTAGAACGGCGCCCCGCCGTCGAGCAGGAACGATTCGCGCTCGTCACGCAGCGCGCCGGTCGACTTCATCGTCCACATCGTCTGCGACAGAAGACTCACGCCGTCGACCATCGCGGCGTCGATCACCTGACCGAGACCGGACCGCTCGCGTTCGTAGAGCGCGGTGACGATGCCGAGCAGCACGAGCATCGACCCGCCGCCGAAGTCGGCGACGAGATTCAGCGGCGCGACCGGCGGCCGGTCGCGGTAACCGATGGCCGACAACGCACCGGTCTGCGACAGATAGTTGATGTCGTGGCCGGCGGTGGTTGCCAACGGCCCGTCCTGGCCCCACCCGGTGATGCGGGCGAAGATCAGCCGCGGGTTGACGGCCGCGCAGTCGTCGGGCCCGATGCCGAGGCGCTCGCAGGTGCCGGGGCGAAAGCAGTCCAGCAGCACGTCGGCCTTGGCGGCCAGGCCGAGAAACGCCGCGGGGTCGCGCTTGACGTCGAGGTCGACGGTGCGCTTGCCGCGGTGCAGCAGGTCGACGTCCTCGGCGGGCATCTGCAGCCCACCGGGGCGGCGCACCCGCACCACGTCGGCGCCGAGGTCGGCCAGCACCATCCCGGCGTGCGGTCCCGGCCCGATACCGCCGAGTTCGAGCACTTTCACGCCGGCCAACGGACCGGCGTCAACCACCCTTGTTGACCTTGAGCACCTGCTTGCGCAGGCCGTCGGTGGCGGTCTCCATCGCACCCTTCATCGCGCGCTTGAGCACGAAGCCCGGCAACGGCACCGATAGGTCGACGGTGATGTCGAAGCGCACCTTGGTCTTGTCGCCGTCGGGCGTCAGGGTGTAGCTGGCGTCCTGCGCCTTCAGTTGGCCCGCGGAGATCAGCGTCCAGCTGGCCTTGTTGTCCGACCAGGTGTACTCGACGACCTGCTCGTCGGTGATGCCCGCGGACTTCACCTTCATCTTGACCCGCTTGGGCCTGCCGTCGTCGTAGGACTCCAGGATCTCGGCGCTCTGGTACTGCGACGACCAACTCGGCGTCGACTCGACGTCGGCGATCACGTCGAGGATCTGCGCCGGGCTCGCCTCGATCACAACCTCGCGGGAATCACTGGTGGCCATGGCGTGACGATAACCGGTTACGGTTGGGCTCATGGAACTTTGGGAACTTTCGGCACGGGAGCGGATCAGGGACACGATGGCCCGATACAACTGGTCTGGCGATGCGATGCGGCTGACCGAACTGGCCGAAAGCTTCTGCACCGACGGCGAGCTCGAAGTGCGCGGCAGTGAACCGGTGCGGGGACGCGAGGCGATCGTCGACTTTCTCAGCGGCGCGACCACCGAGCCGGAGAAGAACGCAGCAGCGTCGGGCGTCAAACGCATTGTGCGCCATAACATCGCGAACATCCGCTTCCTCGAGATATCACCGAACGAGGCTCGTGTCGCAAGTTATTTCACGGTGCTCACCGAGGTGGGCCTCGACCATTACGGCCGGTACCGCGACGTGTTCGTTCCCGTCGACGACGCCTGGCTGATCCGCCATCGCTTCGTCTCGACCGACTGGGCCGCGCCGGACTCGACGATGGCGCGTTAGACGGACTCGGCCAGCGCGACCAGCGTTTCGGCGGTGGTGTACCGCGGCGTCCAGCCCAGCTGCGTCTTGGCCTTCGTCGTATCCATCACCACCGAGGTGCGCCCGACGTGCAGCCACTCCAGAATCGACGGTACGAAGGGCAGCCTGGCGACCACCTCGGAGACGGCCGTCGCCGCGATACGCGGCACCCGTACGGGCCTGGCGCCGAGCCGTCCGGCGAGCGTGGACATCGACACCACCCCGTCTCCGGCGATGTTGTACGCCCCCGGCGGCGCCGAAGTCGTTGCGGCCAAGGCGATTGCCGCGGCGACGTCGTCGTGGTGCACCAGTTGCAGCGGGGTGCCGGGATCCGGGAACGGCGGCTTCAGCAGCGGCAGCGCCTGCGTGATCCGCTTGAGTGGTCCGGGCAGTTGGTTCCACGGCATCGCATCAGCGAGCGCAGGCGCCTTCGGCCCGGCGACGATGCAGGGGCGCAGCACGTAGACCTCGAGGTCGGAACCCGCGACGATGTCGGCCAACGCGGCCTCGCATGCGGCCTTCTGCTCGGAGTAGTAATGCTCGGGTGACCCGCGCGGCGGTACGTCCTCGGTGATCGGCACCGGATTGTCGGAGTGGTAGCCGTAGGCCGCGACCGACGAGGTGTAGACCAACCGGCGGGGACGCCCGGCGGCCACCGTCGCCTCGAACACGTTGCGGGTGCCCGCGAGGTTGACGCGGGCGCTCTGCTCGCGGGTGCCCATGATGATGAAGGCCAGATGGATCACCACATCGGCGTCGGCGACCAGCCTGTCGACGGCGTCGCGGTCGGTGATGTCGCCCTGCCGATACTCGGTCTTGGTCCAGCCCTGCGCGCCTGGGTCGAAGCGGCGCCGCGCCATCCCGATGATCCGGTCGACGTCGGCTTCGCGTTCCAGTGCGGTGACGGCCGAGATCCCGATTTCGCCCGTCGGCCCGGTGACCGCCACGGTGACTCCCATGCCTGTCGTGGTTCCCGGTGAGCGGGCCGCCGAAACAGGTCCCGTTTCCCGCCGAGCAGACGCAAAAGTGCGCGACACGCCGCGAGTTCTGCTGACTTTGCGTCTGCTCGCGGCAAGGGGGGGCGCGTTACAGGTCGGCGAGCGCCGCCTTGGCGGCGTTGTAGCCGGGGATGAACGTGATGCCGGGCCCACCGTGGCAGCCGGCGCTGCCCAGATACAGCCCATCGACCGAAAGCGGCTGATCGACATAGCCTTTCGGCCCTGGCCGGTTGATGCCCATCTGATCGGGATGGATCAGACCGTGACAGTAGTCGCCGCCCGGAGCGCCGAACATGGTGCCCATGTGTTTGGGCGTGAACGTGGTGTGGCGGATGATCAGATCGGCGAAGTTGGGCGCCAGGCGGGTGATCTTCTCGATCACCCGTCTGCCCATCTCGACCTTCATCTGGCCGTATCCGGTCTCGCCCTCTTCGACGGGGAACCACAGCGAGAACGCCGAGGCGGCGTGCTTGCCCGCAGGCGCCAGGCCGGGGTCGTTGACCGACGGGATCTGCAACGCGATGGCCGGATCGGCAGGCACGATCCCGTGTCGGCAGTCCTCCCACTGCTGCTGCAATTCCTCTGGCGTGGAGAAGATCCCGATGTTGGACTGCATGGCCGGATCGTTGAGTAGTTCGTAGGGCGCCGCGAACTCCGGTACCCCGTCGAGTGCGAAGTGCATCTGCAGATAGCTACCCCGGTGGTCGATGCGCGAGAACCGCTGGCGGACATCGTCGGGCACCGCCGCCGCCGAGACCAGGCCGTTGACGGTGAGGTCCGGTGCCACCGCCGAGATCACCACCGGCGCGGTCAGTGTCGAACCGTCCTCGAGGCGGACACCGCCGACCCGGCCGTCGGCGACCACTATCTCCGCGACCTTGCTGCGCAGCCGCAGTTGGCCACCGTTGGTGGTGAACACCTCACACAGATGCGACGTCAGCGCCCCGATACCGCCCCGCAGCTTCTTGACCAGCAGCGCGTTCTCGTCGGGCACGGCGAACCCGAAGGCCAACGCGGCCGCGGTGCCCGGTGTCGCAGGCCCGCGATAGGTGGTGTTGACGGCCAGCAGCGAGAGCATGCCGCGCAGTGCGCCGTGCTTCTCCTTGTCGGGCAGGTAGCGGTCGAGCACGTCGGTGACCGACCCGAACAGCAGGTCGGTGATCGTCGAGCGTTCGAATTCGTTTGTGGCGCAGTCATACATCTGGTCGATGGTCTTGGGCGGCTGCCCCGCGTCGAACCGGCCCAGCGCTCTCGTCGGGGCCTGACACCAGGCCATCAGGCCTGCCATCCCGTTGACGGCCTCCGCGCCGTGCACCTCGTTGACGTGGGTCATCAACGTGATCGGGTCGGTGTAGTAGACGAACGGTTCATCCCCGATCCCGCGCAGCGACACCGACATCACGTCGAGGTCGACGGTGGGCAGTCCGTCGAGGCCGAGTTCGCGGCTGACCGTCGCCGATGTCGGCACCTGAACCGAGCCCGCGATCTCGAACTTGTAGCCGTCGAACAGTTCGACGGTCGAAGCCATCCCGCCCGCGTAGAGCTTGGAATCCAGGCAGGCCGTGCGCAGGCCCGCCTTCTGCAGCAGTGCGGCGGCGGTCAGGCCGTTGTGGCCGGCGCCGACGACGATCGCGTCGAAGTCCGTCATCGGCTGAGGCTGACACGCGCCGATAGTTTTGTCAATAATGACAAAACGTGTCAGGCGACCCCCTTCGCCAGGGTGTCGAGCGCCTCGCGGGTGAGCCGGGACAACTCCGGAAGGGAGCGCTCCTCGCCGAGCATCCAGACCTCCATCGCGCCGAACACCGCGGCCGCGATGGACCGCGCGGTGACGGTGACGCGCATCCGGTGGTCGGGGCCGGTGCCGGCGCCGCCTTCGTCGAGCAGGTGCTCCTCGATCACCTTCGCGAAATCGGCCTCGACCTGACGCATGTGATGCGCGATGCGCCCGGGTTCGAGTTCCTGTGCGCGCAGTGCGGCGGTCTGCGCGACAGCCCAATCGTCATAGGGCCGCGCCATGATCGCGGTGTACACCGATTCGGTGATCGGCTCGGCCGGATCGCGCGTCGCCAGCGCGGACTTGAACCACTGCAAAGTCGCGTAGTCGGCGAACAGCAGGTCGTGTTTGGACGCGAAGTGCCGGTAGAAGGTGCGCAGCGACACGCCTGCGTCGGCGGCGATCTGCTCGGCCGAGGTGTCCTCCACCCCCTGCGCGAGGAACCGCACCACCGCCGCACGGCGAAGCGCCTCGCGGGTGCGCTCGCTGCGCGCGGTCTGGGCGGGTCGGACCATGTGCCGAAACTACCCCATCGAATGTTTTGTCACTATTGACAAAACTTTCGGCGGTCGGAACACTTCCGCTATGGTTTCGCTGATCACCCACCTCGTTCTGGGATTCGCCACGCTGGCGCTGATCGTCAAGCTCAATCCGGCGGTGTTCGCCAGGGTCGCGTCCGGACCGCAGGTGTCGAAGCTCGAGGTCTTCTACTACGTGGCCGGTGTCGCGTCGGTCGTTCTCGGCTACTACTTCAACAACCAGTTCGTCGCCGAGTACGCCCCGGCAGGCGGGTTGCACAACTTCATCTGGGGCCCCGGCAGTTGGGCGGAGTTCATCGCACTGGGTTATGACAACCCCGCCGCCAGTTCGGCCAGCCAGGACTACACGATCATGAGCTTGCTGTTGTTTCCGGCGTGGCTGCTGGTCGACGGCAGCAGGCGCGGCATCAAACACGCGTGGCTGTATCTCGGGTTCATCCTGTTCGCCAGTTCGGCGTTCGCGTGGGCGTTCTACCTCGCGACCATCGAACGACAGCGTCGCCACCAACAGGCGCGGCAGCTTACAGTTCATGAATGATCAGTACCGAACTGCGTGATCGCCGCCTCGCGGTCGTCCGTGAGCACATGGACACCGAGGTCACCAAGGAGTTCGACCGCACGTTGGCCACGTTCAAGACCGACGCGGGTGGGCGCCCGCGCTACGAGATCATGGCCACCGGTCAGATCTTCGACGGCGAGGACGAGGTCATGGGCTACTACCGCACGACCCGCACGGCCTTCCCCGACCAGCGCCACGACAACGCCCGCTTTCACGTCGCCGAAGACACCGTCGTCGTCGAATTCGACCTGCTGGGAACCAATCTCGGCGAGTTCTACGGGCTACCGCCGACGGGCCGGGCGTTCCGGGTGCCGATCATCGCCGTGTTCTTCTTCGACGACGACCGAATCGTCAACGAGCGCATCTATTTCGACTCCGCGAGCCTGGTGACCCAGATCGGACGCGGTGAGCTGCTGAGCCTGATCGGTTCGGACCAGCTGTGAAGGTCCAGCACCTCAACTGCGGCACGATGCGCCCGATCGGCACGCCGCCGCTGGTGTGCCACGTGCTGTTGGTCGAGACCGACAACGGCCTGGTCCTCGTCGACACCGGACACGGCACCCACGACTGCGACGATCCCGCGCGCCGGGTGGGGCCGACGCGCGTGGCGTTCCGGCCGGCACTGGACCGCGACGAGGCCGCGGTCCGCCAGATCGCCCGCCTCGGGTTCGACCGCGACGACGTGCGCCACATCGTCGTCACGCATTTCGACATGGACCACATCGGCGGCATCTCCGACTTCCCGCAGGCGCAGATCCACGTCACCTCGGCGGAGGTGGACGGCGCGGTGCGCGCACCGTCGTGGCGAGAGCGGATTCGCTTCCGGCCCGCCCAATGGGCGCACGGACCACGGCTTGTCGAGCACACCGCCGACGGGGAGAAGTGGCGGGGCTTCGCGGCCGCCAAGGAACTCACCGAGATCTCGCCGGGCATCGTGCTGGTGTCGTTGCCCGGTCACACCCGTGGACACGCATGCATTGCGGTCGACGCGGGTCACCGCTGGGTGCTGCACTGCGGCGATGCGTTCTACCAGTCGGGCACCATCGACGGCCGGTCGCGGGTCCCGCGGCCGCTGGCCGTCATCGAGCCGTTGCTGGCCTTCGACCGAAAGCAGGTGCACGACAACCACGCCCGGCTCACCGAGCTATACCGACGCCAGGAGCCCGACCTGCTGATGGTGTGCGCCCATGACGCGACGCTCTACGAGCACGCGAAGGCCACCGCCTGACGGCTGGGCCATCAGGCGGTGCGCTTGCGCAGCAGCTCCTGCAACCGGCCGAGCACCTCGAAGTAGTGCGTGGGCGCGATCCGGGCCAGGGCGTCGAACATGTAGGCATCGGGGCCGACGAGGATGCGCGCCTTGCCGGCCTCCACGCCGCGGTGGATGATCTCGGCGGCCTTGTCGGGTTGTGTCCTGGTCATCGCGGCGAACTCGCGCACCAGTTGCTCCTTGGTCTGGCCGTCACGCTGAACTTCCTCGCGGAACCGGCCGTTGCGCACGATGTTGGTGTTCACCCCGCCCGGATGCACGTTGACCGCGGTGACGCCGGTGCCGCGCAGTTCCTGGCGAAGGGAGTCGGTGAACCCGCGGACCGCGAATTTCGCCGAACAGTAGGCGCTTTGGCCCGGCATGCCGACCAGCCCGAAGACGCTGGAGGTGTTGACGATCGCCCCTTCGTCCTGTGCGACGAGGATGGGCAAAAATGCCCTGGTGCCATTGACCACGCCTCCGAAGTTGATGTTCCACAGCCAGGCGTCGTCGGCGACATCGGCGTCGAGTACCGGTGAGCCGACCGCCACGCCCGCGTTGTTGAACACCGCGCCGATGGGCTGTGGCGCCCACTCGCGCACCGCTGCGGCGAAGTCGTACTGCGCGGCGGCGTCGCTGACGTCGAGAACCCGCAGCAACGCGGGGCCCGCCAGGGAGGCCTCGGTCTCCTTCAACCCCGCCTCGTCGATGTCGGCGATGGCCACCGGGCAACTGTGCGCCGAAAGGCGTTGCGCCAGTGCCCGGCCGATGCCCGAGGCGGCGCCGGTGATCACCGCGGTGCGGCCGCTGATGGTTCTGCGCTTGCTCATACGTACTCCTTGTGGTCGCGGAACTCGACGGTGGCGGTCGGGCCCGAGGGGATGCGTCTGCGGTACACCACTGCGCGACCGCCACGGCCGGGTGCGGTGACCACACCGCGGGAGTGACGCCGTTCGCCCGGGGCGTCGGTGGTGCCGAACTCGAACTCGCGCAGCAGCGTGCGCAGCGTCACGGTCATCTCCATGTTGGCGAAGGCCGCGCCGATGCAGCGCCGGATCCCGCCGCCGTACGGGATCCAGGTGTGGGTGTCGGGGTTCTCGCCGAGGAATCGGTCCGGGTTGAACACCTGGGGATCGGCGTGGTTCTCGGCGCTCTGGTGGGCCATCGCGATGCTCGCGATCACGGCGTGGCCTTTGGGGACCACCCACTCCCCCAGCCGTATTCGCGTTCGGGCGACTCGCGCGGTGGCCTCCACCACCGGCCGGGTGCGTTGTACCTCCCACACTGTGGCCTGCGTCAGCGCGGTGCCGCCGGTGTCGACCTCGGCCGTCAGCCGGGCCAGCAGCGCGGGCTGCCTGCGCAGCCGTTCGATCGCCCACGCCAGCGTGGTGGCGGTGGTCTCGTGGCCGGCCGCCAGAAGTGTCAGCAGTTCGTCGGCGACGTGGCCGTCGGAGATCGCCGAGCCGTCGTCGTATCGCGCCTGCAGCATCAGCGCCAGCACGTCGGTGCGGTCCCCGAATCCGGGATCGCGGCGGGCCTCGCCGATCAGCGCGTCGATGATGTGGTCGTAGCGCCTGCGCGCGCGCCGCACCCGGCCCCACGGACTCCACGGCCCGAGATCTTTTCGCATGGCGGGCGGTAAAACCGCCATGCGGGAGGCCAGGGGCACCATCGGCGGCAGGAGCTCGCGCAGTTCCTCGAACGCGCCGCCGTGCGCGCCGAACACAGCCCGCAGGATGACGTTGAGGGTGATGCGCATCATCGGCTCGAGGGTGGCGAATTCACGGCCCTGGGGCCAATCGGCCGTTTCGCGCAGAACCTCCTGCTCCACCAGCGCCTCGTAGCCGGCCATCCGCTTGCCGTGGAAGGGCGGGACAAGCAGCTTGCGCCGTGCGCGGTGCTCGTCGCCGTCGAGGCTGAAGGTGGACCCCGGCCCCAGCACGGTCCCCAGGTTGGTGGGCCGGGAGACGAGATCGGCGTTGGCGGTGAACAATTCCCGGACCAGGTGCCGGTCGCTGACCACCAGGGTGTCGCCGAACAGCGGCAGGCGCACCGTGAACGTGCTGCCGTAGCGGCGTCCGACCGCCTCGACGGCACGGTGGCGGTCGACGAGAAAGGCCAGCCCGAGGACGGCCTTGGGGAGGCGCGGGCCGGGCGGCAGCCGCACCGGGTCGGTCGTCGCTTCAGCCATGTCACCCCTCCGCGGTACTCCAAGGTACCGGGACCACGGTACGTCTGTGTACCGGCGATGACAAGGGTTACGGGAACGGTGGCCAGGGCCGGGATCGAACCGGCGACCTTCCGCTTTTCAGGCGGACGCTCGTACCAACTGAGCTACCTGGCCGGAAGGCATCGGTCATCCCTAACCGAAATGCCCGCCACTCGGTGGCGACCCTGACGGGACTCGAACCCGCGACCTCCGCCGTGACAGGGCGGCGCGCTAACCAACTGCGCCACAGGGCCTTATCGTGCGCCTCCATCGTACGTGCGCCGGAAGTACCCCCTACGGGATTCGAACCCGCGCTACCGCCTTGAAAGGGCGGCGTCCTAGGCCGCTAGACGAAGGGGGCCAGCCGAATCTCTCCGGGGTACTCACAACGCTGTGACGCTGGGAGCTTCGATAGCTTAGGTTACCGACACCCCAATCCTCAAACGGGCCCCGCGCCCACACCCAAGTATTGTGTTGTCCGCGCGCCCCTATAGCTCAGTTGGTAGAGCTACGGACTTTTAATCCGCAGGTCCCAGGTTCGAGTCCTGGTGGGGGCACCGACTCCTGCGCCGCCACTGCTGTCGTGGCGCGGTGGTTCTGGCGGGGGGTCGAGTTCGATGGTGGGCACGATTTCGTTGATCGGGATGCCGAGCGCGGCGGCGATGACGCTGAGCTCGCCGGCGTAGAACGGACGCTTGCCGCGCAGCTTGTTCGACAGCGCGGCCTGGCTGATGCCGAGGACGTTCTCAGCGAAGTCTGTCTGCTTGATGCGGCGACGCCAGAGTTCCTGGTGAATCGCCTCGCCGAGTTGCTCGTCGAAGGTCCGACGCGGTGCGTCGGCCTCGCTGACGTCTGTAGTCATGTCGAACACGATACGACATACGCGACACATGCGACAACCCTAGTGACGGTCGTTGACTTTTATTTCGCTCCGTCGTAACGTTCGCAATCGTGAATATGTCGGAGCGACATGATCTTCACCCCGATCAGGTGATCAGTCCCAAAGAAGCAGCCGAGATCCTGCGCGTCACCAGCCGAACGGTTCAGCGCTACATCAAAGAAGGGCTTCTACCTGCGAGTCGTCTCCCCGGTGGCCGCCTCTGGCGCATCCGCCGATCCGACGTCGAGGCGCTCCTGAACGCCGAGGCCTCCGCATGACGACGGCTGCCCCGATCATCCGGCGCGTGTGCCAATTCACCGGCCAGATCGCCGATCTCCCCGAATCCCCCTCCGCGTCACCCACCGATGCGGAGGACGAGCCCGCGGCGGTCAACCCCCCGGCCGCCGCGGGCCACCACCAATAAAGAGGGGCCCCGCACCAGGCAAGTGGTGCGAGGCCACGACAACCAGAAAAAGAGGTTCCGGTGTCAACACCAAGCATAAACCACCAGGACTACACCACGGAGGACCGCGACGACGGCTCATTGTGGTTCAGCGTCGGCGAAGAATTCTGCAGCATCGTCGCCGCTGCGAATCACATCCTCGGGTACGAGGGCGTCATCGAAAACGCCTGGCACGTAACCCTCTTCGATCCTTTCAACGGGGATGCCGCGTGGGCAATCTGCCACGGCCGTGATGACGCCATCAAGCTGTGCGCCCTGCACGCTAGGACGGCGGCGAAGGCGGTGGCGTCGTGACCGTCGACATCGTTTCAGTGTTCGTCTACCGGCGCCGCGAGTTCCGCGCCGAATGCACCTGCGGCTACGACGGCCGCGTCCGACGTATCAAAGGCCGCGCCGTCATCGACGCCCTGCTCCACGCCAGCAACAATGGCTGCCGAGAGGGATGGCCGCTGGTTGTTCAATCTGATCGGCCGCTGCCGGCGCGGCGCGGCGTCGGTTGGTTCGCGGCCACCGCGCTGGCGCTGGCGTCGGTGATCATCGGCGGCGCGATCGCGTTCTCCGTGCCGGCCGAGGCCGACGACGTCGCCGACTACGTCGCCTGGGCGCATCCGGTGATCTGCCAGAACATCGCGGAGAAGCCCTACATCTCGACGGTGGAGGCGGTCGTCGCGGCGGTGGCCGAGGACTCGGGCCTCGGTTACGGGTTCGCGGGGGTGGTTGTGGGTGTGGCGGTGCGGGATTACTGCCCCTGGAATCGCGGCACGGTTGACCGCTATATCGGGAAGTGGCTGCAGGCGGGGGTGTTGGTCTGATGGCCGGCGGTTACCGGATCACGGCGCCGTATTTCGGTGAGGGTGAGTTCGCCGAGCATGTGGAGCGGATGAAGCAGTCGCCGGAGCCGTCTGCGACTGAGTCGGCGATGTTTCTGGGTCTGCAGCAGCTGTCCCATATCTATGCGGGGACGGTGCCGGCGGAGGAGGTTGCGCGGCGGCGGCGTCGGAATCGTCGGGCGCGGTGGTCGCGGCGTGGTGATACGGCGGCGTTGGCGCGGGATGCGCGGCGTCATCGGGTGCGGCGTGGGCGGCGGTTCGCGCGTGGCCAGGCCCCGGAGCTGAACCTCGGCGGTGCGTCATGAGCCAGGCCGGTATCGCCCGCTGCCCCTATTGCGACCGCACCATCGCCACTGACCACAGCCGCTACAAACGCCACAGCACCTCACCGGGCACCAAGAACACATGCCCACTGTCGGGCCAACACACCCCCGTCACCGGGCACAGCCCCTCCGCGTATCTGTCTCGCGCGTATCTCGTTTCGGATCTGGCTGAGCAGGTTCAGGATCGTGACCCCGCGCTGGTGTGGGAGTACCTGACGGCGTTGCCGGCTGCGGAGTTGCAGCGGCTGCTGGTGGTCGCGTTGGCCGGTCTGCGGATCGACGTGTCTATCGATGAATTGTTCGGCTGGGTCACAGAGTTGCCCGCCGCGACGGTCACTCACCTGAAAGAAGTCCACGCATGACCGATCAACTTGAACTCGGGCAAGATGCCATCGACGTCGGCGAACCCGACAACGAAGACCTCGTCCTCTGGTCAGTCACCACTATCATCGGCGCCCTCGACAAGCCTGCCCTGCTGTACTGGTCGGCTGAGCAGACAGCCAACGCCGCCATCGACAGTTTGCAGACGTGGCAGGCGATGCTGGAGGAGCAGGGCCGCGCCGAGGCGGTGAAGTGGTTGCGCGACGCCAGGTTCCGACGCCCCAAAACCATCCTGTCGGACACCGCGTTCGGGTCGGTAGTGCACACCGTGTGTGAAACCTACGCACTCACCGGAAGCAAACCGGACGCTGACTTCATCGCCGAGCAGGTGGTGTTGGAGGGCGGCCCCCAGGTCGACGTCAACCATGAGACCGTAGGGATTCAGACGTCGTTGGATCAGTTCGACGGCTGGTTGCATCGGGCGCAGCCGTCGTATCAGGCCACCGAAGTGTGCGTCTACAGCCCCACCTATGGGTATGCCGGGCAGGCTGATGCGTTCCTGACGATCGACGGTGTGCGGTTCATCGTGGATTACAAGTCCACCCGCAACCCGCGTGACTCCCGCGGCTACCTGAAGAAGCCCTACCCCGAACAGGTGGGTTTGCAGCTGGGCGCGTACCGGCATGCCGACTACGCGGCGGTGTGGCGGCCGCGCCGGTTCGAGAAGTTCCGCCGCCGGTACTACCTGCTGTCGACTGCGGAGCGTGAGCTGGCTGTGCCTGTGCCAGAGGTGGATACGGGTCTGGTCATTCAGATCACGCCGGAGTCGTGCGAGGCGTATCCGATCGACTGCGGGCCCGAGACGCATACAGCGTTCCTGTACACGCTGGAGACGTTCCGGTGGCTCAACGAGACCAGCAAGACCGTGATGAGCGACGCCCTCACATTCTCAGGAGACCCCAAGTGATCATCGACCTGCAGCGCCGAATCGCCGAAATCGGCCGCATCCGCATCGGCCAACAAGTCGCCGCCAACAACGGCAAGAAACGCCCCACCAAACTCACCACCTTCCGACTCACCAGCGCCGACCGCACCCGAATCCAACAAGCCGCCATGCTCTACGGCGGCCAACCCCAAGAATGGGACGCACCCGCCGGCAAGCAATGGGAAGTCATCACCGAGACTGACGCCCTCAACGTCGTTGTCCCGCCGAGCGATATGGCGTTCAGCCAACACTATGAACTGTGGTCAGGTGGCGGCTGCCAACGTCGATGCAACGGCCAATTCGAATCCATCAGCGACGGCCCCTGCGTCTGCGACCCAGACAAACGCGAATGCGCCATCCACACCCGGCTATCAGTCATGCTGCGCGACCTACCCGGTCTCGGTGTCTGGCGCATCGACACCAGCGGCTACTACGCCGCCGTCGAACTGCAAGGCGCTGTCGAGGTCGTCCAGATGGCCGCTGGCGCCGGCCAAATGCTGCCCGCGAAGATGCGCCTCGATCAACGGATGATCAAGCGGCCCGGCGCGGCCACGAAGCGGTTCGCGGTCCCGGTCCTCGACATCGAGGTCAGTCCCGCTCAGCTGCTCGCCGGCGGCGCGGTCACGATGATCGACAGCACGCCGGGAACGATCGCGATTGAGGCACCGCCCAAAGTGGTGGACGGTTCCGCGCCGTTGACGCCGGTGCCCGAGACTGTGCCCGAAGCACCCACCGCGTCGGTGAAGGAGCAGGCGGCCGCGAAGAAGCCGCGCCGCCCCCGCGCCAACGCGCAGCAGTCCATTCCGGCGACGGGGTTGAAGCCACGCACGGCCGCCGAGGCGAACGCGAAAACCGCGCCCCCACCCCCTGCCCCGCCGGCTGGTGAGGCGCAGCAGCCCATCGACGCTGTCGAGATGGTCACCGGGCCGCAACTGCGGAAGCTGTCGATCCTGCGGAAGCAGGAGGGTTACGCAGACGACGAAGAGGGTCGGGCCGGATGGTTCGCCTGGCTCGAGGCGGCCGTGAGCCGTACCGGACTGACGTCGAACAAAGACCTCACCAAAGCTGAGGCCAGCGGCGTCATCGACTTGCTGGAAGAGGCCCGCCAGCAGGACCAACAACGGATGGAAGGTTAGCCCATGGCCGAAATCACCACTGCACCAAAAGATCTGCCCACTACGAATGCGCTCGCTGATCAGCCTGTGCAGGGCGCGCTGATCGAGGCCGCGTTCGTCCGGTTCACCGGCACATCAGCGGTCGCCCTGGAAGATCCGCCCGAGCTCGACGTGCCGAAGACCTACATCGTGAAAGCGACGTGCGTGAAGCGGATGAACGAGCTCCGCAAGGACAACGAGGAACGTCTGACGGTGGTGATGGAGATCGACTCCTGCTACGAGCGGGGCAAGGTGCCGATCGTTGACGAAAACCAGGGCAGCTTGTTCGGCGACAGCGACGAGTCCGAAGACGACGAGGCCGAGGCCGAGGACGAGTCATGATCCGCGTGACGGTCGAACCCCGCCGGGACAACAAGTTCGACATCACCGTGGCCGACGACAACGGTCATGTGCTGCTGAATTCGGATCAGGGCTACGAGAACGTTGAGGACGCTATCGCGGTGGTTCGTCGGCTGTTCGGCCCGGTTGTCGCGACGGGTCAGATACAGACGGTGGCGTTGCGGGTGGAGTTCCGCGACGGCAAGACACACACGGAGCAACTCCGGTGAGCGGCGTCGGCCGGTTCGAACCCTACGGCCCACCCCGCCCCCGCTCCGAATACATACCACCCGAACAGTCCATCTTTGCTGGGCTCACACCACTGTGCGGGCCCCGGCGCACAGTCGGCCTCACGATCGCAGGTGAACACGTCTCGCACCAGGACGCCATCACTGATCAGTCGGAGTGGATCGTGGCGTGGCACAGCGGCTCTGACAAACCGCCCACCGATGACGATGTGCTCGGCTTCGTCTCCCAATGCGAAGCGTGCGGACAACGCGCCATCACCCGCAACCGCCACGGCGGCGACTGGATCTGCCCACCCTGCGAAGAAGTCACCAACGGCAGCGGCTACGGCGACCTGGATTGCGGCCTCGGCCTGGCCGACGACGACGGCCCAGACCTCGGGAAGGTCCGCATATGATCCCCCGCGGCGTAGACCTCGAGATCACCGAACAACGCCCCCCAGATCAGCCCCTCGACGACGGGAGCGCCGGCGGCAGCGTCGTCGTGCCGACGCGGTGCGCCATCAACGGCATCGACGTCCTGATGCCGAGCGGCGAATCGATCGACATCGCCGCCAGTGACGACAGCATGGTGACTGCTCGTTTCACGGTCGCGGTGCGGAACCTGCGTATCCATCCGGAGCATCGGGTCGTGGACACGGCGGATCCGCCGGAGTATTCGGCGTTGGCTGAGCAGTTCGGTGACCCGTTTCAGTTGTCGACGCATATGCGGGCTTACATGAATGTGGCTAAGGCGGCGCTGTTTTCGGGGGTGCTTGGGTCATGAGTGCTGCTGGGCATGGGGTTGATGAGGCGTTGCATGCCTTGATCCGCGCTGTGGCTGATGAGTTGGCTGATCGGATCGCGGTGTCGCTGGCCGAACGGATCAATGCCGACGCCGCTGCTGATGTGAGTCCGACGCCGAGCTTGCCGCCTCGGGTGAAGCCTGGGAAGCCACAACGGACCTGTGAGGTGTGCGGGCGGGTTGGTGAGCAGCGGTTCGTGGAGACGGCGACGGGCTGGAAGTGCTCACCGACCGCGAAATGTGTTGGTAATCGCCAAGCATCACCGGCGCTGACCAGCGTGAACGGCAGCGGCGAGCACACGCCAGCGCAGCCCGTGCAGTTCAGCACGGGAATCACCGCGAAGTGTCTTGACTGCACCCGCACATTCAGCGTTGAGGGCCAGGCGCTACAGGCGGCGGTTGATCACCACGAGAACGCGACCGGGCACATGGTGCAGTTCGCAAGCGAGGCCGCGTCGTGACTCAACTGCTGTTGTTCGATCAAACCCTGCCCGTCTCGGAGTGTGTGTATCGGCAGGTGGCGGTGGTGTTCACCGCTGTTGGTGGCCGCGACGAGGGCAGGCGGATCTACCACACGCATCCTCAGCCTGACTGGTATTGCGACTATCTGCGGGGTCGTCAACGCGCGGCGGGGAAGCCAGCTGATGCGCGGGTGATGGAACGCGACGTCACAGTCGGCGAATGGGTCGAGGTGGCCGATGAACGAGCGTAGGCGCTGCAAGTACTGCGGCCGCGAGGGCTCCCGAATGACGCCGATCCCCAGCATGTGGATCGACCGCATTGACGGATGGAAGTGCAGCCACCCCGTCGCCTGCATTCGCCGCCAGGATCAGCTTGGCCAGTGGCACGGCAAGCGTGTGCTCTACCGCCAAGACGCTGATGGCACTCGGTGGACGATTCGCCGCCTCAAGGGCACATCCGGCAACCCGGTCTACACGCTGACGTGTGAGTACCGAGAGCACCGGGCAATGTCGTCGCACTTCAGCATTGAAGCCGCACAGGCGCATTGCGACGACCTCATTGCGTCGTGGGCAGCCCGATCTTTGCGTGATTACGCGAGGAGCCGACCATGACGCAAATCACCCTGCCGTCCTGTGTTCTCCCTGGCTGCCGGACCCCTGTCGCTGTGTGGGGTGACGTGTGCGGGGGCTGTGTGCGTGATTTCGGGCCGCGTCTACGACCGGGCGCTCGGATGACTGTGGAGCAGATCACCGAGCGGGACAACGAAACCCAGGACGTGTACAAGCAACGGGGGGTGTGGTGACGGTCTACTACCAAGACGAGCAGGTGACGCTGCACCACGGCGACGCTTACCAGGTCGCGTGCGGACTGTCGGATAGCTCAGTGGATTGCATCGTCACCAGCCCGCCCTACTTCGGGCTGCGCGACTACGGCACCGAGGGGCAGTACGGGCTCGAATCCTCGCCCGCCGAATACGTCGAGCGGATGCGTGGACTGTTCGCCGAACTGCGCCGCGTCCTCGCCGACGACGGCACCCTGTGGCTCAACCTCGGAGACAGTTACGCCGGATCGTGGGGTGCGCAAGGTAAGGAGCCGCAAGGCTTCCGGCGCGACCTAATCGACCGCGGCGCGTACAACGGTTCGACAACGCGTACCGGATCTATCCGACCGGGAATGCCCGCGGCGAAGAACCTGATGGGTATTCCGTGGCGTGTGGCGTTCGCACTGCAGGACGACGGCTGGATACTGCGTAACGCGATCATCTGGAACAAGCCGAACGCGATGCCGGAGAGCGTCACAGACCGGCTCTCGGGTCGCTATGAGCATGTGTTCCTGTTCTCTAAGCAGTCGCGTTATCGGTTCGACCTCGACCCCATCCGCGAACCGACAATCACAGACCACCGCAGCACACCCGCCGCCAACTGCGACGGCGCGCTGGGCCGCGCCGGGAAGACAAGCATCCTCCATCGTGGTTGGAAGCCTGGCGATTCCCCGAGTGGACGCAATCCCGGTGATGTGTGGACTATGACCACCAAGCCGTTTCCCGGCGCTCACTTCGCCTGCTTCCCCCCTGAACTGCCGCAGCGTTGCATCCTCGCCGGCTGTAAACCGGGCGGCACCGTCCTCGACCCGTTCTCTGGTAGCGGCACAACAGGGTTAGCGGCGCAACGCACCGGACGCAAGTACATCGGCATCGACCTGAACGCCGAATACCTCGAACTGTCGCTACGCACACGTCTGCGTGAAGCCGCGCTCGACTTTGGAAGCGAGGGAGCATGACCCGCGTCGCCACTGTTCGTCTCCTGGTCCTCGTCGCCCTGGGCACGCTGTTGGCTGCGGGTGTGAAGGTTGCGCCCGCCCACGCCATGCCCCTCGACGCGGTGGTGGCGACAATCCGGGATGCGCACGGCCACTACGCACCACGCTCGGCGTCGTTGAAGGCCGCCGACTGCTCCGGTCTCGTCTCCGTCGCCCAGAGTTTGGCGATGGGGCAGCCGATCCGCAGGTTGGGCAACACACGCTCACTACTCGCCGGCAAATGGCCCCACGCGATCAGGGGAGCATCGCAGGACGATCTGTTCGTCATCGGGTCCAGCCGAACCCACATGTCAGTGCGTGTTGGCGGCGTCAACCTTGAGGCCCGCCAGTCCGGCGAACCATTCCTCATCGGCCCACAAGCCCGCGACCCCTTCACGTTTCCGACTGTCTGGCACATCGACCCGAAAGTGATCGCCTCATGACCAAACCCCAAGTAGCACTCGGCAAACCACTCGCCGGAATCGTTGCACTGGTGGTGATCCTGCTGTGAGCGGCGAATCGGGAGGGGCTGTGACTGACCAACTCACCCAGCGAGTAGCCGAAGTGATCTGGCAGGCCGAACATGACCTGTGGGACGGCGAGGCGCATTTCAACATGGCGGCGGCTCTTGTGTACGCCCAGGCTGTTGTCGCGGCACTCCAACTCCGCGAGGAACAGTACCGCTCTGCCATGTGTCCCGACGACCGCGACTATGACCGCGTGCGCTGGGCATCTCCGTGGGTTCAGCGAGTAGCCGAAGTGATCCGGGCGCACCCCGAAAGCGTCTCTCAGGGGGAAGCGTGGAATAAATGCGCCTACTGCTCACATGATGGCGACTACGCCACCCACGTCGCTGAGGTTGTTGTTGCGACACTCCAACTCACACCGCTCTACACATGGTCCTGGCCCGCTGAACTCACCAGCAGTGGAGAGGCGGGATACGGGCTGCTATGCGACAGCTTCGAGGAAGCCGCTACGGAAGCTGAGCCGTACATGTCGATTGTCTGCAGCTACCGCACTCCGTGGGTTGAGCTACCCGGAGAGGAACAACAGTGAGCGACCGCGAGAACAACCCCGCCCGGTTCACACTCAAGTTCCCAGACAAATGCTGCGCCGAGATCAGCTATCGCGGTAGGCAGCAACCATGCGACCGCACAGCCGTCGCCGCCGCCTACTCAACAGAAGCCTACGACCCCGGCTGGTGGCCTGTATGCCGCAAGCACCTACGTGGCCGCGAACTGGTGCCCCTGGAGGAACTGATCGCCGCCGCCCGAATCGACACCGAACGCGACGTCGCCTCCCGCACCCCGCCTCGTGCTCAGTGTCTTGGCTGCGGCAACGCAGACACACCCGATCACCAATGCAAACGCCCCCAGGAGGTGCCCCTTGGCACGTGAACACGCCCGCATCTGGCTCGACATCAACAGCGACGACGACTTCGAAGCCCTCCCCTTCGACGCCCAAGGCCTCTACACCCGCGTCATCCTCACCCTCGCCGACCTCTCCTACTGCGGCGTCGCCACCTGGCGACCCCGCAAACTCACCACCAAAGCACCCGACCTCACCTACTTCCGCATCATGGCCGCCGCCAGCGCACTCGAACACGGCCGCTACTGCCTCTTCGACCTCGACACCGAAGAAGTCCTCGCCCGCTCCTACATCCGCCGCGACGAACTCCTCCGCAACCCCAAAATGGCCGCCGCAGTCATCAAGGCCTACAACGGCATCGCCTCCAAAGCACTCCGCGCCGCCGTGGTCGACGAAATCCGCCGCGTCCACACCGAGCACCCCGAATACAGCTCATGGTCACACAAAGACACCGGGCCGGCGCTGTCGAAGATCATGGCCAAAGACGGCCTCGACACGGTGCCATACACCAACCAGATCACCCTCCCGATCACCAACCACATAACCAATGGCGAAACGGTCCCGATTACCGATAGCCATCCGGTCCCGATTAGTGATCCCGAATCGGTTCGGAACACCGAAACCGACCCCGGTCCCGATTACCAATCCGATTCGGTCCCGATCCCCAGCACCTACACCAGCACCTCTACACCAGCACCAAAGGGTAGTTACGTAAGTGGGGTACCTCACCAGAGCACCAAACACGACCCGAACAGCCCCCCACCCCCTCACTGCCCCCAGCATCCCGGCGGAACCACACGACCCTGCCCAGCGTGCGGCGCTGCGCGCCAGCACCGCCAAACCTGGGACCACACCCAAGCCGAAGCCAAAGCCGAAGCCCGCGCCGAATTCCTCAACGAAGTCGCCGACTGCCCCGACTGCGACGAACTCGGCTGGATCGACGCCGGCACCAACGGAGTCCAACGCTGCCCCAACCACGACTGGGAACGAATCGATGCCTGAAATCGACCCCGAGAAGCTGCGACTCTACGACGAAGGCTGCGCCGAATACGCCCGCACCAGCCCCGAAGGCCGCGCACACGCCATAGCGAAATGCACACTCTGCGACGACGACGGCTACCGCGCCAACCAGGTCTGTGACCACATCGACCGCACCACCACCGCCGCACGCGGAATCGCCAAATGCCGCGAAGCACTAGCCCGCAAGCAACTCCGACTCGACCAGGCCGACCAATGACCCACGAACTCGCCATCACCGCGCTCATCCTCGCCGTCATCGCAGTGATCCTCGCGGCCGTCGCCCTGGGCGCGGTGATCGCGATCGTGCAGGAGCTGCGCCGGTGACCGCCATGAGCCCCGCCGAGCGGATCGACCGGGCCTGCGCCGAACAACGCAACGGCGACCACACCGCCGCCCAGACGCACGCGCTGATCGCGATCGCCGAGCTCCTCCAGGCCAACGTCGAAGGCGATGCCCGATGATGACCGACAACGACGTCCTCGCCGCACTCGACTGGCAAACCCTCACCTGCCAATGCGAAATCACCCACCACTGCCCACACAAAACCAAGCCCTGCACGAACCGCGCCAACCGCCAAATCACCTTCCACGCCCTCGACCACTGCAACAACCCCGAACTCGGCCAATTCGGCAACTACGTGTTCCTGCTCTGCGAAACCTGCCTCTACGTCCTCGCCACAAACGTCAACGCCCACCTCGCACGCCTCAACGCCTACGGCCGCGCGATCTGCCTGTCGTGTGGCGCGCCGGTGTGCCAAATCGACCACGTCATCAGAGAAATCGAGGAACTATGAGCGAAGTAGCCGGATTGCCGTCGGTTGTACTGGCATTCGACACGCCACGACGACGACACCCACAGACCCTGATCAACGGAACACTGGTCGACCAAGGACTGGCCCCACTCCTGAAAATGGTGTGGTCGGAAGGCCTCCGAACTGAATGGTCATGCCAGGGCCACCCAATCGACTACGCAATACTGCCGCCCATAGGACGGGCGTACATTGTCTTCACCGATCGCTCAGACGCGTACGACTTCCTCGAGATGACCGCGCCATACCTCGCCGATGTTCAAGACCTGATGGCCATGCATCTGCACCTGATGTCCGAAGGGCGAGCATCGGTGACGTTCCCGCCGACACTGGTCCAGGAGATAACCGAGATCTTCAGCGAGGCGCTGTGATTGTCGCGGGGATCGACCCCAGCCTCACCAACACCGGCATCGCCATCCTCCACGACGGCCAACCCACCAACCACTACCGCCGCGGACACCCCGGCCGTGACGGAGCCAGCGACATCGACCGCATGCGACGCGTCGGCGCCCTGCTCACCGACATCAACAAAATCATCCGTGCGCACACCCCCGACCTCATCATCATCGAATCGCCCGCGTACGGCCAATACCTCCCATCAACCTGCGACCGAAACGTCCTCTGGGGCAGCCTCGTCCACCGCTACAGCATCGACCGCACACGACCCAACCGCTACTACGCAGGAGCCACACCTACCTGCCGAGCCCAATTCGCCACCGGCAAAGGACACGCCCCCAAACAAGCCGTCATCGACGCCGTCAACCACTGGTGGCCACACCTGAACCTCAAGCCCCGCCAGGACAACGAAGCCGACGCCTACGTACTCGCCACGATGGGCGCCGCTCACTATGAACCCGAGCTGTTGCCGTTCAAGCTGACCGACTGGCAGCGCAACAACCTGGAGGCAATCGCATGGCCAGTGACCGCATGAACGAACCACCAGACCCCTTCACCACATTCGCCATCGCAGCAGACACCCACTGCTGCGCCGAATCACCCGACAACTACCTCTGCACCGAAGAACCCGGCCATCACGGCTGGCACCGCGCCGAAGACGGCGAAACAGGCGACCTGTACGACACCTGGCCAGGTGACGCATGAACCTGTGCCAGCAATGCAAACGCCCCGAACCCCACACCTACCTTTGCGAAAACTGCACCACCCAACTCGCCAACATGCTCCACCAACTCCCCTGGCTCATCACCGAACTCGACAACCGCATCCAACAACTCACCCGAACCACACACGGCACCATCGGCCGCAACCGCCGCCCCGCCAACGAACTCAACGCCATCGACTTCGACGCCGCCGACACCGCACGCAAAACCCGCAAAACACTCCTCCACTGGGTCACCGAAATCGCCCAAAAAGCCACCGGCCGCACACCCCCAGCACTCCACACCGCAACCACCACCGACCTCGCGAAGTGGCTCTACGCTAACGTCAACCACATCGCCCGACTTGACCTCGCCCGCCGAAACCACAAAGGCCACACCACCGGCCACCGCCTCTACCACGACATCGAAAAACTCGTCGGAACCAACCACCAACGCACCGGCACCCTCATCAAAGCCATCAACCCCACCGAACGCCACTTCGCCGGCCTCTGCCACACCATCACCGGCCACAACCACCAAGGCGAACCCATCCACTGCCAAACCACCCTCTACGCCGACGTCGACGAAACCACCATCACCTGCCCCACCTGCAAACAACCCATCGACGTCGAAAAAAACCGCCGCGACACCGAAATCGACCGCGACCTCATGACCGAACCCAAACTCCTCGAAGTCCTCGCCGACCTCGACGAAAAAGTCTCCCGCGTCAAGCTCTACCAATGGATCCGCGAAAAACGCATCCGCCCGAAAGGCTGGATCCACGATGGAAGAATCGTGCAGTACCGAATCCGCCGCGGCGACCCGGCCGTCTACAGCCTGGCGCGGGCTCGGAAGCTGCGGGCCCGTGAACAACAACGACAGGAAGCCAACGCCCAATGACACGCCACGAACCTCGCATTCGTAGGCCACGCGACGGCAAAGGTCACGTCAGCCGTGAGACTGCTCCGTGTGATCGTTGATCAGGTCAAGCGCCACCTGCACCCGCCCCTGCACCAACGCCAACTGCGCACCCATTTCGCTGACAGGTGCAACAGCCGCCTCGAGAACGCCGACAGCAGCCAACAGGCCACGTATCGCCAGCTCGACGACCTCACGCTCGGGCAACTTCTCATCGATGGCCTGATTCACGGAGTCGGCCACCAACCGGGCTCGCTTAGCTGCTGGCGGCCATCCCTGCGTATCGATTTTTTGCATGAGTCAGACCGTAACCGAGCAATGCGACACGTCGCAGCCAACTTGACGTGACAGAATCCGCTGACCTGCATATACTTCGAACTGCAGTACCACCCCCATGCCCACACCCAGGGCATTCACCCATCACTGCACCCCCGCACGCCATGCCCACCGCACCCCCACGCGTCTGCAACCGCTGCCACCAACCAGCACCCAAAGGCCAACCCTGCACCTGCCGCCCCCCCTGGGAAGGCAGCACCCACGCATCCAGCAACGACCGACAATGGCAAGCCGTCAGAGACGCATACATCCACGCACACCCCTACTGCCAATGGCCCGGCTGCCACCGCGTCGCCGACCAGGTCGACCACATCGTGCCCCTCGCCGAAGGCGGCGACCGCTACAGCTCAGCCAACCTGCAGTCCCTCTGCACCGACCACCACACCGAGAAAACCATCCGCGACGCCCAACGCGGCAAAACCAGACCGAGGTGAACCCCCGATGACCGAACGCACCATCACCGTCAACCCCACCAACCCGCACCTGCCCAACCTCACCGAGGGCGACCGCATCGCTTTCGAAATCGACGGCAAGATCTACACCGACACCGTCAAGCGCATCAACCCCGGCCCCCCCTTCACCATCGACCTCGAAGGCGACGACAAGCCCGACCCCGCCGCCCGCTGCCAGACGGTCATCGGAAACATCGAGCACGGCCTGAAGACTATCCACCACGGCGGCATCTGGTGATGCATAACCGCAGGTCAGGGGGTATAGGGGTGAAAACCTCTCTGACCTGCGACGATGCGACGCGCCGCGGTGGGCTTGCTTTTTTCTGCACAAAATCGCTGGTAGGGGGGGTGCGCTGATGGGTCGGCCGCCCCAGCCAGCGCCGTTGCTGTTGCTGAACGGTCGCGGTGAGGGTCAGGACAGCGCGGGTCGGCCGGTCGCGACGCCGCCTCCGTTTCGGCGGTCGGCGCCGAACCCGCCGACGTGGTTGTCGCGTGAGGCGAAGGCTGAGTGGCGTCGTGTGGCGCCGGCGTTGGAGCGGTTGGATCTGGTGAAGCCCGAGGACCGGGCGACATTGGCGGCGTATTGCCAGGTTTGGGCGCGTCTGGTTGCGGCGTATCGCGACATCGACAAGAACGGGTCGACGGTGCGGAACGAGTCGACTCGCAAGGACGGGACGACGTCGGTGTGGTGGACGAAGAATCCGGCTGTGGCGGTTGCGGAGCAGGCTGAGTCGCGGCTGCTGCAGTATGCCGGCCAGTTCGGGTTGACGCCGGCGGCTGAGCGGAACGTGTCGAAGCGAGACGACGGCCGTGGCGAGTTCGAAGCGAACCCGTTCGCAGGCAACACCGAAACCGGCTAGCTGGGATGGCGTCGACTTCGACGAGCTGAAGATCTCGCCGGAGGTCGGTTGGTATCTCCAGTCGCGCGGTTATCCGCCGCCGACGTGTGCGCCGTTGATCAAGACTCCGGAGCCGCGGGGTTTGTCGGGGGCGCGGTTCGATCCGGTGAAGGTCGACAAGGTGATTGCGGCGTTTCGGCAGCTGCGGCATACGAAGGGCCGGTTCGCGGGTCAGCCGTTTGATCCGGAGTCGTGGCAGGTGGCGTACATGATCGCCCCGGTCGCGGGTTGGGTGCGGAAGTCGCCGGATAGTGGTCGGTGGGTGCGGATCATCACGATCGCGTACTTCGATATGCCGCGGAAGAACGGCAAGACGACGACTGTCTCGGGGTTCGGGATTTACCTGACGGCGGCTGATGGTGAGCAGGGTGCGCAGGTGTTGGCGGCGGCGACGACGAAGGACCAGGCGCGGTTCGTGTTCGATCCGATTCGGCAGCTGGTGAACAAGTCGCCGGGGTTGAAGCGGTATCTGCGGGCGTTGCAGTCGAAGATCACGCACGCGGCGTCTGGGAGCTACTTTCAGCCGATCGCGAATGCGGGTGATGCTCAGCACGGCGCGGATATTCACGGCGCGATCGTGGATGAGCTGCACCTGCACAAGGACATGACGCTGATCGAGGCGTTGGAGACGGGTACGGGTTCGCGTGAGCAGCCGCTGATCATCTACATCACGACAGCGGATGCGGGTCGGCGGCATACGCCGTATGACGAGAAGCGCACGCTGATCGAGAAGTTGGCGCGCGGTGTGCTGAAGCGGGCGACGACCTACGGTGTGGTGTTCGCCGCGGAGAAGACCGACGATCCGTTCGCGGAGTCGACCTGGAAGAAGGCGAACCCGAATTACGGAATCTCGCCGACGAAGCGGTACATGGTCGAGGCTGCGGAGAAGGCGAAGGATTCGCCGGCTGAGCTGGCGCGGTTCCTGCGGTTGCACTTGGGGATCCGCACGAAGCAGGAGACGCGGTTCTTCGAGGTCGAAGAGTGGGATGTCAACGCGTCGATGGTCGACGTGGAGCGGTTGAAGGGCCGGGAGTGTTTCGGCGGCCTGGACCTCGGGTCGACGTCGGACTTGACGGCGCTGCTGTGGGTGTTCCCGAACGAGGACGGGTCGTTCGATGTGCTGGCGCGGCATTGGGCGCCGGAGGACAGCCTGCCTGACTTGGATGCGCGTACGGCGGATGCGGCGTCGGGTTGGGTGAAGCAGGGCTGGTTGACGACGACGCCGGGCAATGTGACGGACTACGACTTCATCGAGGCGCAGATTCAGCGTGATCGTGACGAGTTCCTGGTCCAGGAGGTCGCGTACGACCGGTGGAACGCGAATCAGCTGGTCAACAACTTGACCAGTGATGGCGCTCCGATGATCACGATGGGTCAGGGGTTCGCGAGCATGTCGGCGCCGACGAAGGATCTGCAGCGGATGATCCGGGTTGGCGCCCAGGTCGATGAGAACGGGTTGCCGGCCAAGCCGTTGATTCGGCACGGCGGGAATCCGCTGTTGCGGTGGGAGATCGACAACTTCGCGGTCGCGATGGATCCGGCCGGGAATGTGAAGCCGGATAAGGCGAACGCCGGCGACAAGATCGACGGTGTGGTGGCGCTGATCATGGCGCTATCGCGAGCTGTAGCGGCGCGCGAGGCCGCGGCCGTCTCCGCTTATGACGACGAGGAGAACGAAGGGCTGATGATCGTATGAGGTGCGTTGCGTAAGCATCCGGGCCTGAACCGCAAGGTGCTGGTGTCGCTGCAATCTGGCAACGCGGTATCTGGCGTTCTGGTGAAGACACCGGGACCGCTGATGATCCTGCAGGGTTGCATGATCCATGAGCCCGATACGGAGCACCCGGCGCCGGCCGATGGTGAGGTCGTCATCGACCAGGCCAACGTCGACTACATCCAGATCGTGGGCGGCTGACAGTGGCTTTCGTGCAGTCGGCCGGCTCGGTGCGGAGTCTGTCGCGGCCGTCGTATCGGACGCCGCAGCGGATCTTTTTGTCGTCGACGTATGCGGCCGACTATCTGACGATCTGGCAGAAGCAGAGCTCGGTGCGGACTGTGGTGTCGTTCCTGGCACGCAATATCGCCCAGCTGGCGCTGCCGCTGTACAAACGCAAGGGCGACACCGATCGTGAACGGCTGCAGGACCATCCGCTCGCGGTGATGCTGCGTCGGCCGAACCCGTGGACTACCCGGTATCGAATGATCAACGGTCTGATTCATGACCTGGCGATCTACGACAACGCGTACTGGATGAAGATGAAGGTCGACGGGTCGACGTCGGGTCTGGTGCGGTTGCCGCCGTCGCTGGTGATGCCGGGGGGCGACAACTGGCTGACGCCTGACTATTTCGAGTTCAGCGGCAGCAAGGGCAGAAAGGAACTTCCCGCCGATCAGGTGGTGTATTTCCGCGGCTACTCAGGCATCGAGGATGCCGGGATCTCGCCGCTGGAGGCGCTGCGGCAGACGCTGCGTGAGGAGTGGACCGGCTCTGAGATGCGTGAGCAGATCATGCGTAACGGGGCGCGGGTTTCCGGCTACATCAAGCGGCCGCCGAAGTCGGAGTCGGGCGATTGGTCGAAGGAAGCCAGGACTCGGTTCAAGGATTCGTGGCAGGCGCAGTACGGCGAGGGCGGGGCCCAGGCGGGCGGCACGCCGATCCTCGAGGACGGCATGGAATTTCAGCCGGCGTCGCAGACGGCGAAGGAATTGCAGTATGTCGAGGGCCGGAAGCTGACGCGCGAGGAGGTGGCGGCGGCGTATTTCATTCCGCCGCCGATGGTCGGAATTTTGGACCATGCGACCTTCTCGAACATCACGGAGCAGCGGAAGATGCTCTACACGGATGCGTTGGGTCCGTGGTTGGCGATGATTCAGGAAGAGGTTGCGCTGCAGCTGATTCCTGATTTCGAGTCGAAACCGGACGAGTTCTACGCCGAATTCAATCTGCGCGAGAAGTTGTCCGGAGACTTCGTGTCGAGGCAGGACGCGATCACCAAGGCGGTGGGTGGGCCGACGCTCACGGTGAACGAGGCGCGCGCGATGGACAACCGGCCGCCGATCGAGGGCGGCAATGAGCTGATTCGGCCGCTGAATGTCACCCAGAACGGTGATCAAGACCCGATCCCTGCCGACGACGAGAACGGCGGCGGCATGGAGCGCACCACTACCGAATCTGCAGGAGACGAAGACGAGGACGAGCAGGAGGACTGATGCTCACCAAGAACGCGACCATCACGGTTAAAGCAGGGCCCGACGACGGACTGAAGGAAGGCCAGTTCGTCGCCTACGCCTCGGTGTTCGGAAACAAGGACTCGTACGGAGACGTGGTGATGCCCGGCGCGTTCGCCAAGACGCTCGCTGAGTGGCAGAAGTCGGGCGACGTGATCCCGCTGCTGTTCGGGCACAACATGTCTGATCCGGACTACAACCTCGGCGGTGTCGTCGAGGCCGAAGAGGACAACGTCGGGCTGAAGATCACCGGGGAATTCGACCTGGACAATCCGAAGTCGGTGCAGAGCTACCGCCTGCTCAAGGGCCGCCGTATCCGCCAGATGTCTTTCGCCTACGACGAGATCGATTCGGGCCCGGCGGTCCATGACGGCGAGCAGGTCTGGGAGCTGCGTGAGCTGAAGCTGTACGAGGTGTCGATCGTCACGGTCGGCGCCAACCAGGAGACCGAAATCCTCGCTGTGAAGCAGGTTCCCGCGGTAGCCGAGCGCGCCATGCGGGATCTCAAGGCTGGTCGCGTGCTGTCGGCCAAGAACGAGGGTGAACTACGGGAGGCGCATGAGGCCATTGGCCGCGTCCTCTCGGCTCTCGACAGCACATCTGACGAGGAGAAGGCCAGCGGTGATGGTCCGTCTCGCCAAGCGCCGGAGGCATCCGACGCTCGTGAGGCCAGCCAGGCGCCGTCCGTCGATACCTCGGCACTGGAACTGCTCGAGCAGGAAATCGAACTTGCTCCGAGCGCGTAACTCTCACGAAGGAGAAACACCATGCCGATGACGGCAACCAAGCTGGCCGACCTTCAGAAGGCCGCGCTTGTTCACACCCAGAAGGCCCGCGAGATCATCGAGGCCAACGCGGACAAGGATCCGCACGACTGGTCCGAGGATGACCGCAAGGACTACGACGAGGCGCTGGCCAAGGGCCGCGAGAAGCTCGAGGAGATCAAGACCGCCAAGGCGGATCTGGAGATCCTCGACAGCGCCAAGTCGTTGGCCGATGAGATCGGTCAGCCGGCCAAGGATGACCTCGACGCCCAGGGCCAGCAGCCCATCCGTCAGCGGGTGAAGTCGCTTGGCCTGCAGGTGGTCGAGTCGCCTGAGTTCAAGTCGATGCTGCAGCCGTTCACTCACAACGGTGAGATCAGCATCCCGAAGGGCACCCACATCACCTCGGCGCCCATCGGCATCAAGGGCCTGTTCGTGGGTGGCACCGACACCAGCGCCGGCGCGTTCGTCGTCAACGAACAGACCGGCATCGTCGAGATGCTCGGCCGCAAGGAACTGACGGTGCGCGACCTGATCTCGGTACGGCGTACCGGATCTGACACTGTCGAGTACGTCGAGCAGACCTCGCACACCAACGCCGCGGCGGTGGTTGCGGAGGCGACGAGCTCGGCGGCGCCGACTGCGCCCGCAGAGGGCGGCGGCGCGCTCCTCCTCGACGAGGACGGTGGCTACAAGCCCGAGGGCGCGTGGACGTTCGTGCGTCGCACCGCGGTCGTGAAGACGATCGCGGAGTGGGTGCCGGCCACCAAGCGGGCTCTGGCCGACGTGGCTCAGCTCGAGGGGCTCATCAATGATGAGCTGCGGGCCGACATCGCGGAGGCTGAAGAGGGCCAGGTCCTTGCCGGTGACGGCACCGGTGAGAACTTCACCGGCATCCTGAACTGGTCGGGCATCCAGACGCAGACGTTCGCGACTGACGTCTTCCAGACCGCGCGTAAGGCAATCACCAAGGCCCGCACGGTGGGCCGGGTGAATCCGAACGCGATCCTGGTGTCTCCGGCGACCGCCGAACTGATCGACCTGGCGCAGGACGCGAACGACCGCTACTACTTCGGCGGCCCGCAGGCCATCGGCCCGCGCACGCTGTGGGGTCGGCCGGTCGTGGAGTCGGAGACGATGCCTGACACTCACATCCTCGTCGGCGACTTCGCCAAGGCGGTGTTGTGGGATCGGGAGCAGACCACGGTGACGATGACCGACAGCCATGCGGACTTCTTCACCCGCAACCTGGTCGCGATCCTGGCCGAGGAACGGTGCGCATTCGCTGTGACTCGTCCCAAGGCCTTCGTCAAGGCCGCGCTGTCCTAACGGGATGGCTCTGATCAGTTCGGGCTCGGCCGGGGCAACCCCCCGGCCGAGCCCGGCTTCACGGGAAGGGAAGACGATGGGTCTCAAGGAGTACGACGTGGTCGACCCGCACACCGGGCGTGAGACCACGCTGCAGCTGTCCGACGAGGACGCGCAACGCATGGGTCTGACCGGCAAGGACGCCGAGGCGCAGTCGAAGGCGAAGACGCCGGCGAACAAGTCCCGCACCGCGGCGACGAAACGGGCAGAAGCCGAGTCGCAGGCGTTCGGAGCCAAGAAGTAGCCGATGCCTGAACTTGAAGCCACAGACGTTGAGCAGTACACCGGCGGCCGTCTCGACCGGGACGACAACGAGACCGCCGCGTTACTCGCGCGCGGCGTCGCTGCTGCTCGGCGCTTCTGTGGCTGGCACGTCACCCCCCAGAGAGTCGGTGACGTGCAAACTCTCGACGGGCGCGGAGGGCCGCTGCTGATCCTGCCGACCCTCGCGCTCGCCGAACTCACCGAGGTGACCGAAGACGGCACAGCCGTCGATGTGACCGACCTGCACGTGTCGGCGCGCGGTTTGGTGAGCAAGAAGTCCGGCGCTCACTGGTCGTGCAACCTCGGCGCGATCACGGTCAAGATGACCCACGGCTTCGACGCGGCACCTGACTTTCAGGCCGCGGTGCTGTCGTGGATCGACCGGATGTCGTTGGCGCCGACCGGCGGCCGCGCGCGGGTGATCGGCCCGTTCCAATACTCCGACGAGGCGATGGCGGCCGGGACGACGTTCTCGGCGTCGGAGCGGGCCCTGCTCGACCTGTATCGGCTGGAGCCGAGGCCGTGACCGAGCATGAGCACTTCTGGACGTTGGACAGCATCAATCCGGCTGAGCCGGCCGCGGGCGGTGTGTCGCGGATGGTGAAGCTGGTCTGCGCATGCGGCGCGACGATGGACAAGCTGACGTTGCGCAGCGACGCGGAGATCGCCGCCGAGCTGGAGGCGCAGCGTGGCTGAGACGGTGACGATCACCCCGGCCGGCGGCCGCGACAGCGACGGCGATCCGGTCGCTGACGGTGCTCCGTTCGATGTGCGGGCGTGGGAGGTGGCGCCGGGCAACACGATGGAACGGTACGGCATCGGCGGTGATCTCGATGTTGTGGACTTCACGGTGTTCCTACCGTTGCGGATCCGCGACACCGACGCTGGCGGCTATGTGAGCACCGTGTCGAAGCTGACCGAGGAATTCTGGATCACGGTGCGCGAACGGCAGTGCCGCGGCCGCGCCCAGGAGTGGGAGTCGGGTGGCCGCGGTGGCGTGGTCGTGTTGGCGCACTCCGCGACGGGGAAGGCGGCCTGATGGCCAGGAAAGCTGGGTTCCGGTTGAACCGCAAGACGATCGCGAAGATCCTGCACAACGATCCCGGTGTACGCCGCGCGGTCGACGCGGCCGCGGAGAAGGTGCTCGCGAAGACGGGCGACGAGGAAGCGTTCCTGACCGAGCCGTACCACACCGACCGCTACGTGCGCGGTGTCATGGTTCCGGCCGATAAGCAGGCCAAGAACGGCACCGGGACGCGGGCGGCGGCCCAGGCGGGGCTTCGCCGAGGGCGATGAGCGTCCCCGACTACGCCAAGGCGATCAAGAACGCTGTGGCGGCGGATTGGGCTGTCTCGCATGAGACGTGGACGGCGACCCTCGAGGTCGACGACGACTACCAGCCGACACCGGGGAACCCGACGCTGCTGGTCGCTGATGACACCGGGCCCGCGATGTTCGGGGGCGCGTGGATGGCGAAGGTGTCGCCGCGCCGCCCGGTGCTGCGACTGACCGCCTTCGCGGCCGGCCGCAGCGAAGCGATCGACGTAGTCACCGCGGGTGCACAGTTCGTCGTCACACACAAGCCCGGCGTCAGCCGGGTCGAAGACTTCCCGGCCCCCCTCGTGACGAGGGACCGGGAAACCGGCGCTTATCTGGCGTCGATCACGATGCCGGTCATCGTGAGAACCCTGTAGGAATCGAACAAGGAGAACACCAATGGCCGGTGATCCGACCAAGATTCGCATTTGGGAGCAGGGCGATGTGTTCGTCTTTGATCCCGACGTGGCGTTCGTCGAGGCGACGCACATTCCGGCGACGATCGATGATCCGCTGCATGAGGCGTGGCTGCCCAGCGGGCTGATGCTCGGTGATCCCGGCGTGGAATTCCCGCGCGACATCGAGAAGACCGAGATCAACGCGTGGCAGCTCAAGCGGGTCCGGACGAAGTACAAGAACGGCAAGGTCGACGCCAACTTCTCCCTGATGGAGGACAACGACGTCACCCGCGACCTGATCGACCCGGAGGGCGTGCCCGGTGCCAAGAAGCGGTACCTGGCGTTCGTGTTCGTCGACTCCGACACTGGTCATGTCGAGCGCCGGTTCACCAACCTGAAGTCCGACGTGTGGGTCACCAACGACAACCATCCCGAAGATCCCGACGCACGGCCGTGCGAGTGCAGCCTGTATCCGGACTCCAGCGGGAAGATCTTCACGATCCAGGAAGGCATCCCGGCATGAGCAAGCGCGTCACGGTCGAATACACCAAGGACGTGGATGCCTATCCGCGTCACAAGGACGACACCGACAAGGTGGTGGTGTCGAAGGGCACGCGCCGCCAGGTCGATCCGCGGTCGGCGAAGAAACTCGTCGACAGCGGGCGGGCCAAGGTGGTCGGCGCGGCCGACGAGCGTGCTGACGCTCGGGAGGCGATGAAGGCCACCGAGCAGCCCGCCGGCGGCGGTGCCGGTTAACCCGGCCGAAGCTGAGGCAAGCGGTCAGAAGTCCATTCCCGTCGAGTACGGCGGGCAGCTGTGGTCGATCCCGCTGGACGTGGACTTCTGGCCGCTTGACCAGATCCTCAACTGCGTGATCGTGGTGAAGGATCAGTTCAGGCCGAACGACCTCGCTGTGCTGCCCGCGCTGCGGACGCTGCTCGGCGATCAGTGGGGCGCGTTCACCCGAGTGGCGCCCAAGAGGCGGCATCTGGTGGCGGCGTCACAGACATTCGCCGCCGCGGTGGGGTTCCCGCGCCGCGAGTGGCATCCGCTCGACATCGTGTTCGGCGCGATCCCGCCGCTGCTGTTCGACCTGAAGAACTGGCAGGACGCGGTCGAAGCCACCCTCGGCGATCTGGGGGTGGACTACCGGGACCGGTGGCGGTTCGACGAGAACGGTCAGCGCCGGTTGACGTTGCGCCAGATCCACGTTCGCCTCACGTACGCGCCGTTTGACTGTGCGCTGCGGGTGGCGAAGAACAACGGACGGCCACCGTTTTCCGGTACGGAGCTGCTGCTGATGGACGTGTGGGAGCGGCTGGCCGGCCAGGCGCATCCGTCGCGGCCGTTGCCGCCGGCCGAACGTGATAAGCGGGCGAAGAGCAAGAAGAAGTACGAGGAGTACCGGGAGCGGCAGAAGCGCCGCCAATCCAGTCGGGACGACGCAGTTGCCACTGCGCGAGCCAATGCCCATCGAGAGAGAAGAGCCCATGCCTAAACCCAAGTCCAAGCCTGACGCCGACGCCGACGATTCCCCGGAGGACCAGGTTGAATTTGTCAAGATCCCGTTCAAGGGCGTCACATTCGTCATTCCCCGCAGCCGCGACGACTGGTCGATCGAGGCGTTGGCCTGGCTGTCGGAGGGGAAGAACAACCTGTTCGTGAAGTACACGCTGGAGATCGCGCGGCCGGGCCAGTGGGAGGCCCTGGTGGCGCTGTGCCCGCGGCGGCGGGACTTCGGCAAGTTCTACGCGGCGTTCGCCAAGGCCACTCAGGATTGCGTCGACTAGGGCTGATCCATGGCTGGTGAAGAGCTCGGCGAGTATTACACCATTCCGGTCATCCTTTCGATGGCCGGTGTGGAGAAGCAGGCGAACAACCTGACCACCAAGGCGCTCGGGAACGCGGGCGCCAAGGGCGGCAAGGAGTTCACCGCCGGGTTCATCGACGCTGCGCGCAAGTCGGAGTCTCAGGTCAAGCGGCTGTCGCAGAACTACGAGAAGCTCTACGACAAGGCCGCTGACGCCGCGGACAAGCTGAAGGTCGCTCAGACCGGTGTGCAGGAGCTCACCGAGAAGGGCATCACCTCGGGTCAGCGGTATGAGCGGGCGGTGGCGGCGCAGAATAAGGCGCAGCGTGATCACACCCGCGCGCTGAAGGTGTCCGAGGACGCGCTGAAGGACTACGAGAAGGCCGCCAAGGGCGCCGCGAAGGCGGGCGACAAGATCGCAGATTCGGCGTCGTCGGGGCTGCGCGGTGTATCTGGGCAGGCCGTTGACGCGGGCGAGGACGCGGCCGGCGGGTTCTATCAGGGCTTCGCGGGCGCGACTGTGCTGACCCGGTTGGGTTCCGCCGGCGGCCCGGTCGGTCTGGCACTGGCTGGTCTGGGCGCGGTTGGTGTCGGCGTGGGCAAGATACTCGGCGACAACATCGCGATCGGTATGCAGCAGGTCGCGACGCTGGATCTGTTCCAGGCCCGCCTCGGCGTCGACGAGCCGTCGATGGCGCGGTACGGCAAGGCCGCCGCCGACGCCTACACCAACGCGTTCGGCGAGTCGATCGAGGGCAACCTGACCACGCTGCAATTCGCGGTGCAGGGCGGCATCATCGACGCGGACGCGACCGAGCGCGAAGCGGCGCGCGTCATCGAGCAGATCGAGACGATCCGCGCTGTCTCCGAGGCTGATGCGCGTGAGATCACGCGGGCCATGAATCAGCTGGTGCGTACGGGCCTGGCCGATAGCACCACCGAGGCCGCCGACATTCTGGTCACCGGTTTCCAACAGGGCCTCGACGTCTCAGACGACTTCCTCGACTCAATCACTGAATACTCCACGCAGTTCCGCGAGCTCGGCCTGTCCGCGACGGACGTCCTCGGCTTGCTCAAGCAGGGCCTGGAGGGTGGCGCGCGTGACACTGACAAGGTCGCTGATGCGCTGAAGGAGTTCGCGATCCGCGCCCAGGACGGCAGCGAGACCACCGCGAACGCGTTCAAGTCGTTGGGGCTCGATGCGAAGAAGACGATGGCGACCTTCGCCGAGGGCGGGGCGCCGGCGCGCGAGGCGTTCGATGAGGTTCTCGACCGCGTCCGCGAGATCCCCGACGCCTACGACCGCGGCTTGGTCGCCGCGGCTCTGTTCGGCACGCAGTGGGAAGATCTGCAGGACGCGTTCAACAACTTCGACCTCGACCGCGCGAAAGACACGATCGGCGATTTCACCGGGTCGTCTGATAAGGCGATGGAAACTGCCGCCGATAACGCCGCCACGGAGTGGGAGAAGGCCGGCCGACATATCGAGGACGTGTTCCGCGATCTGAGAATGAAGATAGCGGACTGGTTTTCGTGGGTTCCGGGGTATTTCAACAGCTTGTTCGAACCGTCTGGAATCTTGAGTGACGATCCGCCGCCGATCAATGATCCGGCGACGACGGGCCCGGTGATTCTGCCGCCGACGACCGGGCCGTCCGGCCCGCCGACTTCTGTGCCGGAGTTGGCGCCCGGCCTGTCGATTCCCGGTGTGACGATCGACGGTCAGGATGCGCCGTTCACGATCGGCGGGCCGTCTGGCGGTGTCGGTGGTGTCGGGCCAGGTGGTCGTCCGACGCCGGGTAGCAACAAACTGTCGGACCTTCTTTTGCCGCCGCTGAACACTGGCTCGGGCGGTTCCGGTGGGAGTTCCGCCGTTGCTCCGCGGAAGGTGGGCAGCGACTCGGGTCTTCTACCTCAGACGGTCTCTGTGAAGGACAGTATCTCGACCGCGTTCGCCGACATCAACGACATCGGCGGTTTCCGTCAGGATCCCGGCTTCCCGAATGAGCATCCGTCCGGCAAGGCGATCGATGTGATGATCCCGAATTGGAGCACGCCGCAGGGCAAGGCGTACGGCGACAAGATCGCTGCTTACGCGCTGCAACAGTCCGGCGTCGACTACGTGCTGTGGCAACAGCGGCAGTGGAACAGGGACGGATCGTCCTCGCCGATGCCTAATCGCGGTGATCCGACGCAGAATCACATGGATCACGTCCATGTTCATGTCGAGCCGGGCAGCGGGTCAGGTCAACATCCGCAGGGCTCGAAGCCCGTCGTGAAAACTGACGGAACTACCACGCTTCCTCTGAGCATGGGCCGCGGCCCGGTCAGCCCGGATGTGCACAACGCGTTCGGTACCGGCTACGAACCCGGCATCGGCACACCCGGATACAACGAATACGGCGAGCCCGGCTACTACGAGACCGACCCGCGCCGCATCCGCCAGGCCGAGCGCAGCGCCGAAGACTCACAACGCCGCATCGGCGAAGCCGACGAAGCCATCAGCGACATCGAAGCCCAGATCGCCGAGGCCCAGGCCGAACGTGACCGCATCGCCGGCATGTCCGAAGTCGAACGCACCATGAACAAGGTCAGCGTGGAGAAGGCCGACGCCGACCTCGAGCGGCTCCGCGACCAGAGGGACAAGGCGGTGCTGGCCGCCGAACGCGCCCGCGAAGATGCGCAATGGGCACAAGAAGACCTCGCCGAAACCCGCAAAGGCACTTTCTCCCCCGCCCGCGAAGCCCGCAAAGACAAGCGCAAGGAACGCGACCGCGACTCACGCCTGGGCGAGCTCGGCAAGATCGGCGGCAGCTTCCTGAAAGAAACCCTCGGCATCGGCGACTGGCTGCCCGACCTCGCCGAACTGTGGCCGGTGCAGGCCTTCGACGCGATCATGTCGGCCGGCGTCCCGATGCTCGAAGCCTTCGCCAACGGTGAATGGAAACCCGGCGGCCTTCTCGGCAACGCGATGGGTATCCCACCCGAGCAGCAGGGCGTGCAGGACGGCACCGCCACGTCGAACGCCCCGTTCGGCATGCCCAACATCGCGGCCCCGCCGATGCCGCCGCCCGGCGTGCACGAAGGCAGCGGAACACCCGGCCCGCCGCCTGGCACGAACATCACCATCGACCAGTCCGTGCACGGCAACGTCGGCTCCAGCCCCGAAGAGCTGTTCAAGAACCGCGACGAAGGCCTCTCCCGCGCCATCCCCAGAATCCCGGTCGGCTCATGACCAATCCACTGATCACCCGCTGGCGCGACCTGCGCAACCTCGACGCCAACCGCTGCGCCTCCGGCATCAACATCAAATGGATCGGCGCCGACGACCGCGTCTGGCACATCGCAGGGTTCAACGCCGGCGCCGAAGGAGCCATCATCACCGGCCCGGTCCGCGGCATGGTTCACGTCCCGTTCAAAGGTGTCTGGCACGAACCCGCCTACGGGCCACCGCGCTTCGAGCGCACCGTCGACGAGCGCAAAGAGATCGCGTTCCCCATCACCCTGATATCCGACCACGAGTACGGCTGGTTCAACACCGAGGCCTGCTGGTGGGACGGCATGCGCAAAGACGCGTTCGGCTGGTTCTGCGTGTTCAGTCGGTGGGGCGGCGAGTACTACATCCCGATGCAGCTGCTGGACTCCATCGACGATGAGCTCGAGGTCGATCCCACCGCCGGCGACAACAACGCCCAGGAGTGGTGGGTCAAGATCGCCGCCGATGGTGAGCCGCGGTGGCGGCGGCCGGATATGCGGCCGCCGGAGTGGGTGGTCAAGGCGACCGATCCGGTCACCACCATCAAGCGCGACGACAACACGTTCGCGCCGAACATCCCTGTCCGCGTCGGCAAGCTGCGCGTCGCGAACCAGGGCACAGAGCCGTCGTGGCCGATCTTCCACGTGTCCGCGCCGGGCCGCTGCTGGCTGCCTGACGGCGCGTCCGGGCGGATGATCCGCGTTCCGCAACTGTTTCCCGGCGAGCACGTCCTGATCGACACCAACCCGGCGCACCGCATCGCGATCAGCGCGAAGGATCCGGTCGACAACTGGGTGCTCAACATCATCTCCAACATCGAACTGTTGGAGTGGCTGGGCATCGACCTCGGCCAGGAACGCACCGAGACCGTGCTGGAGCGGTTCGCCGGGCAGGGCTTCAACTACCCGATCGCGCCGGGCACCACCGCGACGCTGCCGGTGTTCCACAGCACCATCGGCGCGCGGGTCAGTGTGCGGTTGCCGCAGCGGTTCGAAAGGGCCATCAGCTAGCCATGCGCGTCATCGTTACCCGCCGCGGCCACGGCGGGCGATACCGGCTGGGCGGATCATGCTGACCGCCAGCGAGTTCGCCGCCATCGAACAGCAGCTGATGGAGCGCCGCTACGGCTACCTGACGAAGAAGGTGCCGCAGCCGCTGATCCGGTTGTGGGACAAAGAGCACAAGCTGATCGCGCGGATCACGATCCCCGAATCGTGGGACTGCGAGGAGATCGCCCACGACGACGGCTCGGCGCACATCGAACTGGTCGGCAAGGACAACGACTGGCTCCGCGAGATCATCTGCTTCAAGACGCGGCCGGCTGAAGACCTGCACATCACGATCGACCCCGATCCAGAGCGGCCGCACGACTACAAGAACCGGTGGGGCGGCAAGGTCGAGACGATCGAGGACGACGAGGTTAAGGGCCGTCCGACCGTCACGAAGCTCAATTGTGTAAGCAACAGAAGGCATTTCCAGCACATCTACCTGGCTGCGACGCCGCTGCTGCCCCATGCTGTGCAGCCGATCAAGATGTTCCTCTGGGGCGGCCCCTGCGTGACTGCGTGCGCCACGGCGACGATGATCAACCTGGCGCGGATCTACACCCTCAACGGGTGGTGGCCGATCCCGCGGAACATCTTCGCGCCGCAGACCTGGCTGGAGAATCTGGTTCCGCTGAACTGGCCGGTGCAGGTGATGCCGGTCAACCCGGTGTTCGACCAGTCCCGCTGGGTCACGTTCGGCGCCCGGTGGAAAGACGCGAAGACCGTGCTGACGCCGGTGATGAAGGACGCCGGGGTCATCTTGAAGGCCTACACCTGGCTGCCGGGTGATCCGGCCCCGTACACCATGTTCGGGCCGGAGCTGGCTGAGGTGCTCAAGCCGACGCGGGCGTGCGTCATTCTGTCGTTCGAGGATGAGTCCGGTGTGGGCGGCCCGACCGGCACCGCGTGGGATGGTCTGCTGAACCTGTTCGCCGCGACGGCCGACGATCTGATCACTGAGTCGCTGATCGCGGTCGACGGTGACGGTGACGGCGAGACCGATCCGTTCATCCGCAAGATCCTCGGTGTTGCGCCGAAGCGGCCCCCGTTCGTGTACCGCGATGTCGGTTACGGCGGCGCGGAGTCGCGGAAGATGGTGATCCACAAGAGCAAAGCGATCACCATCATCACTGGCGGCAAGAGCCCTCAATGGGTGAACCAGGCGATCACCTTCGCGATCAGATACGGGATCAGCCAGCTCGCCCAGGTCGTCCTCGGCGTCGAAGCGCCCGGCGTCGAGGGCCTCGACAACCTCTACCAGGGTCAGCTCGACGACACGCTGCTCGCGTTCATGTCGTTTGTCGACCCGCGAAGATCCAGAGACGTTGGCCCGTACGCCTTTAACGAGTACTTCGAAACCGGGTCTGGGTCCGCGTTCACGATCAACAGTGTCCAGACCATCCGTGAGGGCTGGTGGAAAACCAGGCCGTACACGTCGTTCAAATTCGACGTGGGTGACGGGTCACCGTTCGACTTTGGGCGTGAGATTCGGCTGGGGTCAAGGGTTTCCGCCGAGCGGAAGGGCATTTTCTACACCGACCAGATCATGGCCTACAAGCGGTCCGGTGACCGCCGTAAGTCGGGTCGGCCGGTGTTGTCGTTCGGTGATGACTCGCGAGAAGAGGATCCGGTGGCGCGTGGTTTCGCCGCGATCGGGAACGTCGCGAACTTCGCAGCCCTGCTAGCCGGAAGTGGAGACATGTTCTGATGCCGTATGGAATGACCGCCCCCACGATCAACCCGAACACCTTCCCCTACCTCAAGAAATTCACCACCGAGGAACGCGAAGACCTGTTCGAACGCATCGACCAGTTCCGCCACGCCATGACCGACATGGTCGGCCCCTCCGGCGTCGTCATGTACATCGACGCCGGAACCATCGCGAACATCGCGTTCCACCTCGCCATGGCCGGCGGCCGCATCGTCGACGACGAACACGCCTACATCTGGGCCGACGTCCAAGAGGACCAGGACGGCATCTTCGAAGGCTTCATCGACTGGAAGCTCAAGAAGGAACACGAACCCCCCGCGCCGAAACCGGCCGAGGGCAACCACGAAGACGTCGAACGCAAAGCCGCGCTGGCCCGCGAGCAGATCCGCAAACAGCTCGCCCCCGAAGTCGAACAAGAACTGATCAAGCAACTGCGCATCGAGTTCGAGCGCGACACCACCGACCCTGACCCCTCGGAGGAATGAAGCGATGTCCACTCCTGTGCTGCTGGGCGAACCCTTCAAGATCGGCGACCGCGATGTGCGGCTGGGCTTCTGGGGCATGCCCCGCAACCCCGACGACCCGCGCCGCGTCAACGGCACCTTCACCCTCATTGACGGCGAAGGTGACGTCGTCCTCGACGTGTTCATCGGCCCGAAAGGCGACCCTGGCGAACCGATGCCGCCGTGGCGGATCGAATGGGACTCCACCGTCGACAACATCGGCGACCTGCCCGCGGTGGAAACGCTCGATGAGAGCGACAACGGCCGCGCCTGGGTGATCGGCACAACCCTGTACGTGTACGTGCACGACCTCGGCGCGTACCGCACGCTGGAGGCCGGCATCCAGGGCCCGCGCGGGCTGACACCGAACATCTCGATGAGCGCCGAGCTCGTCGAGGCCGCCGACCCCGACAACCCGTACGGCGAAGCCGAGGTCGTCGAGTCAGGCACCAGCGATAGCCCACACTTCCACCTACTCGTGCCCGGTCTGCGCGGTCCGGAAGGGCCGTCGACGAACATCCGCGGCGCACCCGACTACGACGACACCGACCCGCCGCTGGACGGCCAGGGCGTCGTGTGGGACGAAACGCTGGAGAAGTTCCGGCCCGGCGACCTCTCACCGTTCGCGGCGAAGATGTACACGATCCCGCACGCCAACTTCATCGACTACTCCGGAACCGCCGGCCGCCAACTAATCGCGTCGCTAGACATCGAAGCCCAGGACGTCGCCTGGTACCCGGACGTGATGGGCCACGTCAGGATTCAGCGGAACTTCCTGTCGTCGGCTCAGGTCGAGGTCGAGATCCGCATCGGTGACACCGGTGTCGGCACCGGTGAGACCGCGCCGCTGTGCGGGCTCGGCCCATACGATCCGTCGTGGGCGCTGCTGGACTCGTTCAACATCGCCCACATCAAGCCGCACTTCTCCGATGTGGGTAACCCGGTGCGCGCGATCGCCCCCGACTCGGCCGATGGTCGAGTGCCGGCCGGGCAGGCGAAGACGATCTACGTGTTCCTGCACAAGCTCGGCGGCACCGGCACGTACACGTTCGCCGCGAATGAAGCCAACCAGTTGCGAGTGAATCTGCTGCCGGTGTCCTGATGCCCAGAGCCCATGATCGTCGCCGCCAGTCGGTCAGTGACCATGACCCGCTGCGGAACCTGCTGGACTTCGAAAGCGTCCACGACACCGCCAATAAATCCGGCAACCCGATACGGATGGCCCTCGAGGGAATCCTGGGGCTCCTCGGCTTGGGAGGTATCCGCGACTTCCTGCAGAGCGTGATCGCCGGAACGCTCGACGTGGTGTCGGTGTGGGACAACGTCGCTGAGTCGCTGCTGAAGCCGCTGGGCAAGTTCGCCGAGCTGATCGACGGTGTGCTGCCCGACATTCAGGCGCCGAAGATCATCACCGACATCGCCGACATGATCATCGACGCGGGCAGCGAGCTCCCGATCATCGGGCCCGGTATCGGCCTGCTCGGAGACGTCTGGAACGCGATCTTCGGTGTGCGCGCGGTCGGCAACAACGCGCAGGACACCGGCGATGTGGCGCTGTCCGAGGTGGCGTTAGTGAAGGCCGCGCTGGAAGGCGTCATCACCGGCGGCCAGGTGTTCGTCGAGAAGTTCGACGGCGCCGACTCCACCACCCTGCCCGGATACACGCAGGTGTCGTTCGGCGGATCGGGCGGCACGTACGGCCGCAAGGGCGGTTACGGGCACTGGTATCCCGGCGGCGGCTTGGACCAGACGATCCTGTCGATACACACCACCGACGTGCTGAACACGTCGACGCAGCGGTGCGCGATCAAGCTGAAGAAGGTCGTCGGCACCAGCGACCGCTCGATCTGGCTGGTTACCCGCACGAACCTCGCCGGAACTGAGTTGTGTTTCGCGCAACTCCTCAACAGCACAACGCAATACGGGGTGCTGATGGGCGGCGTGTTGACGGTGATGGGCAGCGTCGGCACCGGTTCCGACGACAACGGTGAGCTGTGGGAGCTCGAGGTGGGCCAGCCTGGTGTCGCGCCCGGCACCAACGATTGGCTGTGGGTGGTCAAACGCAACGGCTTCCCGGTGATCACCACGGTCAACGTTCCGGCCGGCGGCGCCGCCACAACGCTTCTGGACAGCAGCCACCGCGGGCGCGGGTTCGGCGCGTCCTGCGACGGGGTGTTCGGCCTGCAGTCGATCCCCTCGGACATCGAAGTCATCACCTGGGCAGACATCTAAGGAGACTGGCAGTGGCATCACTGGAAGTGACCGACTACCCGCTGACCGATTACGACGCGATGTGTTACGCGTTCCGCCAGCTCAACCTGCAGGGCTGGCTGGGCAAGATCAGCTACGGCACCCGAGTCGGCTCGAACACACCTGAGTACTACATGACGGTTGAGAAGGCCGGCAACAGCAGCACCCTGTATATCGGCGACGTGTTGAAGTCGATCGGCGGCGGTGTGCTGATGACTGAGCAGCAGTTCAACGAGGCGTTTAACGGTGGTGCGCTGTGAACCCGAAGTACTGGATCCCGTACCTGCGGTGGGACGCGTTCATCGCGGACCGGCCCGAAGAACTCGGCGGCGACGCAGATGTGCTGCCCGAGAAGAAGGGCATCCACGGCGGCGTCACCATCACCGCCCGCCTGTCGAAGGGCGATGTGCGCGCGATCCGCGCGCTGACCGAACCCGAGAATCAGTTGTTCGCGCTCGGCGCGCAGGAGACACGGCTCGATGATGGTCAGCTGAAACTCACCGCGAACCAACAGCAATTCGGGCTCCTCGCGAAATCAGCCGTGCTGGATCTGCCTGACGATGTGCATCTGATCTACGAGTTCCGGCCGCATGATGTGACCTACAACGGTAAGCGGCAAGATCTTCCGACGATCACGGTGAAGGCACCCGAGCTCGGCGAAGAAGTTGTGGATCCGTGGCCGGAAGTGAATCTGGCCGAGATGGAGTGGCTGGATCAGTCGACGGCGTTCGCGGGTGGGTACATCATCCGCCAGGTGCCCGACGAGGTGCAGCGCGTCGGCGACACCATCGTGTTCTTCGCCAACAGTGAGGCACTGGAGGGTTCGGTCGACATCTCTGATCTGGAGGTCGGCAGCGGCAGCGCGTCGTGGGACACGCTGACGGGTAAGCCGCCGGTGATTGCGGCTGGCGCTACTGAGGCTGACGCCCGCGCGGCGATCGGCGCTGTTGATTCTGCTGCGGTGCAGGCGGCCGTCGACGCGTTGGTCGCGGGTGCGCCTGGCGCGCTGGACACCCTGGCCGAGCTCGCCGCGGCGCTCGATGACGACGCCAGCTTCGCCGCCACCATCACTACCGCGCTCGCAGGCAAGACACCGACGAGCCGCGCGATCAACACCGGCGGTTCGCTGACCGGTGGCGGCGATCTGACTACGGACCGCACGCTGCAGCTGGACGGCGACTCGGGAACTCCCGGTAACAGCCGCTACTACGGCACCAACGCCTCCGGCGTGAAGGGCTACCACGTGCTGCCCGCCGGCGGTGGCGGCGGCGTAGAAGCTGTGGTGCCAGGCACCAACATCGATGTCGACGCGACAGATCCGGCGAACCCGATCGTGCACGTCGAAAACCTCACGCACGACGACATCACCGATTTCGATACCGCGGCGGGGGCACTGATCTCTGCGGCGATCGCGGCGCTGATCAACAGCGCGCCGGGAACTCTCGACACGCTCGACGAGATCGCCGCCGCCCTGGCTGACGATCCGAACTTCGCGGCCACGATGACCACCGCACTGGCCGGAAAGCAGCCGATCCACGCGATCCTGTCCGCGTTGGCCGGGCTGACGTTGGCCAACAACAAGCTGATCTACGCCACCGGGACGAACACATTCACCACCACGGACCTGACCGCGTTCGCGCGCACGCTGCTCGACGACGCGGACGCGGCCGCGGCCCGCACAACCCTCGGTCTGGTCATCGGCACCCATGTGCAGGCGTTCAACGCCAACCTCGCCGCCATCTCCGGCCTGACTGACCCTGGTGCTGACCAGATCTTGTTCTGGGACGACTCCGCCGGCACGGTGAAGTGGCTGACGGTCGGCACCAACCTGTCGATCACCGACGAAACTCTCAACGCCTCCGGCGGTGGAGGCGGCGGCACCGTCCAGGTGCCCGTTGTCTACCAGTGCGACAACACGTTCAACACCCGCCTGGGCTCCAGCTACGGCGACGACGCCATGGGCCGCGTCGTCGCCGAGGACTTCACCCTCACCGAGGTGGTCTACTACGGCGCTACCGCGGATGCGTCCGGTAACACCGTCCTCGAGCTCCACGACGACGGCGTCGAGATCACCGGCACCGCCAAGACGATCAGCGCCGCCAACCAGTGGGCCTACGACGCCGACACCCGCGTCACCGGCCTCAGCGTCGCTGTTGCCGCCGGCTCTCGGCTGAAGTGCTACGTCGACAGCGTCGGCACCACACCCGGCATGGGGGCGGGCGCGCTCGCGATCGGCTACGTCGAAAGAGAAGCGTCGTGACGCTGCTGATGCAGCGGCCGCGGTTCTCGTTCCGGCACAGCTTCGCCGCGGGCCCCGTCGTGTCGAACATCAACACCCTCACCGCGCTGTCCGGGCACAAGTTCGACCTGAGCTTCGCCACCTCGGCCGGCAACGAACTACGCACCGCCGCAATGGCGGACGGCACCGTGGGGATGACGATCCAAGGCTCCACCAACAGCGCCTACGGTCACGGCCTGGCGTACCTCGGCCAAGACATCTGTTTCCTGCGGTGGCGGAAGAAGTTCCTCAACAACGGATCGACGCACAATGAGGTCGGCGCGCTGATTCCGTGGCGAATCAACCGCACCGCCACCGATGGTGTGAACGCGGCCACCGCCCAGTCGCCGGTGCACACACTGCACTTCTACAACCGGCTGCAGCCCCAGACCTACAACCGCGGCTCGGCGGCGAGCCCCTGGACCACCAACGGTGAGCAGCACGGCGACCTGGGCACCGGGTACCGCGACTACGAGTACGCCATCGACAAACCGAATAGCGCGGTGGTGGCGCGGATGCCGCACGGCAAGGTCCGCGAGTACACCGACACTTTGGTGGATGACTGGCTGCTGACGTGGTTGGACGCCGAGCTCGGCAACGGCAGCGCCGCATCTACTGACGGCGACATGATGGTGTTCGAGGTGGAAGCCGAGACGATGCTCGGCATCACCGAAAACCCGTTGGCGCGCGCGTACATTAACCGGCTGCTCGCGGTGACCGGCCGCGGCCCGCTGCTGCCGCTGGACAATCCGCTGTTCGTCGGCGCGTTCGGTGTGCAGGGCACCACGATCAGCGCCGACGTGCTCAACCGCATCCCCTTCAAGGCCGGTGACCTGATCGTCATGCACGCCTACCGCGGTGTGGGCGCGACCGCGGTACCGATCCCCGCCAGTTCGGGGTGGAGCGAGTGGCCTGGCGGCGAGCTCGTCACGACGGGCAACATCAACGGCTCGCGGGTGGTCTACAAGTACGCCGACGTGTCCTCCACGATCCACGGCGGCGCAGGCAATGTGACGATCGGCGACTGGTCCACCGGCAACGGGGTGACTCATCTGCAGGTGCAGGTGTGGCGCAACGCCGCCCCCGGCGCGGCGAGCGCGAACTTCGGCAGCAACAGCAACGCGATCACCTTCCCCGCGTTCTCTTTCGACTCCGCGAGCACGTCGCGGATGGGCTTGTTCTACGGCAGCCGCGGCGGCTCCAACGGCGACCCGCCGGTGTCGGCGACCGGGTTCAAGCTGGTCGACTGCATCGACAACAGCTCAAGCAGCACCCAGGATGTGTGCTCCTACATCAGCGACGACACGATGACCGGCTTCTCCGAACTGGTCCTCAACCCCGGTGGTGGCACGTCGGGTTACAACGCGCTCGCCCTGCAGATCAAGGCCGCGTGATGGACACCCGCCGCTGCATGGTGTGCGGGCAGCCGGCCTGCGACCACCTGGCGATCCGCTACCCGCTGCGCGCCGCGATGCGCCACTACCTCATCGGCAAGGCCCGCGTGCTCTTCACGCGGGAGGGAAGGAAACCATGACCGTCCTACGCGCTAACGTCAACTACGCCCTGCAGATCGCCCGCGACCGAGACCGCAAACCCTATGGCTACGGCGGCGTTTGGGTACGCAACAACGTCAACCGCACCACCGACTGCTCCGGCATCGTCACCCACATGCTCGACGCCCTCATCAACGGGCAGAACATGACGTGGTCACGGCACGGTCTGTCCACCGAGGCATACCGCTACGTCGGCGGGCCCGGCTCACGCGGACCGTTCGGCGCGATCCGCGTCGCCCGCCCCGGCGACATCCCCGCAGACGCCGCCCTACGCATCGGCCTGCAGCACGGCCCCGGCGGCGGCGCCAACTCCCACATGGCGTGCACGCTCGAAGGCATCGCGATCGAATCGTCCGGCTCCTACGGGCAGCGCGTCGGCGGCCCAGCCCGCGGCTACAACCACCCGCTGTTCCACGACTGGTTCTACTTACCCGGCCCCATCGTCGGCACCGGCTCGACCACCCCGCCCCCAGCCCACGCGCCGGGGGCGGTCTATTTGGGCCGCAACTACGAGAGCACCGGGCCGCGCGTGAAGGCGCTGCAGGAGCGCCTCAACCGCGACTACCCCGCCTACTCCGAACTCGACGAAGACGGCGAATTCGGTCTGCTCACCGAAGGGGTGGTGCGCGAGTTCCAGCGCCGCTCCGGTCTCCAGGTCGACGGCATCGCCGGCCCAGCCACCCTGGCCGCACTCGGCCTGTCATTCCAACCACAGGAGGTACCTGCCATGACCGCACCGAAACCCGTTGGCCCCGCCGATGATCAGCTGACGCTGCGCTGGAACATGCTCGGCGGCCAGACCCTCGTCGAAGCCGTCGCCGAGATCCGAGACAAAGTGCTCGGCACCGAGGACAGGCCGAAGACCGGCGTCAAACCATGACCGCGCGGCTGCCGCTACGGCTCGGCTCCTCCGACGCCAAAGGCGACGACGTCACCCACTGGCAGAAGTGGGCCGTCAAATACGCTGAGTCCTACGCGTTCCTCCTCGGACCCATCGACGGCTACTACGGCCACAGCGACGCCGCCTTCACCCGCGAAATGCAACGCCGCCTCGGCCTCGTCCAAGACGGCATCTTCGGGCCCGTCACCGCCGGCCGCGTCGGATACGCCGGCGCCAAACCCGCCCCCGCGCGCCGGCCGATCTGGTTCTACTCCTGCCCCGGCTCCGGCGCCGACTACTGGCTCGGCCCCAGCCACGACCTCGGCCAGATGGTGGCCGGCAAGGGATTCAACGGGCCCGACCGCGAATCACTGAACATCAACCACCAGCCCGTCTCGTTCGTCAAGGGCGGCTACCTCGGCCTGATGGGCGGTGACCCACAGTTCTCCTACATCGACGTGATCACCGACCAGGCCAAGAGCATCGAATGGCTGCTCGACAACAACCCCGACGTCCAGGCCGCCATGACCGCCCGCCGCGGCGACGCCCGCGCGAAGGTCGACGTCGAGCTGTGGTTCTCCGGCTACTCCCAATCCGCGGACGGCCTCCTCGAGGCAATCAACCACCTGTTCGGCGACGGCAGGAAGTTCGCGCTGATCCGCGACCGCATCAACGGGCTCATCCTGTTCGGCAACCCCGCCACCCCCGTCACCGGCATCGCCCGAAAAACCTTCCCCGACTGGCTCAACCGCGCCACCCACAACATCAACACCCCCGACGACTTCTACGCCGTGGCCCGCGACAAGATCCGGCCCCTGTTCTACGAGTGGTTCATCCGCGCCGAAACCGAGATCCCGTTCGTCGTCTACTCCGCGCAGATCATCATCCCCGCCATCGCGCGCCTACTTCCCGGTGTCGGCGCGCTGATGACCGCCCCACTGTCGCTACTGCTCTCGGTGATCCCCGGCGGGCAGGCCGCAGCCAGCCAGCCACCCAACCCCGAACTGATCGCGCTGCTGTCCGCGCAAGGCCTGCTCACATCGGCGCCCGACCTGATGGCGATCGTCGCCGCACTACCAGGGCTGCAGTCCCACGGCGCCTACCACTGGCCGCCGCACCCGTTCTTCGGTAACCGCACCGGCCCCCAGGTCGGCTACGACATCATCGCCGGATTCCGGCGCTGACCCGAAAGGAAGTCACCGCGATGCTGCAGAAAATCACCAGCCCGAAAGCCCGGCTCTACCTCTACACCGTGGCCACCGCCGGCCTGGCCGTCCTCGTCGGCTACGGCATCGTCGAGGCCGACAAGGTGCCGCTGTGGCTCGGATTCCTGGCCGCGCTCGGCGCGCTCGGCAACGGCACCGCGGCCGTCGCCGTCCACCAACAGCGCCGCACCGGCACCCTCCCCGAGTGACTGATGGCCGACGATAACTCCCGTTGGCTGAAGTGGACGAAAAACGGCCGCCTCGCCACCCTCGTCTGGGGCGCCACCTTCCTCGTCTGGATCTCCTTCAAAGTAGCCAAGATTCCACTGGAAGGCCTCGACACGGTGTTCATCATCATGTCCGGCGCCTGGGTGACCAACCTCGGCATATCCACCGTCAAACCGGGTGAACAACCCTCTGGCAAGAGGGCCGACGATGCTTAACTGGTTCATAGACCTGTTCACACTCGACCACCTCGGCTACTTCCTGCTCGGGGTCGCATCCGCCGCCGTATGGCACTACCTCAAGGCGCAGATCCAACGCCGAATCCTGGTGATCAAGTGGCAGTACATCGCCGTGCCATTCGCCCTCGCGATCGTGCTCTACACCGCCGTGCAGAACCAGCAGAACGCCGACTGCGTCCGCGAATTCAACCACGTACTCCGCGAACGCGCCTCGGTCACCACCCAGAACGATCAGATCTCCATCGAACAACGCGAACTGATCTACACCTGGATCCACGCGCTGATCTTCCCGCCGCCCGACATCGCCGCGCTGCACGACAACCACCCACTGCGACGCGACTACGCGTTGCGGCTGACGATCGCCACCGACATGAAATTCGCCGAGCTGATCGAGAAGCAGCGAGAGTATGAGCGCGTCCGCGCAGCGAACCCGCTGCCGCCGCCCACTTGCGGCTTGTAGCCTGCTCGCCGCGGCGGGCCTGATCCTCAGCGTCCCGCTCGCCCCGCCGCCCGACATCAAGGAATGCTCACAGGTGGCCTACCGCCAGGAGCACCTCGCCGAATGCAACCTGCCGCCCGAGCTCCGCGGCCGAGGCGGCGGCATCGGCGGCGTCAACGACGGCGGCGCCAGCAGAGGCCTGCTCGGCGACCTCCTCGGCGCGATCGGCCTCGGCGGCATCCTCTGACGGGCGAGTCAAAGCCCCACCCCCACAGGCCTCTACGCGATACTTGCAGAGTGAAGGTCACCGTACGGCTCCGCAAAGGCGACTGGGCCTGGATCGCGCTGGCCGGCGGCATCGCCCTCTACGAACACCGCGTCGAAGACGACAACGATCTCCTCTCCCGCCGCGCCGCCGCCTACCGCAAACGCATGCCGCTGACCACGACCGCCGTCGTCCTCGTCACCGCGGCCCACCTCCTCGAGCTGCTACGCCCCGAACGGGATCCGTACGCGCGGCTGGTGCGCTACGTGCGGCGTCGCCGGTAGAACAGCCACCCTCCGAGCACCAGGGCGACGATCACCGCGAACGGGACGACGATCTCTTTTTCCTTGTCGGCCATACGTGTGTGTACCCACCTCTTCACCTAGACGCCTGCCCGGCGATGTCGATGCGCCGAATGGGCCGGCGACCCAACGCCGGGCAGGCCCCCACCCCGTCACTGACCAGACGAGACATCCTGATCGAACATCATCCACAGCCACGCGCCAGGCGGCGTCTTCCACATCGCGTGACCCTCATCGTCATAGGTCACCTCCAGCGGCACCCGCCCATCCGGGCCACGCAGCGGACTCACCTCGGCATACCCCGTATACGTGGTGTCGGTCTCACGCACCAGATGCACCGACAGGATCTGCGGCCCGTACGGTTTGAGCCGCTTATCCTGATGAACGAAGCCCTGCAAATCGGTCTTGACCCACTGCGCAATCTCGTCCGTGCTCAACCGATCCGAGCACCCGGCACCGGCCAGCACGATCACCGCGGCGATCGCCGCCCACACCCACCGCATACCCCCGCAGCGTAGTGCCCTCCATCACGCCACGCCGCGATATGGATCTAACCGCTCGACCGCCCTGTGCCGCCGAACATCCGGCACTTTCGTATAAATCGCCGTCGTGTTCAGCTGCTTATGCCGCAACAACTCCTGCACCGTGCGCAGATCCGCCCCGTCCTCCAACGACGTCGTACCGAACCAATGCCGCAGACTATGCGGCGTACCCCGCGCACCCGCACGACGCATCGCCTGCCCGATGATGTCCGACACACTCTTCGGATGCACATGATCACCAGGCCGCCGCGAATTCGCCGGAAACCACCACCCTCGCCGCGGCATCGTCGTCGCAGCCGCCACCAACAACGGATGCAGCGGCAACCAATGCTTCGACCCGCCCTTCCCACTGACATAGATGCGCGGCCCCGTCACATCGATGTCCTCGCCGCGCACCCGCGCGATCTCCGACACCCGCAACCCGGCCAACGCCGCCAGCATCACCATCACCCGCGTCCGATGATGCATCCGCGTCGTCAGCAGCCGCACGAGATCATCATCAGACACCGGGCGCGGCACCCGATCCGGATATCGCGGCGACGCCAACTTGATCATCGGATTATCGGCGCGGTACTCCATGACGTTCAGCCAGCAGTAGAACGCCCGCAGATAGGAGTGGTAGGTGGCGGTCGTCGACGCAGACCACTCGGTGTGCTTCCCCAGCCATCGCACCAGATCGATCGGCTGAGCAGTGTGCGCCGGGACGCCGGTTTCCTCGGCGAACTGGGCGACGACGCGCATCCTCTCGCTCGCGGTGATCGGTGACAGATTCCCGGCGAGCTGCCAGAGCATCCACTCCTCCAGCAACGGATCGGCCATAACGTGGCACATCCCCTCGATGTTGATCATCTGTGATCGAACCCCCCATCGGGCAATGCCAACATGATTTTGACGCCCGCGCATGTACTTTCGTTCGCAACAACGGGATTCGGGCGGAACCGCCAGCAACTTCCGTAAGTTCGCCCTTTAGCTTTTTCCGCTTGTTAGGCGACTCTGTCCGCAGGTTCACCCGCAATGTCCGGTCTGATAATCCGCAGGTCCCAGGTTCGAGTCCTGGTGGGGGCACCACGCTTGAATCAGAAGTTCCAGTCCTCGTCCTCGGTGCCCTCGGTGCGGCCCATGACATACGAGCTTCCCGAGCCCGAGAAGAAGTCGTGGGTCTCGTTGGCGTCCGGCGCCATCGCCGTCAGGATCACCGGGTTGAACTCGGTGTCGTCGGCCGGGAACAGTGGGTCGTAGCCGAGGTTGGCCAGTGCCTTGTTGGCGTTGTAGCGCATGTAGGCCTTGACGTCCTCGGTGAGCCCCATCGGGTCGTAGAGGTCCTGGGCGTACTCGATCTCGTTTTCGTAGAGATCCATCAACAGCGAGTACGTGTAGTCCTTGAGGTCCTCGCGCCGATCCTGCGGTTCCTGTTCGGCACCGCGCTGGAACTTGTAACCGATGTAGTACCCGTGCACGGCCTCGTCGCGGATGATCAACCGGATGATGTCGGCGGTGTTGGTCAGCTTGGCCCGGGAAGCCCAGTACAGCGGCAGGTAGAACCCGGAGTAGAACAGGAAACTCTCGAGCATCACCGAGACGATCTTCTTCTTGAGCGGATCGTCGCCGCGGTAGTAGCTGACCAGAATCTCGGCCTTGCGCTGCAGGTGCGGATTCTCCTCGGACCAGCGGAACGCCTCGTCGATCTCCTTGGTCGAGCACAGGGTCGAGAAGATCGAACTGTAGCTCTTGGCGTGCACCGCCTCCATGAAGATGAAGTTGCCCAGCACCGCCTCCTCGTGCGGGGTGCGCGCGTCCTCGAGCATCTCCACGTCGCCGACGGTGCCCTGGATGGTGTCCAGCAGGGTCAGGCCGGTGAAGACCCGGACCAGGACCTGCTGCTCGACCGGGCTCAGCGTGTTCCAGGACTGGACGTCGTTGGACAGCGGCACCTTCTCGGGCAGCCAGAAGTTCGAGGTGACGCGGTTCCAGACCGTCAGGTCGACCTCATCTTCGATGTTGTTCCAGTTGATTGCGCGAACGCGATCGATGATCTTGTATTCCTCGATGGTCAAGACTGTCGCCTGCCTTTCCGTGTTCAGCGCCTAGCCGCAGGTTACCGGACCGGGGCCGCCAAACACGGTTGCGGCACGGCGCGAAACCAATTCTGCAGCAGGCGGTTTCGCACCGTGCCGGATGCGCCGCGGGTCGGGCGCAGCGATGAGCTCGGCGCGGCCGCTGGTGACCGCGCGCTCACGACGAGCGACCGGCTAGGCCGGGTCGAACTCGCACAACCCGGTGCGGGCGCAGAACCGCTTGCACCACCCCAACCGCTCCTCGGTGGACTGGCACCACTTCGGGTTCTTGTTGAGGTTGGTGGCGTTCTTGATGTCGGACTTGCCCTGCCGGCCCTGCGGGGTCATCACCGAGTTTCCGGGCTGGCCGGGCTGGGCGACCTTCTCGTTGCAGTTGAGGTTCACCAGGATCTTGCGTCCGGTGCTGCCGGTCAGGGCGCTCTTCGACGACGACCTGTTCCAGCTCGTCACGATGCACTTGGGGGTGGGCAGCTGATTACCGCTGACCGTGGCGATCACCGGGTTGGCATTCCAGTTCTTGGAGATGGTCGAGGAGGCCTGTTCGTAGGTCTTGCCGATCAGCGGGTCCGCCGCGGCGTTCCCGGCGCCGATCATCGCTCCGGCTGCCGCCGCGGCGGCAATCGCGACGAGGCCGATCACCCTGGCGATGAGATTCTTCACGAGTTCGCGACCTCCATGTCTACGCACTACTAAGCAGGCCTTCCGCGAAGGAAGCACTTTGCCATCGGATGGTACGCCCCGCCGGGCGATGTTACGTACGTTACAGGATTGTTGCCCGCGCCCATCGGGCCGGAAATCGGCGCGGTCAGACCATCGGGCAATAGTGTCTGCCGTCGCCGCGGTGCTCGACCGGCGGCAGATTGCGCGCGGGCGTGTGCACCAGTGGGGCATCGGCGGGAAGCCGCCCTGTCGCGCGGTCCAGCGCCGAGCGTTTCCGTGGGTGCATCAACACCCGCTCGGGCAGCAGCCTGGTCGCCAGGTACACCAGGTTGCAGAACCGACGGTGCAGCCACGCCTGGCGCGGCGACCAGGTGAAGCCCATCAGCTCGCGCACCGGCGGGTCGTAGAGACCCACGGTCGCGAACAGCAGGAACCGCTGCATCACCTTCAGGTTGCGCCGCCACGCCCAGTCCGGCACCCACTGCAGCGACGGATGCTTGGGCATCGTGGACAGGTCGAGAACCTCTCGGGCCGCCCAGTTGTTCTCTAATACGTTGCGGCACATGTGGTCCCAGTACTCCTGGAACTCCTCCCAGGTCTTCGGCACGGGCCGCATGCTCATGCCGTACATCTCATACCAGGTGATGTGCTCGTCGAACATCTGACGCTTCTGGTCCTCGGTGAGCCCGCCGGCGAAGTGCTCGGCGGCCAGCAGCGTGGACTTGAAGAACGTGGCGTGCGCCCAGTAGAAGACCTCGGGATTCAGCGCGCTGTAGCGCCGGCCCTGCGCGTCGACACCCTTGATGCCGATGTGGTAGTCGCGCACCTCGGCGCCGGTCTGGGGAGCGCGGTCGCCGTCGAACACCACCCCGCCGATCGGGTACACCGACCGAAACAGCCGCGGCATGCGCTCCATGAAGAAGATCGAGTGCTGCTCGACCGCCGCGCCCAGCTGCGGATGCATGTTCTGCATCGAACCCGCCCACGGGCCCTGCAGCATCCCCGTCCACTGGCCGAAGTACTTCCAGGTCAGCGAGTCGGGCCCGAGGGGCTCCGGCAGGGCCTCGTAGCCGCCGGACGACACCGGGCACCCCGGTTGGGCTTCGGACGTATGTTGAGTCACTGGTGAGCTTCCCATCGGGTCAGAACCGTCTATTCTGACTACAAGCGTTGTCAAGTGGAGCTTAGGAGGGTTGTGGCTTCGGGTCAACGACGTGGCCGCTGGTCCGGTGTGCCCCTGCAGGACCGGCAGGTGTTGCGCCGCGACCAACTCATCGCGGCGGGCGTCGGGCTTCTCGGAAGGCCGACGGGACCGGCGCTGACGGTGCGCGCGGTGTGCCGCGCGGCCGGACTGACCGAGCGCTATTTCTACGAAAGCTTCACCGACCGCGACGAATTCGTGCGTGCGGTCTACGACGACGTGTGCACGCGGGCGATGTCGACGCTGAGCACCGTGACCACCCCACGAGACGCGGTGGAGCGGTTCGTGGCGCTGATGGTCGACGACCCGACCCGCGGCCGGGTGCTGCTGTTGGCCCCGGAGAAGGAGCCGGTGCTGACCCGTTCGGGCGCCGAGTGGATGCCCAGCTTCATCGAACTGCTCCAGCACAAGCTCACCCGCATCACCGACCCGGCCGTGGCCGCCATGGTGGCCACCGGGCTGATCGGCGCGCTGACCGCCTTGTTCACCGCCTACCTCGACGGTCGGCTGGCAGCCACCCGCGATCAGTTCATCGACTACTGCGTCGACATGCTGCTGAGCCGGGTGTCGAGTTACTGACCGCTATTCGTCCGGGGTGACCGGCGCGGCCAATTCTTGTTCTTCGGCGGTGGCCGCCTCTTGTTCGGCCTCCGACCTGGCCTGGCGCCCCAGCGGGCTGGCCACCGACGCCCCCGGATTGGTGGCCGTCGCATAGCCGCCCGCGCAGTTCAGCGCCAGCATCACCTCACTGTCGTCGGAGGCGTCGATGCGCAGGAACGACGCGTCCCAGGCGTTGGTCACCAGGCACTCGTCCTCGTCGAGGGTGCCGCCGACGCGGGAGGCGACGCGGGCGTTGCCGCCGCCGTCCTCGATGGCCGCCACCGCTTCCGAGTACGGTTCGCCGACGACGTCGGGTGCCGCCGCGGCGACACCCGCTGCGGACAGCGCGGCGAACGCCGCTGCCGCCCCGACCGAGGTACCGGCGATCACCCGGATGATCTTGTTCACGAAGGACCGTCCTTTACGCTCACTAGCTGGGCTTTTAGCCTGAATAGTGGCAGCCTAAAACGGGTAGACGGACCCTGCCACTCGAGCGGGTTAACGCTGCGTGACAACTTGATGTCACCGGGATACACAGATATATTGACTGCAACCCGCAGGTACAGATATCGATCTCCGCCCGCTGGAGGACGACCGCCGTCCGGATGCCCAGGAGGACCAAGGACCATGCACGAGAACCTGACCGACCTCCATCTGCTGAAAGAACTCGAGCCGGTGGTGGAGGCGAACCTCAATCGGCATCTGTCGATGCGCAAGGACTGGAACCCGCACGACTACATCCCGTGGTCCGACGGTAAGAACTACTACGCGCTCGGCGGCAAGGACTGGGATCCCGAGGAGTCCAAGCTCTCCGAGGTCGCCCAGGTGGCGATGGTGCAGAACCTGCTGACCGAGGACAACCTGCCCTCCTACCACCGCGAGATCGCGATGAACTTCAGCATGGACGGCGCCTGGGGCCAGTGGGTTAACCGTTGGACGGCCGAGGAGAACCGGCACGGCATCGCGTTGCGCGACTATCTCGTCGTCACCCGCGCCATCGACCCCGTCCAACTCGAGCAGCTGCGCCTCGAGCAGGTCACCCGCGGATTCTCGCCCGGCCAGAACCAGCAGGGTGACCTGTTCGCCGAGAGCCTGTTCGACTCGGTGATCTACGTGACGTTCCAGGAGCTGGCCACCCGGGTCTCGCACCGCAACACCGGCAAGGCGTGCAACGAGACCGTCGCCGACCAGCTGCTCGCGCGGGTGTCGGCCGACGAGAACCTGCACATGATCTTCTACCGCGACGTGTCGGAGGCCGGCTTCGAGATCGCCCCCGATCAGGCGATGCACTCGCTGCACCGGGTGCTGCGCAACTTCAAGATGCCCGGCTTCACGGTGCCCGAGTTCCGGCGCAAGGCCGTGATCATCGCCGTCGGCGGCGTCTATGACCCGCGCATCCACCTCGACGACGTGGTGATGCCGGTGCTCAAGAAGTGGCGCATCTTCGAACGCGAAGACTTCACCGGCGAGGCCGCCCGCATGCGTGACGACCTCGGCAAGCTGGTCGAGGAGCTCGAGGAGGCATGCGAGAAGTTCGAGATCTCCAAGCAACGCCGCCTCGAGCGCGAGGCGCGCAAGGCCGAGAAGGTGCTCGCCTCATCAGCGGCCTCAGCCTCCTAACCGAACGGGTCGCGCTGCGCATCGGCCCCATCGGGCTGCGCAGTCCGGTCGTGCTGGCCCCGATGGCCGGTGTGACCAACGTCGCATTCCGCACGCTGTGCCGCGAACTGGAACTGGCCCGGGCCGGCACGGTCAGCGGCCTGTACGTGTGCGAGATGGTCACCGCGCGCGCACTGGTCGAGCGCCACCCGGCGACCATGCACATGGTGACCTTTGCGCCCGACGAATCCCCGCGGTCGCTGCAGCTGTACTCGGTGGACCCGGACAACACGTTCGCCGCGGCGCGGATGATCGCCGACGAGGGGCTCGCCGACCACATCGACATGAACTTCGGCTGCCCGGTGCCCAAGGTGACCCGGCGCGGCGGCGGCGCCGCCCTGCCGTACAAGCGGCGGCTGTTCGGCCAGATCGTGGCCGCCGCGGTCAAGGCCACCGAGGGCACCGACATCCCGGTGACGGTGAAGTTCCGCATCGGCATCGACGACGACCATCACACCCACCTCGATGCGGGACGGATCGCCGCCGAGGAGGGTGCGGCCGCGGTGGCGCTGCACGCCCGCACGGCCGCCCAGCGCTACTCCGGACAAGCCGACTGGGAGCAGATCGCGCAGCTCAAGCAGCATGTCCGCGGCATCCCGGTGCTGGGCAACGGCGACATCTTCGAGGCCGACGACGCCGTGGCGATGATGGCGGCCACCGGTTGTGACGGGGTGGTGATCGGCCGCGGATGTCTGGGCCGGCCGTGGCTGTTCGCCGAGCTGTCGGCGGCGTTCACCGGCACCACCCCTGCCACGCCCCCCACGCTCGGCGAGGTCGCAGCGATCATCCTGCGGCACGGACAGCTGCTCGCCGACCACTTCGGCGAGGACAAGGGCATGCGTGACATGCGCAAACACGTCGCCTGGTACCTGCACGGCTTCCCCGCCGGCGCCGAGTTACGCCGGGCGTTGGCGCTGGTCAAGACGCTCGACGAGCTGACCGCGCTGCTGGAGCAACTCGACCCGGCGGTGCCGTTCCCGGCCGCCGCGACGGGCCCGAGGGGGCGGCAGGGCTCGGCGGCGGCGGTGTCCTTACCGGAGGGCTGGCTGAGCGACCCCGACGACTGCACGGTGCCCGCGGGCGCCGAGGTCATGCACTCGGGCGGCTAGTGCGACGCGGCGGTTGTCGCGAAGTCGTACCGATACCGAGACGACTCCGACATCACATCTCTCAGGATGCCTCAGTACGATATGAAGCCTGTCTGTAAATGGCTCCGTTGTGGAGTCACGCGGTGCGCCGTGAAATGCGGCAACGCACTGCGCACGTCAATGCGCACTGGCGCGCATGGCTGCTGAAGAGTCGGAGGCCGGAAAAAGCATGAGTGACGGCGAGAACGCGCCTGGCCCGCGCGGCCAGGGCGACTCGTCATCTCCGCATGGTTCCGGCGACGCCAACCAATGGCTTACCCGAAGCGCACGCCCCTCACCAGCCGCCGCGCCGTGGGAACGTGCGCCGCGATCCAATCGTGACGACACCGAGAATCCCAGGCCGGCAGGCAGCCACACCGACGGCGTCACGGTCGCCGACCTGATCGCCAAGCTCAGCGGTGACCACGCCGTCCCGCCCAAGCTTCGGCGGCGCCGGCCCGAGGCCGATCCGCCGCCCGCGGTGACACAGATCATCGAGGCGGTGCCCGCTCAGACCGGTCCCGATCCGGACGACGCCGACACCGAGGTGTTCCCCGCTGCGGTAGCCGTCGCCTCGGAGCTGCCCGATCTGAACCGTCGCCGATCCGCCGACCGGACGCCGCCCACCCGGGTCGGCGCGCCGCGGGCACCCGCCGACCGGCGCCCGCCCCGCGGTGGCCACCGCAAGACCAGGGCGGCGGGCCGGGTCGCCGCAGCGCTGCTGGCGGTGCTGGCCCTGGCGATGACCGGCGGGGCGTGGCAGTGGCAGTCGGCCAAGAACAACATGCTCAACCGGATCTCCGCGCTGGACCCGGACTCGCGCGACATCGTCGACCCCAACGCCCAGTTCGGTGACGAGAACTTTTTGATCGTCGGGGTGGACAGCCGGTTCGGCGAGAACCAACAGATCGGCGCGGGCACCACCGAGGACGCCGCGGGCTCGCGATCCGACACGGTGATGCTGGTGAACATCCCGGCCAGTCGGGAACGTGTTGTGGCCGTGTCGTTTCCGCGTGACCTCGAAATCGAGCCGATGCTGTGCGAGCCGTGGGATCCGGTGACCGGTGAATACGGCCCGATCTATGACGAGCAGTCCCAGAGCTACGGGCCCGACGAGGTCTACACGGAGTACAAGCTGAACTCGGCGTACTCCGTCGGCGGCCCCAAGTGCCTGGTGAAGGTCATCCAGAAACTGTCCGGCCTGTCGGTGAACCGTTTCATGGCAGTCGATTTCGCCGGGTTCTCCAAGATGGTCGATGCGCTCGGCGGCGTCGAGGTGTGCACCACCGAACCGCTGGTGGACTATGAACTGGGCACCGTGCTGTCCCGCGCGGGCAGGCAGGTCGTCGACGGCCACACCGCGCTGAATTACGTGCGGGCCCGGCAGGTCACCACCGAGGTCAACGGCGACTACGGCCGCATCAAGCGCCAGCAGCTGTTCTTGTCGTCGCTGTTGCGCTCGATGATCTCCAAGGAAGTGTTCTTCTCGCTGTCGAAGCTGAACAACGTCGTCAACATGTTCATCGAGGACAGCTACGTCGACAACATGAACACCAAGGACCTTGTCACGCTGGGCCAGTCGGTGCAGGGCATCGCGGCGGGCCGGATCACCTTCCTGACCGTGCCGACCACCGGCTACATGGACGAATGGGGCAACGAGCAGTTGCGGGTGGACGACAACCGCGCCCTGTTCGACGCGATCATCAACGACCTGCCGCTGCCCGAGGAGAAGAACGCCGACAACACCCCGGTGCCCGGTACTCCCGAGTCCTCGGTGAGCGAGGCGCCGGCCCACGACTCCGCGCCGTCGGCCGAACTGGTCAACGCGGTCACCACCAACCCGCAGGACATCACCGTGCAGGTGTCGAACTCGACCGGCCAGTCCGGCCTCGGCGCCTCCACCGCGAACCAACTGCAGACCCACGGCTTCAACGTCACCACTCCCGACGACTACCCGGGCCCGCTGGACCACACGACCGTGTTCTTCTCGCCCGGTAACGAGGAGGCCGCCGCAACCGTCGCGTCGGCGTTCGCCAACCCCACCGTCGAGCGGATCACCGGGATGGGCGATGTCGTGCAGGTCGTGCTCGGTACCGACTTCTACTCGGTCAGCCCGCCGTCGCCGAGCGGCTCTCCCGTCCAGGTGCACGTGGTGCGCGGTAGCCGCAGCGTCACCACCGCGGACCTGCCCGAGGACCTGACCGTGGTCAACGCGGCCGACACCGCCTGCGAATGACGCCGGCGCATTGACGTCCAGGCAAGCAGGCATTCACCTCTCGTTCACCGCGACGTCGTGAGTTCCACCCGCTTCCTACGTAGGCTGTGCACATGAGGACGGCGTACCACGAGCAACTGGACCAGCTGACGGAGCTACTCGGCGAGATGTGCGGGCTGGCGGGTGCGGCCATGGAACGCGCCACCCAGGCCCTGCTGCAGGCCGATCTCGCGATGGCCGAACAGGTGATCAGCGACCACCAGCAGATCGCGACGATGAGCGCAGAGGCTGAAGAATCCGCGTTCGTGCTGCTGGCGCTGCAGGCGCCGGTGGCCGGGGATCTGCGCGCGATCGTCAGCTCGATCCAGATCGCGGCCGACGTCGACCGGATGGGCGCCCTGGCGTTGCATGTCGCCAAGATCGCGCGCCGTCGCCACCCCCAGCACGCGCTGCCCGAGGAGGTCAACGGCTACTTCGCCGAGATGGGCAGGCTGGCAGTCGAATTGGGCAACAGCGCCCAGGAGGTGCTGCTGACCCGCGATCCGGAGAAGGCCGCGAGGATCGGCGAAGAAGACGACGCGATGGACGATCTGCATCGGCATCTGTTCACCGTGCTGATGGACAAGGAATGGAAGCACGGCGTGGCGGCCGCGGTCGACGTGACGCTGCTCGGCAGGTTCTACGAACGCTTCGCCGACCACGCCGTCGAGGTGGCCCGCCGGGTCATCTTCCAGGTCACCGGCAAGCTGCCCGAAGAGGAAGACCTGCGCGCCCCCAGCTAGCACCACCCCCCGCGCGAACGTTGATTACCGCGCGAGAATCTGGGGATTTCTCGCGCGGTAATCAACGTTCGCGCGGCAGTTCGGCGACAGTGAACGGGGTCAGCCGAAGCGGCCCGATATGTAGTCTTCGGTGGCCTTCTGGCTGGGGTTGGAGAAGATCTTCTCGGTGTCGTCGATCTCGATCAGCCGGCCCGGCTTCCCGGTGGCCTCGAGGTTGAAGAACGCGGTCTGATCGCTGACCCGGGCGGCCTGCTGCATGTTGTGCGTGACGATCACGATCGTGAAGTCCTGCTTGAGGTTCGAGATCAGATCCTCGATGGCCAGAGTGGAGATCGGATCCAGCGCGGAGCACGGTTCGTCCATCAACAGCACATCGGGCTGCACGGCGATCGCGCGCGCGATGCACAGCCGCTGCTGCTGACCACCCGAGAGGCCACCGCCCGGCTTGTCGAGCCGGTCCTTGACCTCCGTCCACAGGTTGGCCCCCCGCAGCGAACGCTCGGCGACCTCGTCGAGCGTCTTCTTGTTGCGCATCCCCTGCAACTTCAGTCCCGCCACCACGTTGTCGCGAATCGACATGGTGGGAAAGGGATTCGGTCGTTGGAACACCATGCCGATGGTCTTGCGCACGCCGACCGGGTCCACGCCCGGGGCGTAGATGTTCTCACCGTCGAGCAGCACCGAGCCCTCGACGCGGGCGCCCGGGATGACCTCGTGCATGCGGTTGAGGGTTCTCAGCACCGTCGACTTGCCACAGCCGGACGGGCCGATGAAGGCCGTCACCGCGCGCGGCGGTACGGACAGTTCGACGTCGGCGACGGCGTGGAATGCGCCGTAGTAGATGTTGACGCCCTTGAGGTCCAAGCGCTTGGCCACGGTCGGTTCTCCTAAACCTTCTTGGGGGCGAACAGCTTCGCAAGGAAGCGCGCCCCGACGTTGAGAATCGCGATCAGCAGGATGAGCGTCAGCGCCGCCCCCCAGAGTCGGTCGGTGGGCACCGGATTGGCGCCCGCCCCCGCCGAGGTCTGGTCGTACATCATGCCGGGCAAGGAGCCCATGAACCCGTGCAGCATGTCGAAGTTGATGGCCTGCGCGTAGCCGACCAGGATCAACAGCGGCGCCGTCTCGCCCATCACGCGCGCCAGCGCCAGCATGATACCGGTGACGATGCCCGACAGTGCCGTCGGAATGACAATGCGCGCAATGGTTTTCCACTTCGGCACCCCAAGGGCGTAGCTGGCCTCACGCAGATCCATCGGCACGATGCGCAGCATCTCCTCGGTGGCGCGCACGATGACCGGGATCATCAACAGCACCAACGACAGCGACACCGCCAGCCCCGACCGCTCGAAGCCCAGCGTGGCGACCCACAGCGCGTAGATGAACAGGGCGGCCACGATCGACGGCACGCCGGTGAGGATGTCGACCATGAACGTGGTCACCTTGCCCAGCCGGGTGCCCCCGCCGTACTCCACCAGATAGATCGCGACGAACACCCCGATCGGAATCGAGATCACCGCACAGACCAGGCCCTGCAGCAGCGTGCCCACGATCGCGTGGTAGACACCGCCACCCGGTTGAAACGCCGTCATACCGGCCTGCGAGTACCAGAACCAGTCCGGCGAGGCGATCATCTTGGCGCCCTTGGTGATCACGGAGTATAACACCCACAGCAGCGGCACCAGGGCCACCAGCACCGACAGCGTCACCAGCACCGTGGCGAGGTGGTTGGTGAGCTTGCGGCGCAGGCTGACGCCCTGGAAGGTGGTGGCCTTGACCGGCCGGTCCAGCGTCGTGGTCATTTCGCGCCCTTCCCGGCGACCGCGGCCCGCGCCAGCGAGTTCACCACGAACGTCAGGATGAACAGCACCAGGCCGGCCGAGATGTAGGCGCCCGCCTTGAATTGATCGTTGAATTCCGAAGCGGCAGAGGCGATCAGGCTGGCGAAGGTGTAGCCGCCGTCGAACAGCGACCACCCGAACGCCTGCTGGGTGCCGCGCAGGATGATCAACAGGGCGATCGTCTCGCCCAGCGCGCGACCGAGCCCGAGCATGGCGCCGCTGATGTAACCGGACATGCCGAACGGCAGGACGGTGGTGCGGACGACCTCCCAGCGGGTGGCGCCCAGCGCCAGCGCCGCCTCGATCTGCCCGCGGGGCGTCTGCACGAACACCTCGCGGGTGACCGCGGTGATGATCGGCAGGATCATCACGCCCAGCACGATGCCCGCGGTGAAGATCGTGCCGCCGCCGACCACCGATGCGCTGCCCGTCTCGAACAAGAACAGCCAGCCCAGGTTCGTGTTCAGCCACTGCGCGAACGGCGCGATCACCGGCGCCAGCACATACAGGCCCCATACGCCGTAGATGATCGACGGCACCGCGGCCAGCAGGTCCACCATGTAGGCCAGCGGACCGGCGACCCGCCGTGGCGCGTACTGGGTCAAGAAGATCGCGATACCCAACGCCACCGGCATCGCCAGCACCAGCGCGAACACCGACACGAACACCGTGACCTGCAGCAGGTCGAGGATGCCGAAGCGCATCGCGGAGGTGTCGGTGGTGACCCAGTTGCCGCCGTAGAGGAAGAAGTTCTCCTCGTTGCGGGCCAGCGCGGGAATCGCCCGCCACAGCAGGAAGAACCCGATCGCGGCGATCAGCGCGATGATGAGGACGCCCGAGCCCTCCGCGAGTCCGCGGAAGATCCGGTCCCCCCAGCGCACCTTGGCGTTCTTCGAGGGATCGGTGGACAGCGGGTCGGGCTCCCCGAACGGCTGGGCCATCGCCGCACCCGAACCGGCATCGGCGGGATTCGGCGTTGTCACATCGGCCCTATCGCTCACGCTTTTGGTGTCCATCCTTACCGCTTCCGCGCCGCTTCGCAGGCTCGGTTACTGAATTGCGTCGACGGCGGTCAGCAACCGCTCCTTGAAGCGGTCGGGCAGCGGGACGTACCCGGCGGCGGGCAGGCCGGCCTGGCCCTCCTCGGAAGCGGCCGCAGCCAGAAACGACTTCACCGCGGCCGAGGTGGGCTGGTCGTAGCCCGCCGAGCAGACGATCTCATACGTCGCCAGCACCAGCGGATAGGCCCCCGGCTCCTTGGCGCCATAGAGCGAGTTCAGGTCCAGCACAAGGTCATTGCCCTCGCCGGTGAACTGGGCCGCGTCGATCGCCTTTCCCGCGGACTCGTCGGTCAGCTCGACCGCACCCACGCCGCTGTCGATCTGCGCGAACGGCACCCCGGCCTGCTCGGCGAAGCCCTTCTCCACGTACCCGATGGCGCCGGGGGTGGCCTGCACGGCCTGCACCACACCGGCCGATTTCTGCGCACCCTCGCCGATGCCGCCCTGGAACTCCGAACCCGCACCCCTGGTCCAACTCTGAGGGGCCGCGGCGGCCAGATACTTCTGGAAGTTGTCGGTGGTGCCCGAAGAGTCCGACCGGTAGATCGGGGTGATGTCGGCCTCGGGCAGCGCGGCGCCCTCGTTGAGCGCGGCGATCGCCGGATCGTTCCACCTGGTGATCTGGCCGGAGAAAATCTTGGCGAGCAGGTCGCCGCTGAGCACCAGCGAGTCGACCCCGTCGAGGTTGTAGGCCATCGCCACGGGCCCGAAGACCAGCGGCAGGTGCCATGCCGGGTTGCCGTCGCAGCGTGCCGCGGCCGGCTGCACCTGCTCCTCGGACAGCGGTGAGTCCGATCCCGCGAAGTCGACCTGACCGGCGATGAACTGCTGACGGCCCGCGCCCGAGCCGGTCGGGTTGTAGGACATGTTCTTGCCCTGGCACTGCCGGCCCCACGCCTGGTTGAACACCGCGACGGCATTCTGCTGCGCGGTCGAGCCCTCGCCGGTGATCTGGTTCTTGCCGTCACATTCGGCCGCGGCGGCCCCGTCACCACCGGTGTTGGGAATCGGCACGTTGTCGCTGCCGCAACCCGACAGCGCCAGCGCCGCGACGGCCGACGCGGCCACGATCGTCGTCAGCGGCCCGCCCACGCCCCTGCCCATGCAGTTGAGCTTCACTTATCCCACTTTCGTTCGATGCCTGAAGACGTCCTGAACCCTCCGGCAACGTATGCGGCCGTGGTGGACTGCTCGCGGATGACAGGTGAACGGGCGGTGAACAGGTGGGCTAATTCACTGTGCGGCCGCGTAGGCCGCGTCGACCGAGAAGATCTCGAAGCCCAGCTTCTGATAGGTCTTGACCGCCGCGGAGTTGTCCGCCTCGACGTAGAGCATCACCGTGGGCTGGGGACTCGCCGACAGCCGCGAGGCCAGGTGATGCAGGCCGACGAGGGTGAGCACCCCGCCGAGGCCGCGGCCCTGCGCGGCGGGATCGACGCCGACGACGTAGACCTCACCGAGGTCACCGGAGTGGATCTTGGTCCAGTGAAATCCCAGCAACTTGTCGGTGGTGGCGTCGACGGCCAGAAACAGGCCTTCGGGGTCGAACCACGCTTCGCCGCGGCGCTCGGCGATGTCGTTGTCGGTCAGCCCGCCCTGCTCGGGGTGCCACGCAAACGCGGCGTTGTTGACCCGCAACAGTTCGGCGTCGTCGTCAGGGCCCGCGTAGGTCCTGATCCGCACGCCGTCGGGGACCGCCACGGACGGCAGGTCGGAAAGCGGCCGCCGCATCTGCAGCAGTTCCCGGACGACGACCAGGCCCAGCGACGCCGCGGTGGCGCGGGCGGACTCGAGGTTGCCGTGCGCCCAGATTCGGGTGCCCGCGCCGCCCTCGGCCAGTCCGGCACGGGCCAACGCCGCGCCGACCCCGGTGCGCCGGGAGCGCGGATGCACCACGAGTTCGGCCATCGCCGGTTCGGGCGTCAGGTTGAGGTAGCCGACCAGCGTGCCGTCCTCGACCGCGAGCAGGTGGCGGGTGCGGTCGTGCGCCAACTCCCGCAGCACCTGCTCACCGACGGGCGCCACGCCGTCGGCGGCGGTGGCCGCGTCGATCAGCTCACGAATCGCGCCCTGGTCGTCGGCGGACAGCCGGGTGCGCCACTGCAGCGACGTCACTGGCTACGCAGCGGGTCAGCCAGCGAGTCGGGTACCGCGTCGGGCATGGATTCATGCGGCGCGTCGTCGTCGACGTCGTCGGCCAGCTCGGACGGGGACGGTCGGCCGCGGGCGGGGCGAACCGCCTTGTAGCCGACGTTGCGCACGGTGCCGATCAGCGACTCGTACTCCGGCCCGAGTTTGGCGCGCAGGCGCCGCACGTGCACGTCGACGGTGCGGGTGCCGCCGAAGAAGTCGTAGCCCCAGACCTCCTGCAGCAGCTGGGCGCGGGTGAACACCCGGCCGGCATGCTGGGCCAGGTACTTCAGCAGCTCGAATTCCTTGTAGGTGAGGTCCAGCGGACGTCCGCGCAGCCGAGCGGTGTAGGTCCCCTCGTCGATGACGAGCTCACCGAGGCTGATCTTGCCGACGTTCTCCTGGTTGGCCGCACCGCCGCGGCGGCCGACCAGCAGCCGCAGCCGGGCGTCGATCTCGGCGGGCCCGGTACCCGGCAGCAGGATCTCGTCGAGGCCCCATTCGACGCTGACCGCGACCAGCCCGCCCTCGTTGACCACGGCGACCACCGGCACCGAGGTGCCCGTGGCGCCCAGCAGCCGAGACAGGCCCCTGGCCGCGGCGAGGTCGGTGCGGGCGTCGACGATCGCGACGTCGGCGTTACCCGCCTCCAGCAGTGAGGACACCTCGGTCGGGGCCGTGCGCACCGTGTGGCCGAGCAGAGCCAACGACGGCAGCACGTTCTCCGGGTGCGGATCGGCGGTCAGTAGCAGTAGATCCAACTGGCCCTCCAACAGCCAAGGGACCTCGCCTGGACAACGATGTCGGTCGGTGACTTCCCAGATTCATGCCTGACACACGGCCGTCATCCGGCCGATAGCCATCTAACGATAGCGTGCCGCAGCCCGTGGGACAGAATGTGCGGATGCGCAAGCTGCTGATCGGCGTGCTGGCGACGGTGGTCGCCGTGGTCGTCGGCGCGATCGGCGCCGATTTCGGCGCCGCCATCTACGCCGAATATCGCCTGGCCAAAAGCGTGCGCACGGCCGCCGACCTGCAGCACGACCCGTCGGTGGCCATCCTCGGGTTTCCGTTCAGCATCCAGGCCGCCGACCGCCACTACGACGAGATCGAGATCAGGGCCAGTGGCGTCGATCACCCGGTGGTCGGGAAAGTGGCCCTGGAGACCACCCTGCACGAAATCGACCTCGCCGAGGCGTCTTGGCTGGTCGGTCCGGACGCGAAGTTGCCGGTCGACAAGGCCGAGAGCCGGATCATCATCGATTCCACCCATGTCGGCCGGTTCATGGGGATCCCCGATCTGCTGGTCGAGGCGCCGACGCGGGAGAGCAACGACGCCACCGGGGGGACCACCGAATCGGGCATCTCGGGCAGCGAAGGCGTGGTGTTCACCGGAACTCCCGACAAGGCCGGCTACCACGAGAAGGTCAGCATCGCCGTCGACCTGTCCATCGAGGGACCCGAGCAGACCACGCTGGTGCTGACCGCCACGGGGGTACTGACCGGTCCGGGCACCGCCGACCAGTCGGTGCCCGAGGACAAGCAGGCCGCGGTGCTGGCGGCGTTCTCCGCGGAGCTGCCGGGCCAGAAGCTGCCGTTCGGGTTGGCGCCGACCGCCCAGGGGGCCCGGGGCTCCGACATCATCATCGAGGGCATCGCCGAGGGAGTAACCGTGGCCCTCGACGAGTTCAACCTGTCATGAGCTCGTCGTGGATGCCGGCCGTGGCCGTACTCGTCGGCGCGTTGGGGGTGGCCTTCGTGATCGGCAGGCTGCTGACGCTGCGCGCCGGGCTGCTCAAGGGCAGCGAGGCGGCGGCCGACGTGGACACCAGCGATCTGGGGTTGTCGAGGTCCGGGCCGACGATTCTGCACTTCTCGGCGCCGTGGTGCGGGCCCTGCGTGGCTGTGCGGCGGGTGGTCGAGCAGGTCTGCGACGAGTCGCCCGGAATCGCGCATGTCGAGATCGACATGGACGCCAATCCGGAAGCGGCCAGGCGGCTTTCGGTGCTGTCGCTGCCGACCACGATCATCTGTGACGCCGACGGACGGCCCCGATTCCGCACCCACGGGGTGCCCAAAGCCGCTGACCTGCGCTCGGCGCTGGCACCGCTGTTGGCCTGAGCGCGATGTCATTGGGTAAGCTGTGCGGCGTGTCCGCCCGCCTCGAGCCGATGCTCACCAAGCGCCGCGCAGTAGATCTGTGCCGCGTTGCGGGTTCTTGCTGTTGTTGCTGTAGCTGCTGAGTAGCCGCGCGTCTGTTCGCGCCGCGCTCGGGAGCGGACCCCTTGCGGTCCGGCATCCCCTTCAGTCCAGCCGAAACGACACAACAGGAGCACAAACATGCCGACCAATACCACCAACACCACTGCCGGCCAGCAGGTCGACCAGGTGGACGTGCGCGGTCCCCGGTTCACGGCCTGGGTCACCACCGGCGTACTGGCCGCCGTGCTGTTGGTGTCGACTCTCAGTCCGATCACCGCCGCGGTGGTGCTGGCCGCGCAGGCGGTGGTGTTCGGGATCGGCGCGTGGCGCGGACCGCGCAGCCATCCCTACGGCGTGCTGTTCGCCCGCCTGGTGGCGCCACGCCTCGGCCCGGTCACCGAGAAGGAACCTGTGCCCCCGCTGAGGTTCGCCCAGGCGGTCGGTCTGGTGTTCGCCGCGACCGGTGTGGTCGGCTTCGCCGTCGGCGTCGCGCTGCTGGGTCTTCTCGCGACGGCGTTCGCGCTCGTCGCCGCGTTCCTCAACGCGGCCTTCGGCGTCTGCCTCGGCTGCCAGATCTACCCGGTCGTGGCCCGGCTACGCCACAATCCGTTCCCCGCATGAATCGTCAAAACCCAAGTAAGTGAAAGGAACACGCGTATGGCACGCGCCGACGTCCTAGTCTCGACCGACTGGGCCGAGAGCAATCTCAACGCGCCGAACATCGTTTTCGTCGAGGTCGACGAGGACACCAGCGCATACGAGCACGGTCACATCGAAGGGGCCGTGCGGATCGACTGGAAGACCGATCTGCAGGATCCGGTGCGACGTGATTTCGTCGACGCCGAGCAGTTCTCCAAGCTGCTGTCCGAACGCGGTATCTCAAACGACGACACCGTGATCCTCTACGGCGGCAACAACAACTGGTTCGCGGCGTATGCGTACTGGTATTTCAAGCTGTACGGGCACGAGAACGTCAAGCTGCTCGACGGCGGCCGCAAGAAGTGGGAGCTCGACGGGCGCCCACTGGTCAAGGAGGTGCCGAACCGGCCCGCCACCACCTACACGGCCAGGCAGCCCGACAACAGCATCCGGGCGTTCCGCGACGAGGTGATCGAGGCCATCGGCACCAAGAACCTCGTCGACGTGCGTTCGCCCGACGAGTTCTCGGGCAAGATCCTCGCACCGGCGCACCTGCCGCAGGAACAAAGCCAGCGCCCGGGGCATATCCCCAGCGCGATCAACGTTCCGTGGAGCAAGGCCGCCAACGAGGACGGCACCTTCAAGTCCGATGAGGAGCTGGCCAAGATCTACGCCGAGGCCGGCCTGGACGGTCAGAAGGAGACCATCGCCTACTGCCGCATCGGTGAGCGTTCGTCGCATACCTGGTTCGTGCTGCAGGAGCTGCTGGGCCACGAGAACGTCAAGAATTACGACGGAAGTTGGACGGAATACGGCTCCCTGGTGGGGGCCCCGATCGAGTTGGGAAGTTGATATGTGCTCTGCACCTAAGCAAGGCCTGACGTTGCCCACCAACGTCGACCTCGAGAAGGAGACCGTGATCACCGGCCGCGTGGTCGATGGGTCCGGTCAGGCCGTCGGCGGCGCGTTCGTGCGTCTGCTGGACGCCTCCGACGAGTTCACCGCGGAGGTCGTCGCATCGGCCACCGGTGACTTCCGGTTCTTCGCCGCGCCCGGCACCTGGACGCTGCGGGCCCTGTCGCCCGCGGGCAACGGCGACGCCAGCGTGGCGCCGTCGGGTGCCGGCATCCACGAGGTCGACGTCAAGGTCGCCTGACCAGTTGAGCTCGAACGTGAGCTTGTGTTCGAAGATCGTCGAAAATCTCGCACGCAAGCTCACGTTCGGCGGTCAAGGCCTTTGCATCTAGACTCGACGCCGTGGTGTTGTTCTTCGAGGTGTTGTTGGTGGCCGCGGTGGTGGTCATCACCTGGTTTGCGCTGTACACGTTGTACCGGCTGATCACCGACGAGTCGTGACGTCCGGCGACGAAGCCGTCGCGGCCGCGGCCGAAAGGGCGAAAATCACTGCCGCGCGCAACATTCCGGTTTTCGCCGATCTGCCCGCGCCGTCCGACACCGCGAACCTGCGAGAGGGCGCGGACCTCAGCGACGCGCTGCTGGCGCTGCTACCGCTAGTGGGCGTCTGGCGCGGCGAGGGTGAGGGCAACGACCCGCAGGGTGACTACCGGTTCGGCCAGCAGATCGTGGTCTCCCACGACGGCGGCGACTACCTGATCTGGGAGTCACGCTCTTGGCGGCTGACCGACACCGGCGAGTACGAAGGGCCCGCGCTGCGGGAGTCGGGCTTCTGGCGGTTCGTCAACGACCCCGCCGACCCGTCCGAGGCGCAGGCCATCGAGGTGCTGCTGGCCCACTCGGCGGGCTACGTCGAGCTGTTCTACGGCTATCCGCGCAACCAGGCGTCGTGGGAACTGGCCACCGACGCCCTGGCGCGCAGCAAGTCGGGGAAGCTGGTCGGCGGCGCCAAGCGCCTCTACGGCATCGTCGAGGGCGGTGACCTGGCCTACGTCGAGGAACGCGTCGACGCCGACGGCGGGCTGGTTCCACATCTGTCGGCGCGGTTGTCGAGGTTCGCCGGCTAGTGCGCATCACCTGGTTGGCCGCGTGCCTGAGCGCGGCGGCAATTCTCGCGGGGTGTGGCTCCGAGCCACCGGCCCAGCAGCCCAGCCCGTCGGTCGCGCCCACCGAACACGGCTCGCTGGCGCACTGTCTGGGCGAGCACGGCGTTCCGGCGGCACCGGGCCCGGCGGTCGGACCGCCGCCCGGCGTGCCCGCGGAGACGTGGCAACAGGCCATGCAGGAGTGCTCGTCGCTGGCGCCCGGCCCCGCCGACCGGCCGTAGCTCAGACGTCAGCGAGGCGCGCCGGCCACCGCCCCTGTGCGCTTCGGAGCGAACAACAAGCTGTTCCCGACAATTGTTCTGCCCGGACTCGGATCGCTCGCTGGAGAGACGCCATTCTTCATGGATTTGTTGCCGCAGACGAAGATTTGAGACTCCGACGGGGTATTGGGGCGCCTACGACGAGAAGTCCTGGCGGTCGGTGATCATCCTGGAGGACATCGCACACCCGAAAGGGGCTCGGTTCATCGATCCGACCACTCCGCTGAGCCGCAGTCAGGTCGAGGACATCGTGGGCCCGAGGTCTGTCCGCAGGGCATATTAGCCAAATGATCGGTTGGAACTGCCGAAGGAAAGTTCGGGTCTCTGCCCCTGCCGCCAACTCGGATATGTTCGGCTGGCCACGCGTGCGCATACATTCTCATAGTTGTGAAGCCCGTCAGCATCCGTCACAACGGATCGAGCCTGCCGGATAAGATTTCAAATGATCGTTTTATTAGCCTGATAGTCTGGGATCTCAATGGTCAGGAAGGGAGAACTATGTCAGAGATGCTGTCGCAGGAAACCACGACAACCCGTGCGGTGATCGCTGCAGCCTATGAAGCCGCCCGCACATTAGACATGCCGGCCATCGTTAAGCTCTTGCATCCGGATGTGGTCCTGCATGAACCTGCCAGCCTGGCGAACGGTGGTGTTCATCGGGGCCTTGAGAACGTGTTGCAGGCGCTGACATACGTGTTCGAGACCTTCGATATGACCGGGCTTGAAGTCGAAGAATTGGTGGTAGACGGACCTCGGGCGGTGGGGCTGATCACGTTGCTGTTCCGCGGGCGTGACGGTGAGAGAAGCGCTGTGGCTGAAGTCTGGGAAGTGCGGGACGGGCAGATCGTTGAGATTCGTCCCTATTACTGGGACACCAAAGCGATCACTGGGTAGTCAACGTTGTCGCCCACACAGGGACGCCCCAGATGGGCTCTGGCCAGCAGGGTTCTATCGTTTTGGTGAACTCCGTCCTGCTGGCATTCGGCGGCAAGATATTTTGCTGGCGCAGTCGGTGGCGCAGATGCGGCTCAAACCCTGGGCACAGGTCGGTGGACTGCCCGCGGCCGCCCTGGAGCACGCGCGGACGGCGCAACGTCCATTATTCGCCCATGCTGAACGTCAGCAGTTGCTGCCAAGCGCTCTCGCCAGACGCGCCCCGCGGAGCCTGGGAAGCCGACCGGGGTCTCACAGCCGAGGTTTGACAAAGTCGGGACAGCTGCGAGGGGGGTGAGATCCATGGCTCGGGGGCCAGCGGTCCCATCGTCAGCCACGTTGCGTGTCGTCTTTGGTCCACGTGACGGCCTCCTGGATAACGGTGGCGATCGGGCGCTCGTCTTTGGCGCGCACCTCGCCGCGGACCAGGCCTCGGCCTCCGCTCTGCACAGGCGAGAGCGACTCGATCAGGAGCCAGTCATCGATCCTGGGGGTGCGGTGGAGCCACACGACGTGGTGGGTGGTTGCGTACCGCAACGCACGGTCGCTGGCATCGACGGCGTGTTCAAGGCAGAGAAGTTCAAAGAAGTAGATGTCGCTAACGAAGACGAGGCCCGCTTCATGAACTCCAATGTCGGCCGGCTGCGGTTCGGCCGTACGGAACCACAACTGACGGGTTAGAGATCCATTTACGCGTCGATCGCGGAACCTGATGTCGAAGTCTGTTGACGTGACCGCACGCGACTTGTGGGGCGTGCCGGTGGCTGGTAGCGCGTCAGGAGGTACTGGGGTTGGCCAGCGACCGTGCTCCCAGCCGTCTCGTGGCGTGTAGAAACTAACCGAGCCATCGGCGACGATGGCGTCGCCCTGTACTACGGTTACGCGTCGCAGGCCAGACGATGCCCCGTCGTGAACCGAGTCGACAACGTAGTCGACGGGACGTCCGCCATCGGCGGGCCGAAGGAATCGAGCGTCGACGTTGCTGGTGCGCAGAGTGGGTGAGGCGGTAGCGCGGGCGGATGTCAGCATCTGAGCCAAAAGAGTTCCGCCATACATACGGCCTCCCTTCGGGTCACAGCGCCTACTGCGCCATGTCACGCTGTCGATGCGGTCGACACCGAACAGGTTGGCGACGCCGACCTCCTGGTTCGATTTCGGCGCACCGTGAGACTTCACCACCGACACAACACCTTTCGACTCACGTGCGCGCTGCCCAATGCACGTGCATCGCGGACGGTCTGCTGACTGTGTGCACTATCCGTGTAAGGACAAATCTCGATGGAGCAAGCTCTCTGCGCCCACACCTGCGGCTTGCAGCTCCTCTTGGAGCTGCAGGGCACGCTTGTAGTACAGGTGAGGCGTCGCTTCTGCCGTAAACCCCATGCCGCCATGCACCTGTATGGCCGTCTGCCCAGCCTGGATGGCCGCCGGCGTTGCCACGACTGCGGCGGCGAAGGCTTGATCGGGTGCGGCGCGATAATTCTCTGCCCAGCACAGTGCTGCGGTAAGCACCTGACTGCGGGCCATCTCCAGGCTTGTATACGTGTCGGCCAGCAAGTGCTTGATTGCTTGGAAAGAGCCGATCGGGCGGCCAAATTGGCGGCGTTCGTTGGCGAACGTTACCGACGTTTGCAGGGCGCCGATACCCACGCCGACAAGGTGTGCCGACACTAGTGCGGCGAACTGCCATCGCCACCGGTCGACCTCTTCGACGTCGGCGACGCGGACACCCGTCGTCGTCGATGATGAGTCGCCCATCATCGCGCGAGGGGTTGTTGGATCGACGTGTGGCAGTGCTTCCCAACTTGAGGTTGCAGTATCGATAAGCACCGCGCCTTCATCGCCCACGATTACGCACTTGTCGGTGCGCCCGCCATAGCTGACACCGCGTGTCTGGTCGAACGTGCCGGACACTGTCGCCGAACCCTGGAGCGCTTCTGGTGATGCCTGCCCTAGCAGATCGGCCCATACCATCAGCGGTGTGGGTGCCAGAGCCGCACCGCAAACAATCGCTGCGAGAACTGCTTCCACTGCACTAAGTCCACTGCCGTGTGGTTCAGGGTGGCGTACGCCGATGACGCCGATATCGGCCAGCGCTCTCACGCTTTCGCTGTGGTCGCTGCTGCTCGTTTGCCACCGCCTAGCGTGCTCGTTGCAGACATCGGCGGTCACTGCGATGAGTTCGCGTTGGATATCGTCGACCTCAAGATTCATCGGGCACTCCTGGGAAGACCGAGCAGCCGTTCAGCGATGATGTCACGCTGGATCTGTGAAGTGCCGCCGGCTATTTCGAAGGCAAAGCTCCACAAACGTTGCCGCAGAGCTGTTTCAGCCCATCGGTGGTCCTTGCCTGATAAGGCGCGGATCGCGATCGGCGCCGCAAACGCTCCCAACCGGTTGGCCAGCGTGGAGAAACCGAGCTTGAATGTCGAGACTTCGTACCGTGGCGCCTCGCCGTGAGCCGAGGCTGACACGTTGCGGCGCAGCAACGCCCACGCCGAAGCCAGTTCTGCCCTGAGGTGCGCCAGTTCTGCCGCTTCGGCGGAACTGGCGCCGACGCGTTCTACAAGTTCGTCGGCGAGCCGGGTGGCTTTGACGAGATCGCCGGTGAATGCGAGTAATCGTTCCTGGGTCAGGGTGGTCATGGCGACTTGCCAACCGCCGCCTTCCTCGCCCACCCTGTTAGACACCGGGCAGCGCACATCGTCGAGAAATACCTCGCAGAAGTCGGCGCCGCCGTCGATGGTATGGATAGGACGCACATCGATCCCCGGGGAATCCATAGGTACCGCTAGCCATGAGAGCCCGTTGTGTCCCACAGAGTTTGGGTCGGTGCGGACGACCATCTCGCACCAGTCCGCCACGTGGGCGTTGGTGCTCCAGACCTTCTGGCCGCTGATCACGTACTCGTCTCCGTCGCGCTCGGCGCGGGTGTTGATTGCGGCGAGGTCCGAACCAGCTCCGGGCTCACTGAAACCTTGGCACCAGACTGATTCTCCGCGCAGTATCGGTGGGACCAGCCGGGCGCGGATCTCCTCCGGCGCCATGGCGATCAGAGTCGGTCCGGCGTGCATGAGGCCCACCAGGTTGACTCCCACACCGGGGGCGGCGGCGCGTCCGGTCTCCTCGAGGAAGATCAGCTGTTCGGCCGCGGTGCCACCTTGGCCACCGAACTCAGTTGGCCAATCCATTCCGGCGAATCCCGCGTCGAACAGCCGTCGTTGCCAGTCGAGGTCGTAGGCTCGCCGGCCCTGGTGATCGTCGTGGTCGGGTGCAGGAGGCAGCTGCGGGACGGTTTGACGGAGCCATGTTCGCAGCCGAGTTCGTAGCTCGCTTTGCTGATCGTCATCGCGCAGGCGCATGGCGCTACACCAGCGTCCCGAATGAGTGAGCGCGCACGTTTCCTTTCCGATACGTAACGAAAAGACGTGGCCCTGATGTCGGGCGTTGTGCTGCTCGGTCGATGTCGGCCATGGGTGTCGGTCCTGGGGAAGTGTCCACCAGTTGTGCTGTGTTGCCTTCAATCATCGGCTGGCCTACTTCTCGAGACTGATGACTCGTTCGGGCCGCGCTTAAACTCCACGCGTGGCCTGCTCGACAAGACGCAGTGATACCTCCTCGTGTGACACGAAGGCGTAGCCGAGGTCGTCGAGATCGAAAACGCCGCGGGCTCAGCGCGGCGCATCGTCGATGTCCGGCACACGCGGTGGGGTCGACACTTACTTTCATCACACTCCTAACTCCGCCGCACCCTGAGGAAGTTCACGGTGGGCACGAAACGTGGCATGGGCCCTTCCCTTTTGCCGACGGTGCGCTGCGATTGGCGCCCATACCCGGCACAGTCGGCGACCAGGTCGCCACAACACGGCGGCCGCCGCAGTAGCGCGGGTGTGACGGTCTCGTCATTGTTTACCGCCTTGACTTGCTCCATCTTGGGCCGTTTCACAATCACAGTGGAATTCAAGTGGAGGTTGCTCGAGTGCTCAAAAACGTTGCCCTGGAAGCTTTTCAGAATATGTTGCAAAGCCCGCCACCTGGGCCGCGGATTGTCCGTCGTGGTGCAGTCTGAAGCTAGTGGGGTCATCCAAACGGCTACCGGGTTAGCTGTCATCGTTCGTGGAGTAGACGGGGTTGGGGTAGAACTGATCGAAGTGCCGCCGAATGAAGGCGTATCGGGTCTGTTCCTCAGTCCCGGTGAAGATCGGCTTGACGATGTATTTTTGGTTCTGCCAGATGTGGAAGTCGTTGCGGATCTGCCAGTGCTGCGCCGCCATCATTTTTCCGCTTCGACCTTGGGGGATATCGCCGTCGTCGCCGGGCTCCCGCGTCCCGGTAACGGTGCTAAAGAAGATCGTGTTGTTGTCGTCGACGGGTGTAAGCGCGGGCAGATGGATGCACACGAGGTCACCAATCCGGAACCGGGCAACTCCGAGTGAGGCGCCCCAAAAGAAGTTGTCGACATAGCCCAAAACGGGGCCGTTCGGCGTCAGCCAAGTCTTCTCCTTGCCGCCGCCGAACATGAGCCGCATGACATTCTCGGCGTAATGGCCGTCGACGTTGTAGTCGGAGAACTCGGCGTCGAGGTAGGAGCCGTGAACGTACTTGAAATGGTGGGGATCAGCGCTGTTCTCGAACGGGAATTGTGGTTTCGCCAGGTACGGGCCGTCAACCGTGGTGTTGATCGGATAGTAATTGGACTTGTCGCCGAAGTACGGTAGTCCCGGCCATTCATAGGTTGGATCACCCTGGGCATGGTCGTACCACATGACAATGATGCCGTCGACCTCGCGGACATGCCGCTTGCGGATCGTAGCCTTGGTCGGCTGTCCTGGGCGATAGGGGATCTCGACGTTGTTGCCTTCGGTGTCCCATAGCCATCCGTGGAATGGGCAGGCGACATTCTCACCACAGACTCCTCCGCCGAACTCCGCCGGGGACGGCCTGCCGAGGTGGGCGCCCATGTGTGGGCAATGGGCATCGAGAACCGACAGCACACCGGACTCCGTGCGGAAGACCACGAGATCGTCGTTGAACCACTTCGCGGGCTTGACCTCGCCGGGCTTAATTTCGCTGGAGTAGCCGATCACATACCAGCCGGTAGCGAAGTCGGTGTAGGGCCATCCGTCCATGTGCGCAGGTCCGATGCCGAGACCCATCTCCAATCCGCTGCGGCCTTCGGTCCGCCTGTCGAACGTGGTCATGCCTTGTCCTTCCGTCCCAAACTGGATGCGTTGGTGTCGATAATTTTGAGCCGAGGCAATCCTCATACATACTGTCAACCTAACGGCTGAGACACAGAGATTGCCAGGTATCAATACCTTAATTGTACTGCGGCGTAGAAGTCAACCGCTCGTTTGATAAACTCACCGTGGTTGGAGGCCTAGCCGACGGCGCCAGTCCCGCATGCCCAGAAGCCGGATCGCGCCGCTGATCAAGCGCCCCTTGACAGCGGTGTGAGGGAACCACTGTGGCTCCTTGGTCCCGATCGACACGCGGTCGGCGACGAATGCCTGTGTCTTGCAATATTTCTGCACGGACTGACCGCCACCGAACCGCGCTCCCAATCCGGATTCTTTCCAGCCGCCGAAGGGCAGCGGTGACTGAAACAGGGTTGCCAAGACGCTATTGACCGACACCCCACCGGTCTCGAGTCGCTTCGCCACTCGGACCGCTCGTTTGGCGTCAGCGGTGAACACGCTTCCCGACAGCCCATAGGTCGAGTCATTGGCCAAGCGGATCGCCTCGTCTTCGGAACTGACCCGCATCACCGGAAGGATGGGGCCGAAAGTTTCTTCGGTCATGCACGTCATCGAGTGGTCGACGTCGACGAGGACGGTGGGCAGATAGAAGTTTCCGGGTGGACGTCGTTGGCCGCCGCTGAGAAGCCGCGCGCCCTTAGCAACGGCGTCTTTGATGTGTCGATCGACGATGTCGACTTGCGCGGAAGTCACCAGAGCGCCGACATCATTGGTAAACGAGCGGTCGGTTTCAACACCGACCCTGAGGGCAGCCGCCTCGGCGGCGAGTTTCGTCACGAACTCGTCATAAATCGTGTCGTGCACATAGACTCGCTCGACCGAGATGCAGGCTTGACCGCAGTTATAGAAGCCGCCCCACAACGCTGCTGCCACCGCTCGGTCAACGGATGCGTCATCGAGGACGACCATCGCATCCTTGCCGCCCAGTTCCAGGCTGCAGGGAATGAGCCGCTCGGCCGCGCGGATCGCGATCGCGCGACCAGTGCGGGTAGAACCAGTGAACTGCACCATGTCAACGAGGTCGACAACGGCCGCTCCCGTCGTACCTGCGCCGATCGCACACGCCAACACAGGCGGTGCACCGATTTCTTCCCGCCATCCGCGAACTACTTCGGCCCATGTCAATGGCGTGACTTCGGAGGGCTTTGACAGCACAGCGGCTCCTGCAGCCAGTGCAAAGGGCACATCGAGCATGGGCATACCCAGGGGCGCGTTCCACGGAGTGATGATCCCGACGAGCTGGTGTGGCCGATAGTGCACACGCAGCTTCTTGGTGATGTTGGCCGGCCCGTAGGTCGCTACCTTTTCGTCGGCCAGCCACTTGTCAACGTGCTTGGCGATGTAATTGATGATTTCGACACCAATGGAGGTCTCGATGGCCGCATCGCCCCACGACTTGCCACTTTCAGCCTGGTCAAGATCGAGCAATCGAGCTTCGTTGTCCATGATCCAGTCGAGCCAATCCCGAAGATGGCGGACCCGGCCTCGCGCGCCGATGGCTTCCCACTCCGGTTGGGCGGCTCGCAGCTCGTCGGCCAGCACAGCGACCTGTTCGGCCGTATGCACGGCCACAGCGCCGACGACCTGACCGTCTGCGGGATTGCGCACCTCCAGTCGCTGTCCGGCATCTAGAGAATTGGTTGTCGCAGTCATGACACCTCCACGCGGGTCTGCCTCAGACCTCTCTGAGGGAGTACGGGCTATCGATCCCTAGGCTATACCCATTCTCAATCGATCGACCGATATTAATTTGGTTGGATTGTGAACTGCGCGAGAGGGTCTGCCTGCACTGTTGCACCAATCCTTGGTCGGCGCTGGCCAAGCACGCGGCGATACTGTCAACTGATCGACCGAGATACTGGGCCTTACACCGACGGCGTGCGGCGCCGACACCGCCGAGGGTTTGATTCGCGAACCCATCGAGAGTTACGCGCTATCCCCGGCGCCACATCGCGCACGAGGCATGTCCACAGGTTCGAGAACCTGACGACCCACTGAGGCGTTGCCTTTCAGCGGCGACGGCACCTGTCACAGCACCCACTTGTTCGGCCCGTACAGTTGATGGTGCCGGGCACCAGAGCCTACGGCCACGCATAGAAGGATCCGGCCGGAGATGGCTGAGGTCGGCAATGTGCGTTTCGCGGCGCGTAGAAGCCCTGGGGCATCAGGATCTTCCTATTGGAAGTTGCGCCGCCGTGACCGTCGAGGTGCCATGCAGTCAATGCTGAACGAAACCGTTGGTCCACAACCCCTTATCGGGCGGACGATAATCGACCTCCAGATAGGGGCAGCTGCTCCCATTGCAAGATCACAGCTTCGGCAGGCGTCGGACGTCGTTGGGTACGGCCACATCCACGGACTCGCCGAGGGTGCAACAGCCCTCCGGAGCAGGGCGGGTCTGCACTCGTCGACTAACACGTCGTGTCGGCGACTGCTTGCCCAGCACCGGCCCGAGCATCAACCGATCGGCTGAATTAGATCGTCTTTATCAATCCGCGATTGTACGGAATTGATAGATCTGGCCGGTTATACTTACCTCAACTTGGACAATGGATGATTCAACCGAACGGTAGAGTATGAAGCAGGTAGCAGTCACGTGGGTACAAACCGCGGCGAACCGTCGGGCCGGAGTCCGATTCGCCCTACCTGCCTCGCCACCCCAGGCCATCGCGCTACCGATTCGTCGGACTGGCAGCGTATGCGCTGTTTCAAGACCTTTCAGTAGCCGAGCAACTGGTCGGCTTTCGAAACGAGCGGTCCTGCTATGAGTTCGACGGCGGAGGCAGCGCCAATTTGGCGCGTTGTGGCAACGCCGCAGGTCGGGGCCTATCGTTTCGTCAACTTGCAGGATCACACCGCTTGGCGCGTTATCGTTCACGGCCAAGGTGGATTCGAAGCCGCGATCGCAGGTCATGTCAGCTATCGGGGTGGTTGGTTCGTCCTGCCCTTGCCACCCGGACGTTATTGGTTGACCTGGGATGGCACTGTGTCGTTACTTGCTCCTCGTACAGGCGAGGCGCCGCGGACGGAGCCGCGATCGGCGGTTTTTGTTCTGCCGCTGCCTAATTCCGCGAGTATTGCACTCGTTGGTCATCGCAGCGGTTCGGTTGAATTGAGTTCGCAAGGGCTTCCGTAGCTTCATTGCGCAATACTGGACTGGTACCCGTTGGTCGCAAACCTGTTGTCGCGAAGCACTTTTAGTCGTCCCACCGAAAACGGCCCCATGTCGGCGAGGACAACACAAGGGCCCGCTGACTGCGGCATCGGCGTGAACGCAGCCGGCGGGGTGTGCGTGCTCGTGGGCTGTGGCATCGGTTCTCTTGGTGTGCCCCGCCGGTTCGGGGTGCCTGATGCTCTTTTGTCCTACGGTTGTCGATGCGATTGAGCGGCAATTTCGAGTGCCCACCGGTAATCGGGCTTGCCAGCGGGTCCGCGTTCGATGCGGTCGACAACGACGACGGCTTTGGGGAGCTTGTACCGGGCAATTCTTCGGCTGGCCGTATTGATGATGTCTTGCTCAATGTCGTGGTGATCTCCGCGCACGGCCACGATAGCCACGACCTCTGAGCCCCATCGTTGGCTGGGCCGGCCGCACACGACGGCATCAGTGACATCCGGATGGTCGCGAACTGCGTTTTCGACTTCTTCGACGAAGATCTTCTCGCCGCCGCTGTTGACGGTTGTCGAGTCGCGGCCCAACAGCTCGATCGATCCGGTCGCCGTCACGCGCGCGCGATCACCGGGCACGCTTAATCGAATGCCCTCGATCTCGGGGTAAGACGAGGCGGTCTTGGCTTCGTCGCCGAGGTATCCCAACGGGATTCGTCCGGCGGAGGCCAGCCAACCGGTGCCGTCGTGCCCGGGTTGGAGGAAGTGCGTGAAGTCCTGCGACACGACGCGCGTTCGAGAATCGGGGGTGAATTCGCTTTTTTGTTGCGGCGAGGACACTGAGACCATGGAGCTGCCCTGGATGCCGGTTTCTGAGGACCCGATTGTTTCCAACACTGTCAAGTTTGGTACTGCAGCAAGGATTCGTGCTCGAGTCTCCGGCCTCAATGCGGCACCGCCGCTTACGAGGTATCGCAACGATGCCACATCGCGGGGGCGACGCTCGATCTCGTCAGCCAGGGGGGCGGCAAATGCTTCCCCGACGATCGCCATCTGCGTTACGTCGTCACATGCAACGGTGTCCCACACGTCGGCAGCGTCGAATGTCTTCACATTGTCGGGTATGACGATCGTGCCGCCCCGGCCCAACGTCTGCATGGCGCCCCACTGCGAGGCGCCGTGGATCAGCGGTGCGCACAGCAGCGTGCGTCCGGGTGAGCGTCGTCGCGCTGTCTCGACGGCGTCCTCAACCGACCGCCACTCCTCGCCATTGCGCCGATCAATGAGCCCCATCGTGGTGACGGCAACATCGGCCTGTCTCCACAGGACACCCTTGGGCATCCCTGTGGTGCCTCCGGTGTAAAGAACGTAGAGGTCATCGGCGGATGGAGCGGCGAGCGCGATCGGCTTAGTTGCCGCCAAGGTGTCGTGGTAGTCGAGGGCCGTCGGTAGCAGATCGTGGCCCGAGTCGTCCGCGACCTGAAGCAGCAAGGGCCGCAGATCTGTCATCGCTAACGCCTCGCCCAAGGCGGGGGCGAATTGTGCGTGGTACTGCAGGATCTGGGGTCTGGCGTCGTTGAGCAGGTATGCCAACTCGTCGGCGACATAGCGATAGTTAATGTTGAAGGGCGCCACCCTCGCGCGGTAGGCGCCGATCATGCCTTCCAGGTATTCAGATCCGTTGTAGAGGTACTGGCCCATCAGAGACTGACCGACTTCGTGGCCCCGCAGCTCGCTACGTTCTCGGTAGCAGCCGAAGCCGCGCTCGGCCAGAAGCGATGCCAGTCGACGCGAGCGATCGACGAATTCGGCGAAGGTGATCGTGGCCCGTCGCTCAATGATGGCCGGGCGCTCAGATACCGCAGCACCGATCCTTTCGATCAATGTTGCGAGATTCAATTCAACCGGGTTTGCTACGTGCGCCAGTTGCATGCTTATGTGCCTTTCGCCGAACATTGGTGTGGGTCGCCGTGCTATCCACACCTGTTTCACTTCGTTTCGAACGTCAATGAGCTAGCTCCACGCCGAAGAACGGACTAGATGCCCGCCACCGGTCAACGCCTACCAATCGGTTGAATGATAGGCCGGTCGGGTTTGCGGCGTCACCGTGGCGTCGCATCGACCATGCGGCTCGACGTTTCTGGGCCGCATCTGACCTCCACGTTTCTACTTCCCAGATTTTTCCTAGCTGGCACCGTTACGCCTAAATCATATTCAACCGATCGTTTGATCGCAACCTGTTGCGACTCAAGTGGGGCGCTCAACAAGAAGGGGGACGGCGTTGACTGGCAACGCACCAATTACGGCGGACCTCCGTGTGGTTTCAACGTGGACGATCCACAGCTGTCATCACCGTCGATTCCTGGTCAAGTTCAGAGACGTGGTGTACGACGTCGACG